>NZ_SMKN01000163.1 GCF_004348675.1 Micromonospora sp. KC606 | reverse complement strand
CCCCTGACCTTCACCCCTCCCCCGCGCCAACCGCTCCGTGGGCATGAACCAGACCGTCTTCGTCGCGGCGCGCGACGCGTTCGCCCGCATACTCGAGGTCGACGCGGCGGACATCCCGCTGCCACCGAACCTCGCTGGCCCCGAGTTCGACCTCGTGCTGTCGGTGCACATGGCCGCGCTGGTCGCCGTGGCGCTGCGTATCCGGCAGCGGCTCGACCGGCGGAGGCCGGACGAGATGGCCGAGGACCTCGCCACATCGCTGAGCAACGTCGCCAACCAGTTTCTGGCGGCCGGGCGGGTCGCCGAAGCACTGCCGGTGGCGCGGGAAGCGCTGGCACTGCGCCGCGAGCTCGCCCGCGAGGCTCCGCAGACCTCCATGGTCGAGGAGGATGTCGACATAGCCGCGCCGACCGGCGGTATGCCGCCGTCCTGCTGCCCGCTTCTGAAGGCTTGGACTACCGTCCCGCTAACGCCTGACGCCGGCGTGGGCGTCACGGGCAGTAGAAGGCGTTACTCTGACGGCCATGATCGAGAGGCCGACGCGTGGCTGGCGACGTGAGGTGGCGACCCAGGAAGCGGCCGTTGCCGCCGGAGGTTTGGATCCGGATGAGGCGTACGCCGCCGAGCTGTGGCCGGCAGACTTCACGGCGGCGGTCGACGCCGTCTTGGACGCGTACGAGCATGACGCTGCCGCCCTGGACCCAGTGGCGGACGAAGCGGTCTGGGCAGCCGTCGAGCGAGTTGTTCTGGGGTTGAACGTTGCCGATAAGAATTATGGCGCTATCGAGACCGGGGAGCGGGAAGAACTCGCCGAGTACATCGACGCCGTTCTGACGGATGCCGGCGTGGATGTCGGTGCCCTTGCCGCTCGGCGCGGCCTCAGCCGCGCTGAGCTGACTGACTCCTGGCGAGACTGGTGATCGTCAGCTGAGCTGGCGACTCATGCGCTGTCCCCGAGCAGACGACGGGCCGTCTCTAACAACTCCTAACTCTTTGGGTGTTGGAGTCGTCGCCAGCAGATGATGGCGCAGTGCCGGTCTACGCCGAGCAGGGACGACTCGGTGGCTACCGACTGGTCGATGGCTACCGCACCCGGCTGACCGGACTCAGCCGGGTTGAGGCTGAGGCGTTGTTTCTGCTCGGTCTGTACGGCCCGGCGCGAGACATGGGGCTCGGTGATGTGCTGGCCACCGCCCAGCTCAAGGTCAGCGCGGCGCTGCCAGCCGGGTTGCGTGATGCGGCGGCACAGGCGGCGCAACGCTTCTACCTCGATGTGCCGGGGTGGTTTCACGACAGCGACCCGCCGCCTGCGCTGAGCGTCTTGGTCCGCGCGGAGTGGCAGGACCTGACGGTGATCCTTCGCTACCACCGTCATGACGAGGTGACGCGCAGCGTGCAGCCCTACGGCGTGGTCCTCAAGGCGGGGATCTGGTACCTCGTCGCGCGGGTCGGCGCGGACCTGCGGGTATACCGCGTCGACCGGGTCGTAGCCGTCGAGGTCGCTGATCAGCGGTTCGTCCGCGAGGAGTCCTTTGACCTGCCGGCAGTGTGGGCCGAACGGGCGGCACAGTTCGTCCGGGGCATGCTCGCCGAGCAGGTGACGATACGACTGGGTCAGGCCGGGCTGCGGGCGTTACGGTTCGCCGTCGAGCCGCCCGCGGTGCAGGCGGCCACCGCCGCGGCGGGCGAACCCGACGCACAGGGCTGGGTGGTCACCCGCCTGCCCGTCGAGTCCACCGAGGTCGCCTACGACCAACTGCTACGCCTCGGCCCAGAGGTGGAGGTACTGGCGCCCCAGCCGTTGCGCGAGCAGATGCGGCTTGCCGCACAACGGCTGGCCGACTTGTATCAGCGGTAGCCGGTGACGTCCGCCGGCTTGCCGGCGTCCTGGACCTCGACCAGGTACCGCCAGCAGTCCGGGCGACTACCGTCGAGATCAGTGAAGCCATAGACCTGAGCCAGCTGCCCGCTGGACAGCGACTGCCCGTTCCACCGGGCGACATCCGGGTCGGCCGCGAGCGCGGCCGCCGCCCGGCCGACGAAAGCGGGGCTCTCCGAAATCGCGAAGTGCGGTTCCGTTGCCGTGGCGTCAAACCAGTTGGCCTCGGTGACCCCGAAGTGCTCCAGCATGATCTCCGAACGCATCCAGCCCGGCGTCAAAGCCACCGCGGTGGCACCGAACGCTGCCAACTCTTGAGCCTGCGCGAACGCCATGCGCAGTACCGAAGCCTTGGCCAGGTCGTAGAAGAACGTCGCCCGGTAGTTCGTACGGTTGTACTCTGCGGTGCCGTCGGTCATCTCGACCACCAGGCCACCCGGTCGGCGGATCAGCATCGGCAGTGCGAAGTGGCTGGTGATGATGTGGGTGTCGACCGCCAGCCGCAGGATGTGCAGGCCGGTGTCCAAGGAGTGTTCCCACAGCTTCTGGTCCCAGCTGAACAACAGCTCCGCACCCCAGATGTTGTTGACCAGGATGTCTAGGCACCCCTGTTCAGCATCGACGCGCTCCACCAGCGCACGCACCTGCTCCGCGACGAGGTGATCGACCTGGACAGCGATCCCCCTACCACCGGCTGCGGTCACCAGCTCAGCGGTCTCCTCGATCGTCTCCGGCCGGTCCATCTCCGAACGCTGCCCTCTAGTACTGCGGCCGGTGGCATACACCATCGCCCCACGGGCACCAAGCTGCACGGCAATCTGGCGCCCCGCACCGCGTGTCGCCCCCGCTACCACAGCAACCTTGCCTGCCAAATCAAGATCCATGACGGAAACCTTGACAGAAAAACCTGACGAGACATGTCAGCCTTTCAACAGCCGCTCCAGACGGTGAACGCTAACGTCCGTTCGCTTTACACCCGAGCCGCGTGCACGTCTGCCCAGGTCAGCTGTGTAACGAAACCCGTGTCCGCGCCTTCGTAAAGCACTCGGGAGCACTCGGCCGGCTGGCCGGGCGGTAGGGCCATCAGCGGTTGGCCACGGTGGCGACACACAGGCACCGTCGTTGCTGTTGCTCCGGCTGCTCTTGCGCCACCTGGCGCCGCCGGTCATCTCCACGTCTCCGCCACCTCCGCGATCAGCTCAAGGGATTGCTGGTGCGACAAGGCTGCACCTCGGATGGACTCCCACACCTGCCCAACCTTCATCGCTTGCCTGATGCTGAAAAACCGGACAGGGTCGGGCACCAGAAGCCCTCATAATAGGCAGACGTCGATCTGTTCGACGTGGGGCAAAGGAGGATGGATGTCAACGACTCGCAGACTGGTCGCAGTCCTGCTCGCTACTACCCTGCTGTCGCTGCCTGCGGTACCAGCAGAGGCGGCACCCGCCGGGGATGATCGCGCGGTGAACGCTCTGCGTGACAGGGTGCTCTTCTACAACCCCCGGGACGGTTCAGGGGCGGTGGGTCGGCTTAACAGCAACAATACCTTCACCATCCTGCAAACACACCCCAGCGGTTATTCCATGACCGGCTGGACCAACCTGGTCACGTTGTCCAATGGGCAAACGTTCTGGTACAAGAAGCAAACCGGCGAGGCGGGTGTGGGGTACGTCAACGACCTCAACCACCACGTGACCGTCATGTGGTACGGACGGGGTTCTTTCGCCACCGGGTGGGATCACATCGTCCGGCTACCGAACACCGACCGGCTCTTCTTCTACAGCACAAGCGGTGCGGCGGCGATCGGCCAACTCGACGGGCAGGGCCGGTTCAGAACCCTGCGAACCATGTCGGGCCTGGGCTACTGGACACATGCCGCCGGATTTGACGAAGATCGAGTGCTGCTCTACAACTATTCCAACAACTCCGCCGTCGTCGGACAGATAGACCGGTTCTACCATCAGTGGGCCACCCAGTGGACCTACCTACCGGGCACCTTCTGTTGCAGCTGGAACCATTTCGTCCACACCTACAGCTCGCGATTGCTGTTCTATCGCGAGAACTCTGCGGACAGCACCGCCGTGGGACTGTACGGTCAGTTCTACAGCAACGGTGCGCTCGAACCATACTGGTTCCCGCACAACACGTTCCGGCGGTTCTGGACGCGGATCCTCTACCACTCCTCGGACCGGTTCTTCTCCTACAGCCATTTCACCGGAGCGGCCGAGGTGAGCCATATTTCAGGCCCAAACCATGTGCTGCTCACCTCGTACCCCATGGGGGAGTTTGTCCAGGGCTGGGATTTGGCCGACTGGGTGTAGCTGCGCCTGCTGGAGTAATGCCTCTATCGGGACGGCACAGACATTCCACTTTTTTGCGTCAGGGCCGTCGATCCGCAGGGCGTCCTCGATGGCGCGGTGGAAGGTGGGGTACGCGTAGATCATGTGCCGTAACTGGCTGATCGGCACCGCCGCGTGCACGGCCACCACCAGGCCCGCCCGTAGTTTCCGGACACGGCTGCGGCGCGGCGCCTGGCCGGCATGGCCGATCAGATCGGCCGGGCCTCGGGCCGGGAACCCTGGCGGGAACTGATGCAGTGGCTCAGCCGCGGTCGGCTCGGGCGGCGTACCGGGTGGCCGCGAGTACCCCGGCTGGCGACGCCGTGGCAGGACACCATCTCGGCCGAGCGGACCGGTTGGCGGCAGCGGGCCGCCAACCTCGACGGCGACTTCGCGTTCGCCGTGGACTACATGCTCTGCCAGCGCTGCCGGCTGGGCTGGGTCGAGCAGCCACACACCCTGCCGCCATACCAGCGCTGCAATCTGGCCCGCGCCGGCCTGGCCGGGCTGCCGGTAAGAAACGGGTCACCTGATCCAAACGGGATGATCTCCGTAGCCGACCGGCCGGGGACCGGCTCGGGGCAGCGAGAGTGTGCCGCGCCACGCGATGATGTTGCACCGTGGCCCGATCGCCCGGGCTGGCCTTATGAGGCACCAGAGGGCTGTGCTGTCCGTTCCCGATCGCCGGCCCGCCATGTCACGCCGCGGATTCGGGCAGGTAGCCGTGTGCGATGAACAACCGTGTGAGGTAGCGGCGCAGCATCGGCAGAGACTGTTCCTGCGACTGGAACTCCGCACCGCCGAAGCGCACAACCTCGTATCCGGTTAGGTGGGGTTCCCGATCTGCGGCGGCCATATCGGCGTAGCGACGAGGGCTTGCCCGCCCGTCGTCCTCGGCGTAGTGATGCTTGCCGTCGCACTCGATGACGAGCCGCCAACGGCCGCGCATCAGCAGCAGGAAGTCCATCCGCTGGCGCGGCAGCGGTCCCGGCTCACGCCGCTGGGCCCGGGTGTAGGGGTCGTAGTGCAGGTAGACCTGTGGAATCAGCGCCGGCAGGTCAAAGCCGTGTTCGCTGAGCATCTCGCCGTATGCGCGGAACACCTGCCGCTCCGGGCCGGGTGGCGATGAAACCTGCAACGTGGCGCAGCAAGATATGGCCCACTGGCCGCCAAACGCAGGCGATGCGCCCTGTCGCGTCCGGCCGAAGGTTGCGGATGATCAAGGCGCTGGCCGGTGATCCGCAAGGTGGGCCTGGAGGCTCGTTACCTCGTTTGTCCGGATGCACTGTGCGGTTTCTCCGCGATCCCCGAGCGGCGCGACGTTTCGCGGTCCGCCCTGCGGCGAGAACAGCGGATCCGTCGCGCCACGTTCGATCATCAGGGTTGGTGGAACACGACCTCGGGGTTGCCGGGTGTCGGGCCGTCCAGGACGGGGCGGTGGATGCCGCGGAGATGCCGGTCGAGGAACGCGCCTACGTACGTCCGCATGATCTCGGCGGTCCGCTCGCCGGACAGTGGCGACGCGTCGTCGGGTAGGCCGGCCTGGTCGGCGAGGACCGAGAGGTCACTGAAGTCGATGTGGGCGGTTCCGGTCACGGTCAGCCAGTGTTTGCAGCCGTCGAGGCGTAGCCAATCGCGGTCCCAGGTGTCGTCCGGGCCGCCGGGGACGTGGCCGGGATGTCCGAGCATCAGGAACGGTCGCCCGCCCAGGCCGTCTTCGGGGACGGGCGCGAAGAACGTGCCGTCCATGTTGACGCCGGCCAGCACGCGCGGGTCGGCGGCCATCGTCGACGCTGCGGCGTTGCCGCCGATCGAGTGGCCGGCCATTCCGATGCGGGTGCGGTCGATCAGGTCGGCGTGGCGCCAGGCCCGTCGTGGTCCGGTCAGTTTGTTCAGGACGAACGTCACGTCGGTTGCCCGCCCGGAGGCGACCCGGGCGAAGCCGTCACGTCCCTGCCCGTCGACCGCCGTGCAGGCGAGGCAGGTGACCACGCGTCCACCGGGAAGCTCGGTGCCGGCCGACTCGTAGGTGTGGTCGACCGCGGCGACCACGTAGCCGCGGCTGGCGAGGTCTTCGGCGAGGTGGGTGAGGGTGTGGCGGTACACGCTGAATCCGGGCGACAGCACCACCAGCGGGTACCGGCCGCGGATCGGGTGGGCGCCGGTACGGGCGCTGGCCCGGGTGGCGGAGAACTCCTCCGGCGTGGTGACGCCGGCCAGCGAGCGGTCCTCGATGAACAGGCGGGCCTCGGCGACGGTGAGGTACCGCGCCGGCCCACCGGTGTTCGGCCGCGCCGGGTAGTACACCGACACCATGAGCTCGCGCGGGTTCGCCGGTACCCACGGGTCGGGTCGGTCGCGGTCGACCAGGTGCAGCACGTCCCGGCCGACCGCGAACGGTCCGGTCGGGCGGGGCAGCGCGAACCGGGACGCCGCCGCGTGCGTCCCGTTCTCGTGCGTCCGCTCGAACGCCGCGACCCCGGCGGGTGCCGCAACCGACGACGATGCGGCGACAACCGGCACCGTCAGGGCGGCCGTCACCACGACGGCCGCCCTCCTGAATTGATCGAATCTTGTCGTCATGTGGGTCATCCAACCGGAGCGGACCCGTCGGCCACATTCGCCCTGGATGCAGAACTTTGGTAGACCCAGCACTATTGTCAACGGGCGCCGGCGCCGTAGGGGTGCCGGTAAGAAACGTTCAGTTGCTCACCTCCACACCCGGGCCTCTCGCGTAAGGGGGACCAGGCGCGGCGGACCGCAGACGCCGCCCCGCCGCACGGTCATCGGTGGCCGACGACGCGGCAGGTGAATGAGGGCTCCGCAACCAGCTCCACAAGCGTGCCGTACGGCCCGATGCCCGCCGCAGATCGCCAGCAAGGCCGAACGGCGCTACCTGGCCGGCCCTTCGACGTACAATCGCGCCGAACCCGAACTAGTCAGGCATGCCGTTGTCACGGCGGCCGTCGTCGTTCTGTCGAGAATCGCGCATCCGACGCCGCACAGCCAGGGCAGCAGCAAGACCGACGCTGGCAGCGACCAGTTGCACCAAGCTGTTGGCCAAGTTGACGAGTTCAGCCAGTTCGTGGGGGATACCCACCGCAGCCTCCGAGGTCGATTCCTCCCGCGCGCTATGCGGCGCGCGGCCCCCCCCGCGAGGCCCGGTGGATGTGTCGCTCCACGGGCAACTGCGTTCAGTGTGCCAGGTCCCGACAAGGCTTCGAGTGTTCGCCGGCGCACGCCACGTCGAGCTGATCCTGACGACGACCCGCGTGGGGATTCGGCCCTGGGCCACCACACTGCCGGCCGAGTAATAACCGCGACTATCGCCGCACGGCTGAACGCGTCACCGGACCAGGAAGCGAGAGAGTTGATGCCCGGGTGTGACCTGTTGCTCCGGCCAGGTTCGGTGGCAGGCAGGCGGGTGGCTCCCGTGGTGCGGTTACTGTCCATGATGGTGGCGTGACTCGGGCAGGTCAACGCCGCCGTCGACTACTTCCATCACCTCCACGCCACCGCACTCGCCCACCTCGGCCCCGACCACCCCGACACCCTCACCACCCGTAGCAACCTCGCCCAATGGAGGAGGCGTTCCTGACGTCAGACTGTGAGCCCGGCCTCTCTGGCGACCGCCTGCCACGGTCTACACCAGCCTTCGCGAACACCTGGAGCCCGGGTCCGGAAGCTGCGGGTGGCCCCCCACCGGGTCGCTGTGCTCGTTGACGAGCCGCGCCCGCCGGGCGTCACTCAACGACGCCCCTCGGACTGACCGACATCTACCAGCCGCACCCGGGCGGATTCCGGGGTGCCGGCTGGACCGACGTCCTCGACGCCTGCGGCCGCGCCGGAGACGCCGTATGGGCAGCGTGCCGACCGAACGACCCCGGCGAGCAGCTCGACTTGTTCGCCGTCGCCGGCATCGAGAGCGGCGACCAGCCGTGATCAGGACCGCGACCCTCGAAGACCCTGGCCGGCGGCCACCTACCGGATCGGCGACAGCGCCCGCATCGGCCCGAGCCGCGCCGCCGCGCCGCACGAGGCCCGCCCGTAGCTTCCAGCGAGAAAACGACGCTAAGGCCCATTGATCAGCTTCTGGGTGACCACGTCCCGCAACCCCTGCGGCGACGCGCCGGTTGCGGGACGGATTTCGGGACTCGACGAGCTGCGGAAACGTCGGCGGAGGCGAGCGCCTGTCAGACCGTTTCGGAAACCCTCGTTTCCGGGACGCGAGGACTTGCCGCCTTCTCATTCCCGGACCACGCCGTAGCAACCGTGGGGTTGCGTCGAATATCTACGCCTGGTTGCCGAGCGGGCCAGGCCCGTGCGGTGGGTCTGAAGCTCCCAGCTGATGGATCCCTGGTGTGGTGCGGGCGGCGGCCACGTTTCGGGCGAGGTGGAGTAGTTCGTCGACGGTCCATTGGTCGTCGGCGTGTCGGCCGTAGTGGTGGGCGGTGACGTGTCCGGTGGTGGTGATGAGGAAGTCGGCGGGTAGTCCGAGGACGGTTTCGCCGTGGGCGGGGGGTGCGGCCGTTCTCGCGGTGGCGCCGCGCAGGGCTGCGGCCCATGCCCGGGGGTGTAGCGGGGCGCGGGGGGAGGTGCCGACACCGAAGCGGGTGTAGAGGTCGCGCTGCGGGTCGGCCACAGCGGGAAACGGCAGGTCACCCTGGTAGGGCAGCATGGCGGCGGTGGTGGAGTGGAACACCACGATCTCGCGGATGCTGGCGGCGAGGATGTCGTCGTGTCGGCGGGCGATGCCGCGCAGGTGCAGGTTGCAGATGGGGCAGCCGGCGAAGCGTCGGAATTGCAGGTGGACGAGGAGGTCCGGGTCAGGAATCCGGACCGGTTCGCCGGTGATGGCGGTGAGTTCGAGCGGCTCGATCCGCTGTCCGGTGTGAACCTTGCGCATGCGAGGGGTTCTCCTGTGGGTGGTCAGGTTTGTGGGGCCAGGCGGGGCCAGGGGTGGCCGTGGGTCTTGCCGGCGGCCAGTGATTCGCGTACGGCGGTGCGCCAGTGTTTGCGGGGTGTGTAGCCGAGGGTGCGGGTGGCGTGGTCGTTGCGGCAGTTCCAGTTCTCGGACACGTGCACGAGGGAGCGGGTCAGGAACGGCGCGGGGCCGGGCAGGACGGGGTGCAGCGTCTCCATCAGCCGGGCGAAGGCGTAGCCGGCGGTGTACGGGACGCTGAAGGCGGGTCGGGGGGATCCGGTCTCGTCGGCGATGAACTCGATGACCTCGCGGGCGGTGGGCAGGGTCGGGCCGACGATGTTGAACGATTCGTAGTCGTCGAGGTGCTCGGCGGTGGCGGCCAGGGCGAACGCCTCCCCGAGGTCGGTGTCGGCGACCAGAGGCAGCCGGGCGCGGCCGCCGGCGAGCCAGGGCACCAGCCGGGTGCGCAGCCGGGGTACCAGGGCGGGCACCATGCCGAGGTTGTTGCCGGCGCCGACGAAGTGGCCGAGGCGCATGGTGATCATCTGGGTGCCGTGGCGGCTGTGGCGGCGCATGTGATCGTCGAGGTCGATCAGCAGGTCCAGGTGGGGCCAGAAGCCGGTGCGGCGGGTGGGTGCGAAGTCGTCGACGGGTCCGTCGCCGGTGGGCCGGGCCGCGATCGCGAGGGTGCTGGTTTGGATGAAGCGGCGTACGCCGCTGTTGATCGCCCGGTCGACGAGGTCGCGGGTGGGTTCGAAGAACTCCCGGCGCTCCTGCTCGGCGTGTCCCCAGAAGGCGCCCCAGGTGCCGGCGTGGCACACCACGTCGGTGCCGTCGAGCACGGCCGCCCGGTAGTCGGGGTCGCGCAGGTCCCCGGCGCGTACTTCTCCTGTCACCCCTGCCGGTAGACGTTCGGGGCGGCGGCACGCGGCCACGACCTCGACGTCGGGCCGGGTGGCGAGCGCGGTGACGATGGCGCGGCCGAGGAACCCGGTGGCGCCGGTCACTAGGACCCGACTGCGGCGCGGCGGGACGGGCACGGTGTCGCTGCCGACTTCGGGGTGCGGAGTGCGGGCGTTCATGCGGCCGAGCCCGCCCGCCGGGCCTGGGCGTCGCGTGCCGCGTGGACCCGGGCCGCCTTCGCCATCAGCCGTCCGTTCATCCGGATGGACATCCGGCGAGGGATGGCCTTGAGCATCGCCGAGATCACCGGCCCGGGAATGATCACTGGTTTGTCGGCCTGCAGCGCGCGCAGGGTTCGGCGCACTGCCACGGCAGGCGGTTGCAGCGGTCCGGGCAGGTCCTTGCGGTCCAGGCCGATCGCGTCGACGATCGGGGTGTCGACGTTGGCCGGGACGAGCACGGTGACGCGCACCCCTGCCGGCGCCAGTTCCTCGTGCAGCGCCTCACCGAGGTGCAGGACGTAGGCTTTCGCCGCGCCGACGTGCGCCATCCACGGCATGCCGTGGCGTCCACCACTGGCCGAGGTCAGCACGATGCCGCCCCGACCCCGCGCGACCAGGCGGGGCCCGAGAGCGCGGGTGAGTTCCATATGGGTGCTCGCGTGCAGCGTGAACGCGCGCTGCAGCTCGGCGGGATCGGTGTCCAGGAAAGCCCCGGGCCGGGCGCTGCCGGCATTGGACACCAGTAGGCCCACGTCGAGGTCGGTGACAGCGTCGACGACCGCGGATGCCCCGGTCGGCAGGGACAGGTCGGTCACCACCACCCGATGGGAGACGCCGTGTGCGGCGGACAGCCGCCGGCCCAGCTCGCGGAGCAGGTCGCCGCGGCGGGCGACGAGCACGACATGCAGACCCTGCGCGGCGAGGTGCTCGGCGAACGCGCGCCCGATCCCGGAGGAGGCACCGGTGATGACGGCCCATGGCCCGTATCGTTGAATCATGGTTTAGACGCTAGTCCAAACGCCGGTACATGCCAAGTGGTAATCTTGGACCCATGAGAACGCCACCTCCGGACCTGGCCGGCCGACTGCTGGACGCCAGCGCGGAACTGCTGCGTGCTGACGACCCACCGCAGCTGGCCGACGTGGCCCGGCTGATGGGAGTGGCCCGGGCAACGCTCTACTACTACTTCGCCGGGCGGGAGGACCTCCTGGCGTTCATCCTGGCCGCACACGTCCGCGAAGGCGGGCAGGTGATGGCCACTGCCGACGACGAAGCGCTGCCGGCCCCCGAACGACTACGCGCCGTCCTCGCCGCGATGTGCAGCTACCTCGGTGCGCGCCCCTTCGTATGCACCGGGCTGCTCACCGCCGCCGGCGCGGGCGGACGAATGCACGAGGTACTCGCCGCCAACGACGCCGTCATCGGCGCACACCTGCGCCGGATACTCCAGGAAGGCGTGAACGTCGGCACGCTCGGCGGCACCGCCCAGCACAACCTCGACGCCACCGACGTCGCCGACGCTGCCAACGCCGCCATGGGAGCGGTCCTGCTCGCCGTGCTCGGACGAGCAGCAGCCACCCTCGACACCACCGAACCCGCGTTCGCAAGGAAGGTCGCTGCACGCATCGTGGACGGACTACGCGCGCGTTGAACAGCAGCACAGCGACGCGCTTCGACAGTCGACGTATCGCTTAACGTTGCTTCTTCGTCGGAAACTACGGGTCCCCCACGAGGGCTGAGCACCAGGAGGCGGACCAGCCGGTCTGGTCCGCGTGACCGGCGACGACGAGGACCGACCGGTCCGGCTGCTGCTGGACCGGTCGGCGCTGCTGGCCTACGTCGCCGGCTCCGTGCACGTCGGCGAACCGCTGCACGAGGTCATCGAGGACCGCAACCGGTTCGCCGTCACCGCCGTCACCGCCGCCGAAGCCCTGGCCGTCATCGACGACCCGAAAGACCGCGCCACCATGCACCGCCTGCTCGCCCTCGACGCCTGCGTCGTACTGCCCACCGACGGGCAGTCCTGGCACGAACTGAGCTACTGGCGCACCTACGCCGGCCGCATCGACCTCGCCACCACCGTCATGGCCAGCCTCGAACACGACGCCTCGATCCTCACCCGAGAAACCCGGTACGGCGACGGCGACCTACCCGTGATCTACATGCCGGGCTAGCCACTCGCAGTCGCACGCCATGATCATCCGTCCTCGCGCACGTCAATGACGGCCACCGTCACGTTGTTCCCTGGCGGTACGGGGAGAGATCCACACCGCGGGCAACC
>NZ_SMKN01000162.1 GCF_004348675.1 Micromonospora sp. KC606 | reverse complement strand
GCCCAGCACGGCGGAGTGCGCGGCGGTCGTACCGCTGGGGGTGAAGGAGAGTTCGTCGGCGCGGACACCGAGCGTCGCCGCGGTGGCCTCGCGCGCGGCGTCGAGGAGCTGCCGGGCGCGGCGGGCCTGCGTGTACAACCGGGCGGGGTCGGCCCAGCCGTCGTCGAGGGCGGCCAGCAGCGCCTGCCGGGCGACCGGGTGCAGCGGCGCGGCGGTGGCCGCGTCCAGGTAGACCGGGGTAGGGCTCACGGCCGCCACGCTATCGCGGCGGTATGCCCACGATCTCCCCGATGGGGGCGGACAGCTACCCCAAGACCGTCCAGCCCGTCATGGTCGAGTAATCTGCGACCGTCGGTGACGCCTTTGCCGTCGGTGCTCAGAGAAGCCACCGCGGCGCGCTAGGGAGGCAGGACCAGGTGGTCGCAAGGAGTTCGGAGGTACGGCCGTCGGCCGTACGGGACAGCGCTGCACCGCAGGCCGGTGGACGCCGGCGGCGCGGTGTTGGTCGGCTCGCCGGGCTCGGTCTCGGCGGAGCTGCGCTGCTGGTTCTGCTCACCGGGTGTGACGTCGGCCGGACGGTGGGCGGCTTCGGCTGGCCCCAGGGCGGCATCACGCCCGAGTCGCACCGCATGTACGACCTGTGGATCGCCTCCTGCATCGCCGCCCTCGCGGTCGGCGTCTTCGTGTGGGGCCTGATCTTCTGGTGCGTGGTGCGCTACCGCAAGCGCGGCAACGAGCTGCCGGTGCAGACCCGCTACAACATGCCGATGGAGTTCCTCTACACCATCGCGCCGATCCTGATCGTCTCGGTGCTCTTCTACTACACGGCGGTCGTGCAGACCGACGTGGTGCGGACGACGAAGAACCCGGACGTGACCGTCGAGGTCGTCGCCTTCAAGTGGAACTGGCAGTTCAACTACCGCGACGGCCAGGGCACCGAGGCCAACACCGTGGCTTCGACGCTGGGCACCAGCGAGGTCATCCCGGTCCTCGTGCTGCCGACCGACCGGTCGATCCGGTTCGAGGAGACCAGCCGCGACGTCATCCACTCGTTCTGGGTGCCGGAGCTGCTGTTCAAGCGGGACGTCATGCCGGGCAGCATCCGCAACGTCTTCGAGGTCTCCAAGATCGAGAGCGAGGGCGCGTACGTGGGCCGGTGCGCCGAGCTCTGCGGCAGCTACCACGCCTTCATGAACTTCGAGCTGCGGGTCGTCTCGCCGGAGAAGTTCGACCAGTTCCTCGCCGCCAAGCGGGACGGCAAGTCGACGCAGGAGGCGCTGACCGCCATCGGCGAGAACCCGTACGCGACGACCACCACGCCGTTCGAGACGCGGCGCAACACCGCCAACTTCAACCCCGACAACGTCTCGACCGGCGGAAACTGAGGTGCTGGCATGAAGACCGAGTGGCGTATCTTCCTGATCATCGCCGCGTTCCTCTTCGGCGCGACGATCCTCTACGGCGCCTGGACGTACGGTGACTCCGGCCAGGTCGAGTGGGTCGGCGCGGTGGCCCTGCTGCTGTCGTTCCTGCTCTGCTCGATGTGCGGGGGCTTCTTCTGGTTCGTCTCGCGCCGCATCGACCTGCGCCCCGAGGACCGACCGGACGGCGAGATCGCCGACGGCGCGGGCGAGATCGGCTTCTTCAGCCCGGGTAGCTACTGGCCGTTCGGCCTGGCGCTCGCCGCCGCGCTGGCCGGACTGGGCCTGGTGTACTGGCAGTTCTGGCTGCTGGGTGCGGGCCTGGTCGCGGTGATCTTCGCCGCGTGCGGGCTGCTCTTCGAGTACTACAGCGGCACCCGGCGCACCGCCGAGCACTGACGCACCGCTGCACCGGACGGCCCGCCTCCCCCGGGGGAGGCGGGCCGTCCGGTGTTCGGCGAGGCTGGCGACGGCGTCCTCGACTCGGCGTTCCGCCAGGACTTTTCGGGCTGATCGACGGCGCCGGGGAGGTAACCGCTCCGCCTGAGCTGCTGGACCAGCAGGTTGGGGGTGCGCCGGGCCAGGCCCGTGCGGGCCGGGTGGCCGGAGATCGGAGTGCGAACCCACCTGCAGCTACCGGGCACCGAGTCTGCCAGTGGCTGACCCGGTAGGTCACATCAGGCGGCGGGGCGCTGCGGGGGCCGGCGGCGGTGCCGCCGCCGGGTCAGGCGCGGGACGCGGACGGCGAGGGTGGCGACAAGCATCGCCGCACCGCAGCCGGTGCAGACCAGCTCGGGGCAGTCAGGGCCGTGCCCGTCCGCGCAGGGCGGCGTCTCGAACGGCCGGACGCCCTCGCAGGCGTCGCAGTACAGCTCGCGCTCCGACACGGGCGTCTCCTCTCGTTCCGGTCCACCGATCGTTCCGGGTCGGCCGACGGCGCTTCGCCTCCATCGGTGGAAACGGAGAACCACTCCCGGGTAGTTTCGCAGGCCCCTCCGACACCTCCGGCACGACGCCCCGGCAGGCGGGCTGGGTCAGAGGGTGCGGGCGAGGTCGATCCAGCGGTCCAGCACAGCGGCGGCGGCTCCGGAGTCGATCGACTCGGCGGCCCGGTCCATCCCCGCCCGCAGCGCCTCGGTCAGGTCGCCGTCGAGCGGGCCCTGGGTGGACAGGGCGGCGGCGGCGTTCACCAGGACCGCGTCGCGTACCGGGCCGGTCTCGCCGGCCAGCAGTCGACGGGCCACCTCGGCGTTGCGTGCCGCGTCGCCGCCGCGCAGGTCGGCCAGGGTGGCCCGGGGCACCCCGAGGTCCGCCGCGTCCAGTAGCGCCTCCCGGACGGTGCCCTGCTGGGCGACCCAGACGCGGGTCGGCGCGGCGGTGGTGAACTCGTCGAGCCCGTCCTCGCCGCGCAGCACCATGACCGAGTCGCCCCGGGCGGCGAAGACGGCGGCCATCACCGGCGCCATCCGGGCGTCGAAGCAACCGACCGCGCCGGCCCGGGGACGGCCCGGGTTGGTCAGCGGGCCGAGGAAGTTGAAGAAGGTGGGCACGCCGACCTCGCGCCGGACCGGCCCGGCGTGCCGCATGCCCGGGTGGAACCGGGGGGCGAAGCAGAAACCGATGCCGGCCTCCGCGACACATCGGGCGACCTGCTCGGGTGCCAGGTCCAGCGGGAGGCCGAGGAACTCCAGCAGGTCGGCGGCGCCGCAGGAGGAGGAGGCGGCCCGGTTGCCGTGCTTGACCACGGGGACGCCGGCGCCGGCGACGACCAGCGCGGTCATCGTGGAGATGTTCACCGTGTGGGCGAGGTCACCGCCGGTGCCCACCACGTCCACCGCCCGGCGGCGCAGTGCCTCGGGAAGGGCCACCTCGACCGAGCGGCCCAGCATCGCCTCGCCCAGTCCGGCCAGCTCGTCGGGAGTCTCACCCTTGGCGCGCAGCGCCACCGCGAAGCCGGCGATCTGGGCCGGGCTGGCCGCGCCGGTCATGATCTCGTCCATCGCCCAGGCGGTGTCGGCGGTGGAGAGGTGCTCACCGCGCAGCAGCGCGGTGAGCAGCAGCGGCCAGGACCGTTCGCCCATGGTGGGCCTCCCGAGCAGGCGTGGAATGCGGGTGGACGGATCCGGTCGCCCGCCACCGCGGGCACCCGGCGCCGCCGGGGGACTCGTCGGTCAGGCTGCGGCGTGCGTACGCAGCAGTTCGGCGACCGTGGCGCCGGTGGTCACCGGGTCGAGCGGGTGCACCAGCGTGGCGTCGACCTCGGCGAACGCGGCGAGCCACCGGTCGGCCGCCCGTGCGATCACCACGCAGGTCGGCGGGGCGTCTTCCCGGTCGTCCTTGATCTGGCGGGCGATCCCGATGCCGCCGCCCGGGCTGGCCTCGCCGTCGAGGAGCATCAGGTCGATCTCGTACTCGTCGACCAGCCGGACGCACTGCGCGTAGTCGGACGCCTCGACGAACTCGACCCGCAGGTCGGGCGCGGGGCGGGTGCCGACGGCCAGCCGCATCCGGTCACGGACCTGCGGGTCGTCGCTGTAGAGCAGGACGGTGCACTGACGATCGCTCATCGCTGGACTGGCTCCCACCTCGTAGCTGCCGCAGGCGATCGTACCGCCCGGTGTGGCGTACCTGACATCCCGCCCACCACCGGCCGTCCGGTCCGCCGTCCGGTCCGCCGTCCGGTCCGCCGCCCGGCACGCCGGACGGAGCAGCCGTGCCGGGCCGGGGATCGACTCCGTCTGCCGCAACCTGCGGCAACCGCCCTGGCGGACACCGCGACCTGCGGCACCTGGAGTCGAGGCCCGCCGGACGGGTCAGGCCGGGGCGCCGGGGGCCGGGGCGCCGGCTGCGACGCCGGACGCGGCGGTGTCGGTGGCGCGTTCGCGGGCCTCCTGACGGTCCAGCTCACGGTCGAGCCGGCGGGCCTCCCGCTCGGACTGCCGGACCCACTGCAGGACCAGCACCGCGAGCATGGTCACGCTGACGAACTCGCCGCCGGCCCAGAGCACCCCGCCGGCCACCACCTGGTCGTCCCACGGGTTCGACCAGGAGAGGTTGAGCGAGGGGTACCAGTCGCCGCCGAAGAGGGTGGTGCTCTGCATGACGGTCAGCCCGAGCACCGTGTGGAACGGCACGGAGAGCACCATCAGCAGCGCCCGGGCCGGGTACGGCCAGCGGCCGGGCAGCGGGTCGAGGCCGAGCAGCGGCCAGAAGAACACGCAGCCGGTGGCGATGAAGTGCGCGTGCACCAGCTCGTGCGCCCAGGCGTGTTCGAGGGTGTAGCGGTAGAGGTCGGTGAAGTAGAGCACGAACGGGTTCACCACGAAGATGGCGAACGCCACCAGCGGGAAGCTGTAGATCCGCGCGATCCGGCTGTGCACCACCGCCAGCAGCCGCCTGCGCGGGCGGACCGGCAGCGTACGCAGGGCGAGGGTGACCGGCGCGCCCAGAGCCAGGAAGATCGGCGAGACCATGGCGAGCACCATGTGCTGGACCATGTGCACCGACAGCAGCGTGGTGTCGTACGCGCCCAGCCCGCTGAGCGTGACCGCGGCGATGCCGCCGAGCCCGGGTCCGAGGAAGCAGACCGTCCGGACCACCGGCCAGCGATCGCCGCGCAACCGCAGCCGGTAGACGCCGTAGAGGTGGAGACCGGCGGCCAGCAGCAGGCCGAGGGTCAGCCAGCTGTCGAGCTGGATCTCGGTGAAGACCCGGGCGACGGTGAACGGCGGCGGGACGGCCTCGCCTCCGGCGGCCAGCGCGCCCGTGGGGCCCGCCGGGGTGGCGGCGAAGATCGAATCGACGTGCAGCACGCTTTTCAGGCTAGGCCAGGCGAACCGGACCCTCACGATCGGGCCATCCCTGACCTGGGTTTGGCCCCCCGCTGATCGCCCACGCCGGTGAACGGCAATAATGACCGCGTGACTGCGGCCCCAGCCATTGACAAGAGCCGGATCCACTCCCTGACACGACCCAACATGGTCAGTGTCGGAACGATCGTGTGGCTCTCCAGCGAACTCATGTTCTTCGCGGCACTGTTCGCGATGTACTTCTCGATCCGCGCGGCGGCACCCGAGCAGTGGGCGGAGCACACCCCGCACCTGAACATCCCGTACGCGACGACGTTCACGGTGATCCTGGTGCTCTCGTCGATCACCTGCCAGCTCGGTGTCTTCGCGGCCGAGAAGGGTGACGTCCACGCCCTGCGGCGCTGGTTCACGATCACCTTCGTGATGGGCCTGATCTTCGTCCTCGGCCAGGTGAACGAGTACCGCGAGCTGGTGCACGCGGGCGTGAAGATCAACGAAGACGGGTACGGGTCGATGTTCTACCTGACCACCGGCTTCCACGGCCTGCACGTGACCGGCGGTCTCGTCGCCTTCATCATCTTCATGATCCGCACGACCATGGGCCGGTTCACCCCGGCGCAGGCGACCTCGGCGATCGTCGTGTCGTACTACTGGCACTTCGTCGACGTCGTGTGGATCGGGCTCTACGGCATGATCTACTGGCTTCAGTGATCTTGGCGCGTCACGAACCGCGCCGCTGCTCCGTCCCCTGAGACAAGGTCCAACCGGTTAAGGACACAGGTCATGACTTCTGACAACGACCGCCGACGCGGTCTGCTCGCGCGGCTGCGCGGGCGGCCCGCAGCGCGCAGCAGGGGCCGCCGCAGGCTGGGCGCCGCGCTCCGGCTGATCGCCGCGCTGACGCTGGCCGGCGGCGCCTACACCGTCTTCGCCCCCGGCGTGCAGGCGCAGGAGAACCCGCCGCTGACCGGCGCCGCGGCCGAGGGCAAGGCGCTGTTCGACGTGAGCTGCGTTACCTGCCACGGTCGCAACGCGCAGGGTGTCGAAGGTCGTGGCCCGAGCCTGATCGGTGTCGGCGCCGCGTCGGTGGACTTCCAGGTCAGCACCGGCCGCATGCCGATGGCCCGCCAGGAGGCCCAGGCCATGCGCAAGCCCCCGGTCTTCACCGACGAGCAGGTGCGCCAGCTCGCCCAGTACATCCAGGAACTCGGCGGCGGCCCGGAGGTCCCCGAGGGCAACCTGCGCGAGGGCGCGAACCTTGCCACCGGTGGTGAGTTGTTCCGGATCAACTGCTCGCAGTGCCACGCCTTCGGCGGTGGCGGCGGCGCGCTGTCCTCCGGCAAGTTCGCCCCGAGCCTGCACCCGGCCAGCGACCGGCAGATCTACGCCGCGATGCTGAGCGGCCCGCAGAACATGCCGGTCTTCGGTGACAACCAGATCACTCCGGAGCAGAAGGCGGACATCATCGCCTACATCCAGGAGACGCTGAAGCACGACCAGGACCAGGGCGGTTTCAACCTGGGCCGGTACGGCCCGTCGACCGAGGGTCTGGCGATCTTCCTGGTCGGCGTTGTCGCGCTGGTCTTCGCGAGCCTGTGGATTGCGGGCAAGTCGTGACCGGGCGGATCATTCGTTTCAGTGCTGTGGTGCCGGGCTGTGGCACCACCCGTAGCGAGGTGACGGCATGAGCACCCACACCGAGCACCCGGCCCCGCAGGGCCGGCAGCCGCTCGACGTGCTGGACCCCCGGGTGTCCCGCTTCGACATCGTCCTGGAGGGCGCGCGCCGGGACGACATCGAGATCGTCCACTACGAGCCGCAGGTCGTCCCGGGCAGCAAGGCCGAACGCCGGCTGACCCGTACGGTCGCCTCGTTCTTCCTGCTCACCGGCCTGGCCGCGACCGCCTTCCTGGTCATCTACATCTGGTGGCCGTGGCAGTGGGAGCCCGGCCGTGGCGGCGACAAGTACTACACCCCGCTGCTCGGTCTGACCCTGGGCGTCGCCCTGCTCGGCATCGGCTTCGGCATCCTCACCTGGGGCAAGAAGCTGCTGCCGAAGGAGGTCTCGATCCAGGACCGGCACGACCAGCCCGGTGCGCCCGAGGACCGCAAGATCACCGGCGAGACCATGCTGTACCTGGCCGACGAGATGGGCGTGCGGCGCCGGCCGCTGCTCGGCGTCTCCCTGGTCGCCGGCCTGCTGCCGGTGGGCGCGGTCGCCGCGGCCCCGCTGGTCGGTGGCCTGATCTCGCAGCCGCACAAGAACAACCAGATGTTCACCACGGGCTTCGCGCCGGCAGACGGCCACAAGGTCCGGCTGGTCCGTGAGGACGGCCGGCCGATTCGTCCGGCCGACATCAGCGCCGGTGGCCAGCTCACCGTCTTCCCCGGCATCGAGCACGGGGTGAGCAACCGGCACGCCGACTCGCCGACGCTGCTGATCCACCTGCGCGAGTCGGACGCGGTGGCGTCCCGCGAGGCCAACGCCCGGGTGGGCCACGGCGACTACATGTGGGGCAACTACGCCGCGTTCTCGAAGATCTGCACCCACGCCGGCTGCCCGGCGAGCCTGTACGAGCAGCAGACGAACCGCCTGCTCTGCCCGTGCCACCAGTCGCAGTTCCTGATCACCGACAACGCCCGGCCCGTCTTCGGCCCGGCCAGCCGTCGGCTGCCGCAACTGCCGATCGAGGTGGACGAAGAGGGCTTCTTCGTGGCGAAGTCCGACTACACCGAAACCGTCGGCCCCGACTTCTGGGAGCGGCCATGAAGCGCCGAAAGTTTGACGTAGCAGCGGTGCCGGCCAAGACCGCCGGTGCGGTGGACGACCGCTTCCAGGTGGCCACCCCGCTGCGCAAGCTGCTCAACAAGGTCTTCCCGGACCACTGGTCCTTCCTGCTCGGCGAGATCGCGCTCTTCTCGTTCGTCGTGCTGCTGCTGACCGGTGTCTTCCTGACCTTCTTCTTCGAGCCGGCGATGACCGAGGTGGTCTACAACGGCAGCTACGCCCCGCTGCGGGGCACGCCGATGTCCGCCGCGTACGCCTCCAGCCTGGACATCTCCTTCGATGTCCGCGGTGGGCTGATCATGCGTCAGATGCACCACTGGTCGGCGCTGCTGTTCATGGCCTCGATCGTCGTGCACATGCTCCGGGTCTTCTTCACCGGCGCGTTCCGCAAGCCGCGCGAGACGAACTGGATCATCGGCTCGCTGCTGTTCTGGGTCGGCTTCCTGGCCGGCTTCACCGGCTACTCGCTGCCGGACGACGGCCTGTCCGGCACCGGTCTGCGGATCGCCTCGGCGATCATGCTGTCGATCCCGGTGATCGGCTCCTGGCTCACCTCGTCGATCTTCGACGGGGAGTTCCCGGGCACCATCATCATCAGCCGGTTCTACATCGCCCACGTGCTGCTCATCCCGGGTCTGCTGGTCGCGCTGATCAGCGTCCACCTGGGCCTGGTGTTCAAGCAGAAGCACACCCAGTGGCCCGGCCCCGGCCGAACCAACGAGAACGTCGTCGGCGAGCGGATGTTCCCGCGTTACGCGCTCAAGCAGGGCGGCTTCTTCATGGTCGTCTTCGGCGTGATCGCACTGATGGGCGGTCTGTTCCAGATCAACCCGATCTGGTACTTCGGCCCGTACGAGGCCTGGGTGGTCTCGGCCGCCAGCCAGCCCGACTGGTACGTCATGTTCCTCGACGGCTCGACCCGCCTCATGCCGGCCTGGGAGATCCACATTCCGATCGGCGACGGGTACGTCATCCCGCCGCTGTTCTGGCCGACGGTGGTGCTGCCCGGCATCCTGGTGGGGATATCCCTGCTGTACCCGTTCCTGGAGGCCCGGCACCTCAAGGATCGCAAGCACCACAACCTGCTCCAGCGCCCCCGGGACGTCCCGGCCCGGACGGCTGCCGGTGCGATGGCGGTCACCTTCTTCGTGGTGCTGACGCTCTCGGGCGCCAACGACGTGATCGCGGACAAGTTCCTCATCAGCCTCAACGCGATGACCTGGGCGGGTCGGATCGGTCTGCTGATCCTTCCGCCGCTGGCCTACTACGTCACGTACCGGCTCTGCCTCGGTCTCCAGCAGCACGACCGGGAGGTGCTGGCCCACGGCGTGGAGACCGGTATCATCCGGCGCCTGCCGGACGGCCGGTTCGTCGAGGTCCACCAGCCGCTGGCCTCCGGCGACGGCCACGACGGGCACGCGGAGCTGGACTACGTCGGCTGGGTGGTGCCGAAGAAGATGAACCGGCTCGGGGCCCTCGGCCCGGCCATCCGGGGCTTCTTCTACCCGATGGAGAGGCCGGCCGAGGCGCCGGTCTCGCCGGGGCACCCGCCGGTCGAGCCCCGTGCCGAGCGCGAGGAGATCGGCAGCGGCGAGAGCCGTCGCTGATCGACCCGTTTGACCGTGGCGCCCGCCGGAAGCTTCCGGCGGGCGCCACGTCCGTTCCCACCCGGTCGTCCTGGCCGCCCCCGACGGGTGGAAAAGCAGGAATAACCCCCGTCAGCCGGGTATCCGTGCGGTCCAACGGAAACGGGGAGGAAAACATGTGGGGTATCAAACGCCTGGGACTACTGGCCGCCCTGGTGCTGGTCGGCCTGGCACCGGCCGCGGCGGCGCAGGCAGCGGCGCAGCCGTCACAGCAGGACACGCAGTACCTGCAAGCGCTGCACCAGGTGAACCTGTTCGAAATCACCACGGGTGACCTGGCCCAGCAGAAGGGCCAGAACGCCGACGTGAAGCGGCTCGGCGAGATGTTCAAGACCGACCACACCCAGCTGGACCAGACGGTGCAGAGCACCGCGCAGCAGTTGAACGTGACCCTGCCGGGGGAGCCCACCGCCGACCAGCAGCAGGTCATCGACCAGCTGAACAGTGCCAGCGGCGCCGAGTTCGACCGGGCGTGGGTGACGGCACAGCTGGCCGGTCACGTCCAGGCCATCCAGGCCACCCAGACCGAGATTTCGCAGGGCTCCGAGCAGTCGGTGATCCAGCTGGCCCAGGACGCGCTGCCGGTCCTGCAGGCCCACTACGACGAGCTGGTGGCCCTGGCCCAGCAGCTGGGCATCCCGGTCCCGGAGGCGACCGGAACCGCGACCCCGGGCGCCACGACACCGGCTCCGGGTGGCACCACCGAGTCGCCGGCTCCGGGTGGCACCACCGAGTCGCCGGCTCCGGGTGGCACCACCGAGTCGCCGGCTCCGGGCGGCACCACCGAGTCGCCGGCTCCGGGCAACAGCTGACGTCACGGCACGTTTACGGCCGGTCCGCCCCTGAGGCGGACCGGCCGTCGCGCGTACGGGGTCAGTCGGCGTTCGCGAGACCGATCGCGAACGCCTCCTCCAGGTCGTGCTGGGAGTACGCGCGGAACGCGATGTGCGACTCTGTGTTGATCACGCCGGGCACCTTGGAGATGCGGCCGGCGATGACCTCGGCGATCTGGTCGAACTCCCGAACCCGGACGATGGCGATCAGGTCGACGTGCCCGGCCACCGAGTAGACCTCGCTGACGCCCGGCAGGTCAGCCAGGGCCTCGGCCACCTCGGGGATCGAGTCGGTGGCGCAGTCGATCAGGACGATCGAGGTGATCACTGGACGATTCTCCGTTCGTCGACGTCGTGGCTCATGCTAGATGCTCGCCCGGCCGCGCGAACCGGGACCGGTTGGCGGGCCTGCCTGCCCGCCGGTTCAGGACGCCGGCACGGTCAGCCCGCCACCGGCCCGGATCACGTCGCGCAGCCGCTCACCCGCCCCGACGGTCGCGTTCGGCCAGACCACCGTCCGCTCCACGTCGCCCCGGACAACCGCTCCCGTCCCGACCACCGCCCGGCTCACCCGGCCCGTCACCGTGGCCCCCGGAGCGACCAGGGCGCCGTCGCCGGCCGCGTGCAGGTTGGCCGCCAGGTAGTCGCGCGGGGTGCCGGTGTCGTAGAAGGCCCCCAGGTAGGTCACCACCTCCAGCGCGCCCGCCGCCTCCGCCGGCCGCCAGACCGCCCGGACCAGGTCGCCGAAGGTTGCCGGGAGTGCCCGGACCAGCCGCCAGGGCAGCAGCGAGAACCCGGTGAACAGGTGGCCGCTGAACGTGCCGGGGACGGTCGGGTCGGCGGCCGGCTGCCCCAGCAGCCGTACGCCGTGACCGTCCCAGCCGTCCAGCAGCGCGGCGACGTCCGGGCCGGCAGTGGCGTGCGGGTCGGCGAGGTAGGCGTCGGCGTTGCCGACCAGCACGCCGCGCCCGTCGATCCAGTCCCGCAGGTTACCCAGACCACCCGCGGTGCCGAGCGGTGCCGCCGGCTCCACCGAGAGGTGGGCCCGTCCGCCGACGTGGGCGACCACCTGGTCGGCCAGGTAACAGGCGTTCACCGCGACCCGCCCGGGGCCGGTCAGGCCCAGCCCGGCGAGCCGGTCCAGTGCCCGGTCCAGCAGCGGGACGTTGCCGACCGGGCAGAGGGCCTTCGGTACCCGCTCGGTCAGCGGTCGGAGCCGGGTACCCTCGCCAGCCGCGAGAACCACCGCGCAGACCCCCGGGTACGCCTCGCCGGGGTGGGCGGGGCTCGTCACGCCGTGGGCCGTCCGGTGGGCGGCACCTGCCCGGCCACCGGGCCGATGCCGTAGTGACCGAGGAGGAAGGCGGTGGCCCGGCTGAGCCGGGGCAGGTCGTCCAACGGGTGCCAGGCGGCCTCGAAGACCTCCGCGCCGTCCACCGTCAGTTCGGTGGTCGACGCCGGCACCTCGGCCTCGAAGACCATGTCCACCCAGCCCTTGGCGTGCACCAGCGCGTTCGGCACGGCCGGACGGAGCCGGTCGGGGGGCAGCCGGATGCCGGATTCCTCGTACAACTCGCGGGCGGCGCCGACGACCGGGGGCTCGGCCCGTTGGAGCAGACCGGCCGGGAGCGTCCAGCTGTAGCCGGGCGGTTGGCGCAGCAGTAGGAGGCGGCCGGCCCCCTCGGCCTCGCTGTCCCGGACGAGGGTGACCGCGCCGACGACGTACTTCGGCACGGCCAGCCGGACCAGTCGACGCCGCAGCGTCACGGGCAGGCGGTAGAAGACCTTGTAGGCGACGGCCCGTCCGGTGGCGCGCGAGCGGGGGATCATGGGTCCAGGCTAGGCCGTCCGCCCTGCTCCGTCATGCCAGCCCCCACCCCGGGCCCC
>NZ_SMKN01000161.1 GCF_004348675.1 Micromonospora sp. KC606 | reverse complement strand
GGCCGCGCGGGCGGGGCGGGTGAACGGGTGGGCCAGCCCGAGCGTCACCGGCCGGGGCAGCGGGAGCCGGGCGGACAGCCGGGCCGTCCGCCGGCCACGGCCGGGACGGGGCGTGCGTCCGACGGTGAGCGCGTCGACCGTCCGGAGTCGGCCTGCCCGCCACGCCGCCGCCCACGCGGTCAGTGCCACCAGGCCGAGCGCGACGGCGACCACGACCGCGTCGACCCACCAGGCCACGCCAACGGTCGTGGTGCCGTAGAGCTGGTCGGCGTCGGCCAGCACCGGGATAGCCAGGAGGTTCCCGGCCACGATACCGGCCGCGATGCCGGCCGCCGCCGGGATCAGCGCCTGCACCACGTATGCCCGAACGACTTGGGCGGGAGTGAAGCCGATGGCCTTGAGTATGCCGATCCGCCGCGTGCCCGTGCCGACCGCACCGGCGATCACGTTGCCGACGATGAGTACCGACATGACCACGCCGAGGGCGCCGAACGCGACCAGGAATGGCAGGAACAGCGCGGCATTGCGGTTGTTGGCCTCCTTGACGGTCAGCCATGACTGCGATCCGGTCAGCGCCTCGGTGCCAGCCACGGCGGTCACCCTGGCGCGGTTGCGGTCGAGCTGCGCGGCGGTGCTCGCCTCGGCGAAGCGGTACAACATCTGGTAGCCGCCGGCCGCGCCGGGCGCGGTCAGCCTGGCGACGTCGGATGGTGACACCCAGGCGTCGGCGGTCCGGCTGACCGACCGGGCCACGCCGACCACCGTCAGCGTCGGGCTCCCCGGCAGATCGGCGAAGCGCAGAACGGCGCCCAGCGGGGACGGCGCGACCGGGTAGTCCTCCGAGAGAACGATCTGGCCGGGGCCGGTCACCCAGCGTCCCTGGCTCAGGGGCACGTCGTCGACTCCGCCGTCCGGAGCGGCCCGACCGACGACCGTCATCGGTGCCAGTTCCCGGTCGGCTGCGTCGCGTGGCGCGGCGGAGACGGTCGGGAACGGACCGGCCGCCTCGGTGACACCGGTGGCTTTCGTGGATGCCGAAAGCCGCGCCGGCGTGGTCTTGGCGGCGTCGAACTGCGCGGTCAGGTGCGCGCCGTGTTGCTGAGCGAACGCCCGGTCGAACGGCCCACTGGAGGCCACGATCAGCGCTCCGCCGAGCACCGACGCGGTTACCGCGATCATCGTGGCCAGCCCGATCACGATCGTCTGCACCCGGCGGCGGCCAACGCCCGAGCGGACGACGCGGCCTGTCGCGCTCATCGGACCCGCCCCGCCGTGACAGTCCTGACATCTGTGACGACCTGGCCGTCCACGAGCCGGACCAGGCGAGTCGCGCAGGACTCCGCCAAGGCCAGGTCGTGAGTGACCAGGACGATGGTCTGACCGTCGGCGTGCAGGTCCCTGAACAGCCGCTTGACGTCTTCACCGGAGGCGGTGTCCAACGCGCCGGTTGGTTCGTCGGCCAGCAACAGTGTCGGGCGGTTCATCAGCGCCCTGGCCACCGCGACGCGTTGCCGCTCGCCGCCGGAGAGCCGGCCAGGGTAGGCGGTGGCGTGGCGGGCGACGCCGAGCGTGCCGAGCAGCTCCGCGGCGCGGCGGTGAGCGGCAACGCGCGCCATGCCGGACAGCTGCGCGGGCAGGACGACGTTGTCAATGACGGTCAAATCGTCGAGCAGGTTGAAGAACTGGAACACCATGCCGATCTTGTCTCGCCGGTAGCGGGCCGAGCCGGCTTCGTTCAGCTTGTCCACGCGGACGCCGGCCACGGTCACGGTGCCGCCGCTCGGCCGGTCCAGACCGGCGATCAGGTTGAGCAACGTGGACTTGCCGCTCCCGGACGGCCCGAGGATCGCGACCGCCTCGCCTGGCGCGATGCTCAGCGACGTGTCGTACAGCGCGGGCGGCCCTTCGTCGTACCTGCGGCTCACGTTGCGCAACTCGATCATCGGCACGGGCATGCTCGTCTCCCTCGGCTCGCTGCTGTGACGGGGACCGACGCTAGGTGCGCGGGAAACCGGACACATCGGTCCGTCGAGCGATCTTCAACGGCGCCGCGGGATGAGGGGGCCGCAGTCATCCTCGCGGCCTAGGCACCCAGCATGAGTTCGGTCGATCTCCAGGCCGATACCGCCGACGATCGTGCGCGGCCAGAATGGGCCGGTGACGAACGTGGCAACGATGACGCACCAGCTGCGGACCCGGCTGAAGCAGTTGCCGCAGGTGTCCGATCCGGTGCCGAAACCGTCCCGGCGCAGCCAGGCGTTCGACGCGATCCTCGCGCTGGGCGTCGGTCTCGTCGCGATCCAGGCGAGCTATGGCGTGTATCCCACGCCCGCCCTCGAACCCGACACGTCGAACCCTCCCCTGCCAGACCCGCCGGCGTCCCCGATCTCGCTGGAGACACCGGAGAGGCTCGGGATGGAGCTTCCGGCGATAGCGCACCATGAGATCGAGTGGGCGATCGTGATGCTCGTGATCGCGGCGCCGTTGGTGGCGCGCCGCCGGTACCCACTGGCGATGCTGTGGGTCGTGATGGGCACGGCCGCGGTGGTGTCGATGTTGACGGACGACCGCGCCACGCTCCGGTTCTCGTTCTACGCCTGCGTCATCGCCGCGTACGGCGCTGCGGTCTACAGCCCGTACCGGGTGCCCGCGCTGGCGAGTCAATTCGTGGCGGCACTGTGGTACAGCCAACTCCAGTCGTCAACGCTGTCCACCGTCTCCACCGAGGCCGTCCCGTTCCTGGTCCTGATCCCCATCGCCGTCGCGACCGACGGGCTACGCCGATGGCGGCGCCGTGCCGACGAGGAACGCGCGCGGACCACCGCGCTGGAACACGATCGGGACAAGGTAGAACGCCGCGCCGCCGAACAGGAACGCGCCCGCATCGCTCGCGAGCTGCACGACGTCGTCACCCACAACGTCAGCATGATGGTCATCCAAGCCGGCGCCGCCCGCAAGGTCATGGCGGCCGACCAGGACGAGGCACGCCAGGCGCTGCTCGCGGTCGAGGCCGGTGGCCGGACGGCGATGTCCGAACTGCGCCATGTCATGGGGCTGCTGACGATGAACGCCGCCGGTTCCGACCTGGCGGGCACCGCTGACCTCGCGCCACAACCCGGCCTGGACCGGCTGGACGCCCTCGTCGCGGGCGTGCGAGCCAGCGGAGTGCCGGTCGAGCTGACTGTGGCCGGGCAACGCCGTCCCCTGTCGGCCGGCATCGAGCTGGCGGCCTACCGGGTGGTGCAGGAGGCGCTGACCAACATCGTCAAGCACGCCGGTGGCGCATCCGCCACCGTCGCCGTCGAGTACGGAACCGGTCTGCTCAGCGTAGAGGTCACCAACACCGCCTGCGCGCCGTGCGCCTCGGCCGCTACGGCCGGTGGACGCGGGCTGATCGGGCTTCGGGAACGCCTCGCCGTCTACGATGGAACGTTGCACGCCGGGCCCTGCCCCAGCGGCGGCTACCGCGTCCACGCACACATCCCCCTGGAGGCTTCGTGACCTCACCGGTACGCGTCGTGGTCGCCGACGATCAGGCGTTGGTCCGCGCCGGCTTCCGGATGATCCTGAAAGGTGATGGCATCGACGTGGTCGCCGAGGCCGCCAATGGCGTCGAAGCGGTCGACGCGGTCCGGCGTACCCGCCCCGACGTGGTCCTCATGGACATCAGGATGCCGGAGCTGGACGGCTTGGAGGCCACTCGACGCATCCTCACCGACGCCACCGCCGGGCCGAGCGTCATCATGTTGACCACCTTCGACCTCGACCAGTATGTGTACGCGGCGCTGACCGCCGGCGCGAGCGGCTTCCTCCTGAAGGACGTCAGCCCCGAACACCTGGTCGCTGCGGTCCGGTTGGTCCGCACCGGCGACGCGCTCCTCGCTCCGGCGATCACCCGCCGCCTTGTCCAACGGTTCGCCCGCCGCGACACCGACACAACCGCGATCCCTCGCGACCTGAGCACCCTGACGGCCCGCGAACTCGAAGTTCTCCGACTGCTGGCCGAGGGCCTGAACAACGCCGAACTCGCCGGTCGCCTCACCGTGTCCGAAGCGACCGTCAAGACCCACGTCGCCCACATCCTCGCCAAACTCGGACTCCGTGATCGCGTCCAAGCCGTCGTTCTTGCCTATCAGACCGGGCTGATGAACCCGACAACACCGGAGTAGCGTCCGGTCGACGCGCCCTGCACCGAGTGGCGAGTCTTGCCCGACATGATTGGCTGATGCCGATCGTTTTCCTGTCGCGAACCCCATTCGTCGCCTCCAGGTCGGGGACGCTCCGGTCAGCCGGGGCCACTCCATCCCCGTCGACCTCGGCTTGGAACCCTCGCCCCCACCCGCGCGGCTTTCAACCGCAGCGCCAACGGGGTCTGGCTCACCGACGCGGTCCCGCCCGGCTACCTGGCCTGACCGCCAGGCTGCTCCCCGTGCCCGCTGTCGCGCCGATGCGCCTGCCGGCGGGTCCGCAGGACGCCGCCGGCAGGCGTCGGTCACCCGAGCCGGCGCGTGCGCCGGCCGGACGGCATCACAGGGTGGTGCAGACGGTGCCGTTGAGACGGAACGTGGTGGGCAGGACGTTCGGACCGCTGTAGGCGCCGACGAAGCCGGCGCTGGTGCTGCCACCGGGGGCGATCTTGCGGTTGTCGTTGGTGTGGGTGACCGTGACGGTGGTGCCGACCTGCTCCCAGTTGCCGCTCCAGCCGCTGCTGACCTGCTGCCAGCTGGTCGGCCAGGTCCAGGTGAGCGTCCACCCGTCGATGGTGTTGACGCCGTTGTTGATGATGTCGACGCCGCCGATGTAGCCGTTGCCCCAGTCGTTGTTCTTGCTGAAGCGCACGGCGCAGGTGCCGCCGGTCGGGTTGCCGGTGACGAAGGTCAGCGGCGGTGAGGACCAGGAGACCCGCCCGGCGGTGTCCCGGGCCAGCACGTTGACGGTGTACCGGGTGCCCGGGGTCAGGTTGCCGACCGTGAACGAGCTGCCGGTCGTCTCGCCGAGCTGCTCGCTGACCGCCCCGTTCTGCCGGTACACCTCGTACTTGACGGGCGGGCCGGCCGCGGGCGGCAGCGCGGGCCAGAAGATGGTCGCGCTCCGGTCGGTCACCGCGCTGACAGCGGGCGTGCGAGGCGTGGCGGGCCCGCCGGTGGCCACCTCGGCCGGGCGCACCACCAGCGTGGTCAGCGAGTACGCCGGCAGAGTCCGGCTGGTCGCGCTGCCCCCCTGGCCGGTGGTGATGCCGCTGGCCCCGTTGGTGAGGGTGTGCACCGTCGGCGCGGCGGCCGACGGGGTGAACCCGGCGTAGTCGATGGTGATCGGGTGCGCGTTGTCCGGGTCCTTGTTCACCAGCAGCACCGCGAGGTCCCCGTTGCGCCGGCGTACGGCGTGCGCGGTGACCAGCGGCTGGTCGGTGCCGGACCGGACGAACTGGTTTCCGGGCTGGGCGAACAGGTTCATCATGGACAGCCCGTGGTACGGCGCGAACGGCGTGTTCAGCGGTGGCTGGCAGACCGACCCGTCGGCGGCGCAACCACCGCTGGAGAGCATTCCGTAGTCGCCGTAGTCGGTGTGCCCGGCCACCTCCGACACCTTGTCGAATCCGTTGTGCACGTTCCACCACTGGACCGTGAACACCCCGTTCTCCAGCAGCCCGCTGTAGGCGTCGGCCAGGAACAGCGCGCCCGGCTGGGTGTTGCGGCCCTGTTCGACGTTGAGTTCGGTGAGGCTGATCCCGATGCGGTCGGCGTTCGGGCCGGCGTACCGGGCGAGCTGCTGGCGCAGCTGCCAGACCGCGTCGGGGATGTGGTTGATCCGCGCCAGCGACTCGACGGCGGTGCCGCCCGGGTACCAGTGCACGTCGACGAAGTCGATCTTCGGGCCGGCGACGGAGAGCACGGTCTGGTTCCACGGGCCCGGGTCGGCGCCGGCGGTGATCCCGTCGGGCCAGTTGCCGGGCATGGTCAGCACCGCGCCGACCTTGATGCTCGGGTCGACCGCCTTCATCGCGTCGGCGTACTCGACCACCAGGTTCGCGTAGTACGACGCGCTCTTGTCGGGGTGGTGGTCGGCCTCCCAGGCCGAGCCGTAGTGACCGTTGCCGTAGTTCTCGTTGCCGATCGTCCACCATCTGGCGCCGTAACCCTTGGTCACGTTGGCGTACCGCACCCAGTCGGCGGCCTCGGCCGGGGTGCCGGTGCCGTAGTTGGCGATGATCATCGGCTGGGCGCCGACCCGTCTGGCCCCTGCCATGAACGTGTCGAAGTCGGTGCCGGGGGCGACGTACCCGCCGGGCGCGGTGTGGTCCTTCCAGTGGTAGATGTCGGCGTACGAGCCGCCCGGGTAGCGCAGCATCCGGACGCCGGCCGCCCTCAGCAGGTCCGACGTCTCGTCGGTGCCGAGGTTTGCGTCCCAGATGGCGTGGTTGACGCCGAGCGCCGTGTCCGGCACGGTCGCCAGACCGGCCCGCGCGTTCACGGTCACCGCCACCGGCGCGGCGGCGGCACTGGCAGTCGGCGGGTTGCCGGTGAGGAGGCCGGCGGCGAGCAGCAGGCTCGCCGCCACTGCCGTCCGGCGGCCGCGGCGGGCCCGTGGTCGATCCGGCGGCACGACGTGCCGGGAGCGCGCGGGGGTGGTCGCAGTGTTCATGGCGGGTTCCTTCGCGTCAGGTCACGACAGGGATCGCCCGACCGGTGGCGAAGGGATCACGCCGGGACAGATGGCGGGCGGAGTCAGGGACGGACTGGTCGACTGCGCGATCGCAGGTGTGTCTGTCGCCCCCCGGGGACGCCCGGGTGCCCATGGGCGACCGTCAGCCCCCGCGCGGGGCAAATTGATCGGCGGTTCAGAATCCCACACGGTTCGACGGCTCCTCAAGCGGCCGGATGGCTGACCACATTGTCGCTGGTCGATCCCTTGAGGGTGTGAGAGATCACACGATATCCTGCTGCACGGGAGCGAAGGGCACGCTCCGGTGAGCGGTTGGCGGCCGGTCCACGTCGCCGAGGGGCAGATCGTCACCGGCGGCGAGGGCGACACCACACCTCATGTGAAGGCGGGAGCCGCGGTGTCTCCGGCCGGCACGAGCACCGCGACCGCGCGCGGCACCACGTCACCCCTCGTCGGGCGAGCGGCGTCGCGTATCCGGCGCCCTCATCCCCTCACCTACTGCGGATCTTTGCTCCCGTCGGTGCGACCTTCCGCGCGATCTCCGTCGAGGCCCACCCGGGCGGCCACCCGCCACGGTCCACCCGGCACATCCATCCACCTCCGAAAGGATTCGGAATGCCCCGGACAACCACAGCGCGCGCCATCCTCGCGGCCGCGGCCGCCGGTCTGCTCGCCGCCGGGACGGCCGTCGTCCTGCCGGTCCAGGCCGCCGCCCCGGCCTGCTCGGTCACCTACCGTGTCACCTCCCAGTGGAGCGGTGGCTTCGGCGCGGACGTCGCCATCACGAACCTGGGCGACGCGGTCAACGGCTGGACGCTCACCTGGTCCTACGGTGCCGGACAGGCGATCACCCAGGCGTGGAACGCCACCGTCGCGCAGAGCGGGGCACAGGTGACCGCGAGAAACGTCAGCTACAACGGCGCCATCGCGACCAACGCCAGTGTCTCGTTCGGCTTCAACGGCTCCTGGTCCGGCAGCAACCCGGTCCCGACCAGCTTCAGCCTCAACGGCACCGTCTGCGGCGGGGCGAACCCGGGACCGACCACGCCTGCTCCCACCTCGCCGGGTGGTGGCCTGCCGAGCAGCTTCCGGTGGAGTTCCACCGGAGCATTGGTCGGCCCGAAGGCCGACGGCCGGAACATCGCCGGGATCAAGGACCCGTCGGTGGTGTACCACAACGGTCGATACCACGTGTTCGCCAGTACCGCGAAGTCGTCGGGCTACAACCTGGTCTACTTCAACTTCACCGACTGGTCGCAGGCCGGCTCGGCGCCGTTCCACTACCTCGACCAGGCCCCGCTCGGGACCGGCTACCGGGCGGCGCCGCAGGTGTTCTACTTCGCCCCGCACCGGCTGTGGTATCTGGTCTACCAGACCGGCAACGCGTCATACTCCACCAACCCCGACATCAGCAACCCCAAGGGGTGGACCGCGCCGAAGCACTTCTACAGCGGCATGCCGGACATCATCCGAGACAATATCGGCAACGGTCACTGGGTCGACATGTGGGTGATCTGTGACAGCGCCAACTGCCACCTGTTCTCCTCCGACGACAACGGGCACCTCTACCGATCCCAGACCAGTGTGGCCAACTTCCCGAACGGGATGAGCCAGCCGGTCATCGCGATGCAGGACGCCAAGAAGACCCGGTTGTTCGAAGCCTCCAACGTCTACCGGGTGGGTGACCGCTACCTGCTCCTGGTCGAGGCGATCGGCAGCGACGGCCGCCGCTGGTTCCGCTCCTGGACCTCCAGCAGCATCGCCGGCCCCTGGCAGGCGCTCGCCGCCGAGGAGAACACCCCGTTCGCCCGGGCCAACAACGTCGCCTTCAGCGGCACCGCGTGGACCAGGGACATCAGCCACGGCGAGCTGATCCGCAGCGGCAACGACCAGACCCTCCCCATCAGCCCCTGTCGGATGCAGTTCATCTACCAGGGCATGGACCCCAACGCCGGCGGCGAGTACAACAACCTGCCCTGGCGCCTCGGCCTGCTCACCCAGACCAACTCCACCTGCTGACCGGTACTCTCTCCCCCCGGTGGCCCCGACGGTCGCCCTGGCGACACCGGGTCGGGTCCGCTCAGGTCCTCGGGGCGTGCGACCCGTCCGGGCCACACCCTCGCACCCGGCCCCTCGATGCGAACTGTCGGCGAGCGGGTCGGGTCGAGTGTCATACGAGGTCATCCAGGCTGCTGGCGTTCTACTCGGGTCGGTTCGGCTGGCACGGTTGCTGTACTTCGCTGCTGTACTTCACCGGGTGCGTCGACGCTCAGACCACCCCGAGGGTCATGGCGAGTTGGATGATCGTCGTGGGGGCGTCCGGGGCGCGGGCGACCTGTGCGACCACCTTCCGGGCCGCTGGCCGGTGGCGTACCTCAGCCGGTGCGATGCTCTCGGCCCGGACCAGGACTCGGGACGCGTTGGCGGGGTCGTCGGTCTGGAGGTAGGCGCGAGCAGCGTCGATCAGGTGTGCGGCCCGATGTTCGACCGGCAGCCACCGCCACCTGTCCCGGCCGGTCGCTTTCTCGTGCCAGGCGACCGCCTCCCGCCCGTCACCCAGCGCGACGGCGGCGGCGACCCGGGCCAGCTCGACGGCAGTCGGCCCGAACCCGGTCCGATGATGGTCGTGCCCGTCGCCAACCCGAGCAGCCATCTCGGCCGCCTCGTCCAGCAACTCGACCGTCGCACGGTCGTCGCCGGCCCTGGCTGCCATCAACGCGGCCTGCACGAGCAATGATCCGCACAGCGACAGCTCCTGCGGTGGACCGGCGTCGAGGTCGTACGGAGCGATCCGGTACGCGGCGGCCAGCATCACCGACCTCGCGCCCGTCGATGCCCGCAACACCTGGCCGAGCTGCACCGCTGCGGAAGCCACCAACACTCGATCGCCGGTCGCGGCGGACATGGCCCGGTCGGCGGCCAGCCAGGCAAGGTTAGCCTCGTCCAGCTTCACCAGCAGCGCCGCCGTCACCCGGTACGCCTCCACCACCGCCACCGGACCCGCCCCGGGGTCCTGCGCGTGAGTGCGCTGAACGTCGGCCAGCAGCTTCGGCAGCAACTCGACCAATTGCGGATACCGCGCGTGCTGGTAGGTGGTCCACGCGTGCCCGATCTCCCGGACCAGACAATCAGCCGGCACCACCGGCCGGGGCGCGGCTGGACGGCCGAGCGCCACCTCGTACGTCGACAGCGCCGCCCGGATCCGCACGATGCCCTTGCCCCACTCGGCAGCATCGGCGGGCTGGGCGTCGCGTCCGAGCAGCGTTGCGGCATCGACCCCTAGGACGGCCGCGATCTCCCGGATGGTCGACACCCGCTCCAGCGACCGGACCCCGCGCTCGACCTTGTCCACCCAGCTCTTCGACTTGCCGAGACGATCGGCGAAGGACTGCTGCGACAGCTTTCGCCGAGCCCGCAGGTACGCAACCCGCCGTCCGATCGGAACAGGGTCACCGTTCACGACGCCACCGCCGATCCGGTATCGCGCACGTCGTCTCCTCCGCCGGTATGCGCTCCGCCTCGGCCTGGGCGAGCAAACGCCGTTTGGCCGCCTCCCGCTCCGCCGCCTGCACCCGCTCTCCTGTGCCGTCGCCCGGGGCGTGGTCGCTCATCCCTACCTCCGCAGTGCTTCCGCTCCTGCCATGTGTGGGATCTACTCTGGTGACCGCGCGACTACTCTCGGAAGCACCTCAGACCTTTCAGGACCTTTCACAGGGGACCCGATGGATGACCTCGGAGCGCAATTGAGGCAGGCTCGTGTCGAGGCAGGCGTGACGCTAGCCTCCATCGCGGCCCGTACCTGCTACTCGGCCTCGCACCTGAGCAACGTCGAAGCGGGACGCCGGACCGCGACGCCGGACATCGTGCTCGCCTACGCGCGAGCGTTGGGAGACGCGGACGTGAGACGCAGAGACCTCCTCGCCGCCGCCACCATCGGTCCGATCGCCGCCAACGAACTCATCCGTCACGGCTTCACCGCCGCACTGGCAGGCCACCGCGACAGCGCCGACCGCTGGCGTGACCGCGTCGACCAGTACGGCCGCGACTACATGGAGATCGGCGCAGAATACCTGCAAGCCAGACTCGCCAACGACCTCGTCGTTATGCAGCAACAGCTCGACAGCCCGACCATGTGGGCCACCGCCGCCCGCGCCCTGACAACCTACGGCAAGACGACCAAGGACCCGACCGAGGCGATAGGCTGGTACGACACCGCCCGCATCGCCGCCGACCGCTCCGACGACCTCGCCGTCCGAGTCTGGGTACGCGGCCGAGCCGCCATCGCCCTGGCCTACGAAGGCGCCGCACTCCCCATCGCCCAGCGCTACGCCGACGAGGCGATCGCCCTGTCCGACCGACCCTCGCTGGGCCGCCTTCAAGCGCTGATGGCCCGCGCACACGTCGCCGCCGCACGAGGCGACACCGCCTCAGCCATCACCGCCGACGAAGACGCACAGCGCGTTTTCGACCACACCGCCTCACCCGACGACGAGATTTCCGACGCCGCCGTACCCGCCTGGCGCATGGCCACCTTTCGCTCCATGCTCTACGCCCGACTCGGCATCGTCCGCCCCGGCGAACAAGCCCAAACCGACGCCGACCGCCTCCGCCCCGCGACGCTGACCCGCTTCGCCACCCACATCGACCTGCACCGCGCACTCACGATGGCCAAAGCCGGCGACCGCACCGCAGGGCTGGCACACGCCCGACGCGCATGGGCAGCCCTACCAGCAGACCGCCGCTCACAAACCCTCGAACTCGTCCTACGCGAAGTCGAGACAGCCGCCCGCCAGCGACGCTGACCCACCAGCAGGCGTGACCCCTCCCTTGTTAGTTCTGAGCGCTCCATCCGGGAGGGTCCGTCCGCGTCTGCGGCCCGCGGGCGACTGTCCGCGCCCGGCCACTGCCGGCTGTTCGTCTGGAAGGACTGACGCCGGCCGCGCCGAGGACTGGACGACAAGGGTGCAATCACGCCCAGGTCGCCTCGGAGGCGACCGAAACGGCTCTCACCCGGCTCGGCGAGCATGACGGACGCGCTCCGGCTCCCCCTACGGGTAGGGCTGGACCAGCAAGAGATCACCGGCGTCTTCGGCGAGCCCACCGGCACAGAGAGATTCGTGCGGGATCGAGTCACCCTCGTCTTCCGCATCGGCGCTGCCGAGTCCTACGAACTGAGTTGCACGGTGCACGAGGAGCATGGCCTGATCTACCTCACGATGCACCCCACACCGCTGCCGGATCAGCTCGCGGCCAACCCCATCGCCCCTGCGGTCGACGATTGTTGTACTTCACCGCTGTACAAGATCGAAAAGGCCGCCTCCGACGGGCGGAGACGGCCTTTGACCTGGGATGGAGCTGTGGGGAATCGAACCCCTGACTCCGTCGATGGTTTCGGGTTGGCTGTGGTCGGGCCGTCGCTGGCCGTCGCTGGCCGGCAGTGACTGGTCGCCGCTAGCCGGTCTGGCAGGCGGTGCCGTTGAGCCGGAAGTCGGTGGGCGGCGGGTTGCCGGTGCCGTAGCTGCCCTGGAGGCCGAAGCCGGCCGTGCCGCCCTGCGGGAGGTTGCCGTTCCAGGCGACGTTGCGGGCGGTGACCGTGGACCCGGACTGGCTGACCTGGGCGTTCCAGGCGTTGGTGACCCGCTGGTCGGCCCCGAACGACCAGGTCAACGTCCACCCGGTCACCGCCGGCCCTCGGTTGGTGATCCGAACCTCGGCGGTGAACCCGCCGGTCCACTGGTTGACCGTCCAGGAGACCAGGCACTGTGCCGGCGCGGTCGTGGGCGGTGTGGTGGTGGGCGGGGTCGTGGTGGGC
>NZ_SMKN01000160.1 GCF_004348675.1 Micromonospora sp. KC606 | reverse complement strand
CGCCCCCTCCCGGTCGCCCACCCAACCCACCGACACGTGATCATGAGGTTGACGGCGGTGTGGACCTCCCGCAGCCCCGCCAACCTCATGATCAACGGTGAGGTCGGCCCGCGCGCCGGCGGTGTCAGGCGAGTTCCACCAGTTCCAGGAGGTCGTCGCTCCAGGCGTCCTCGTCGCCGTCGGGGAGCAGGATCGCCCGGTCGGGCTTGAGCGCCAGCACCGCGCCCGGATCGTGGGTGACCAGCACGATCGCGCCCGGGTACCGGGCGATCGCGTCCAGCACCTGCTCCCGGCTGACCGGGTCGAGGTTGTTCGTCGGCTCGTCGAGCAACAGGACGTTCGCGCCCGAGCAGACCAGGGTGGCCAGGGCCAGCCGGGTCTTCTCACCGCCGGAGAGCACCCCGGCGGGCTTGTCCACGTCCTCACCGGAGAAGAGGAACGCACCGAGGATCCGGCGCAGGTCCGTGTCGGTCTGCTCCGGCGCGGCGCTGCGCATGTGCTCCAGGATCGTCCGCTCCACGTCCAGCGTCTCGTGCTCCTGGGCGTAGTAGCCCAGTCGCAGCCCGTGCCCCGGGTTCACCGAGCCGGTGTCCGGCTCCAGCAGGCCGCCGAGCATCCGCAGCAGGGTGGTCTTGCCGGCGCCGTTGAGGCCGAGGATCGCCACCCGGGAGCCACGGTCCACCGCGACGTTCACGTCGGTGAAGATCTCCAACGAGCCGTACGACTTCGACAGGCCGGTCGCGGTGAGCGGGGTCTTGCCGCACGGCGCCGGAGTCGGGAAACGCACCTTGGCCACCCGGTCGGCGACCCGGACCTCGTCCAGGCCGGAGAGCAGCTTCTCGGCGCGGCGGGCCATGTTCTGCGCGGCCACGGTTTTGGTGGCCTTGGCCCGCATCTTGTCGGCCTGCGCCATCAGCGCGCCAGCCTTCTTCTCGGCGTTGGCCCGCTCCCGGCGGCGACGCCGCTCGTCGACCTCCCGCGCCTCCAGGTACGCCTTCCAGCCCAGGTTGTAGACGTCGACCACGGAGCGGGTGGCGTCCAGGAACCAGACCTTGTTGACGACCGACTCCAGCAGCGAGGCGTCGTGGGAGATCACGATCAACCCGCCCTTGTGGTTGGCGAGAAAGCTACGCAGCCAGGTGATCGAATCGGCGTCCAGGTGGTTGGTCGGCTCGTCGAGCAGCAGGATGCCGCCGCCGTTCTCGCCGGCGTCGCGGAACAGGATCCGGGCCAGCTCGATCCGGCGGCGCTGACCGCCGGAGAGGGTACCGATCGTCTGCGTCAGGGCCCGGTCGGGCAGCCCCAGGTTGGCGCAGATCCGAGCGGCCTCGGCTTCGGCGGCGTACCCGCCGAGGGAGGCGAACTGGTCCTCCAGCGCGCCGTAGCGGCGGACCAGCCTCTCGTCGGCGTCCTCGGCGAGCCGGGACTCCAGCTCCGCCATCTGGGCCATCAGCACGTCCAGCCCTCGGGCGGAGAGCACCCGGTCCCGCCCGGTGACGTCCAGGTCGCCGGTGCGCGGATCCTGCGGCAGGTACCCGATGGCGCTACGCCGGTCGATCTGGCCGGCGTACGGCTGCCCCTCGCCGGCCAGCACCTTCAGCGTGGTGGTCTTGCCGGCGCCGTTGCGGCCGACCAGGCCGATCCGGTCGCCCGGCTGCACCCGCAGGGTGGTGTCGGACAGTAGGATCCTGGAGCCGGCGCGCAGCTCCAGACCGGTGACAATGATCATTTCTGGTACTCGCTCTCGGGGTCTGGAAGGGCTGACTCAGGGCACGCGAAACGGCCGGCGGACCCGATGGACCGTCGGCGCGGGGCGGTTCAGCCTTCGCAGAGCAGCACGGGAGCAAGTGTACCGGGCCTCCCGCGCCGCGCCGCCCGGATTACCCGGCAAGATCATCGGGTATCGGAACGCCGTCCGGACCCGGTCCGGTGCCGCAACCACGTGACGAATCGGTGATCGGGGTCAACATGGAGCTGAACGAGAACGCACGGATCGACACCAGCCAGGTGGAGGACCGGCGAGGGTCCGGCGGCGGCGCCGGCATGGGCATCCCCATCCCGATCGGCGGCGGGCGCGGAGGGATCATCGGCATCGTCATCGCCGTGCTGGTGGCGCTGGTCGGCGGCGGCTTCGGGCTGAACGCGGCCATCGACGGCGGGGAGCAGGGCGACAACACCGCGCTGGAACAGAGGTGCGCCGCCGACGACGCCCTCCAACAGCTCGACTGCCGCAACACCCTCTACGTCAACTCCATCCAGGCGTACTGGCGCAGGGCGCTGCCGGAGGCGTTCGGCGAACAGTACCGGCCGTCGAAGACCATCTTCTTCAGCCAGCGCGTCAACACCCGCTGCGGCGCCGCCGACTCCGGCGTCGGCCCGTTCTACTGCCCCGCCGACCACCAGGTCTACATCGACCTCACCTTCTACCGGGTGCTGGCCGACCAGCTCGGCGCCGCCGGCGAGTTCGCCCAGCCGTACGTGCTGGCCCACGAGTACGGCCACCACGTGCAGAACCTGCTCGGCACCGAGGCGCAGATGCGCCGCCAGCAGCAGCGCGACCCGGGCAACGCCAACACGCTGTCGGTGCGGCTGGAGCTGCAGGCCGACTGCTACGCCGGAGCCTGGGCGAAGAACGCCACCGGCACCGCCGACGAAACAGGTGAGAAACTCTTCAAGAGCATCAGCGAACAGGACATCAGCCAGGCCATCGACGCCGCCGAGAAGATCGGCGACGACGCCATCTCCGAGCGCGCCAACCGCCCGGTGAACCCGGAGGAGTTCACCCACGGCTCGTCCGCCCAGCGCAAGAGGTGGTTCACCCAGGGGTACTCCACCGGCGACCCGAAGTCCTGCGACACCTTCGGCGGCAGCATCTGAACGTCCGGCCCGCCCGCATGGGGCCGGTGTGACCGCCACGCGGCACGCGGGGTCGGTCCGAGACCGCGCGGCAGGTTCAGGTCGGGTCGCGGACCAGGATGCGGACCGCGCGGGCGGCGGCGATCGCGGCGACCAGCACGGCGTGACGGGGCTCGGGCACGTCGAGCAGCCGCTCGGCACGCAGCGCGGCAAGCGGCGCGAGCCGCCGGTCGGCGAGCACGCCGTCCACCGCCCGTCGGTCACCGCCGCAGACCAGCGCGGCCAGCGTCGACGCCTCCGGCAGCAGCAGCCGTACAGCCAGCTCGGTCGCGTCGCCGAGCGCCGCCTTGGCCTGGTTGTCCCGCCGCCGGGCGAACCGCTGCTGGGACCAGCCGCCGGCTGCGGTGCGCCCCTGCACGTACCGGGTGTCCACCTTGGAGACGACGAGGTCGTCCCCCGCCGCGACGCCGACCGCGACCGCGCCCTTGCGAGCGAGCAGCAGACCGAGCCGGCGGGGAGCGGCGACCGCCCCCACGAACCCGGGCAGGTCCGGCGCGGGGCGTGCGCCGGGCGGGGTGTGCAACTCGGCGCTGGCGCCGTCGGGGGCGGTGAGTAGCAGACCGTACCCGAGGACGGTGGTGGTCGGCGGGCCGTGCCGGTCGGCGAAGCCCTCGGTCCACCGGGCAACCCGGGCGGGGTCGACCTCGACCCACCGGCCGCCCCCGGCTGCGGGTCGGCTACTCATGATCCGACCGTACGGCACGATCCGCGTCAACGGGCCGGCGGTCACCCGCCGAGCAACACGCCGACGGCGAGGGCGGTGATGATCGCGCTGGACACGAAAGCCCGCTGCGGGCTGTCCAACCCTCGGCGTGGCGTGTCGCCCGCCACCGTACCGGCTGCCCGACGGAGGGCGCGCCAGGCGGTGGGGGTGGCGAGGCCGGGCAGCACCAGGGCGGCGACCACGCGCATCGGGCCGGCGATCGGGGCGATCACAGCGGCGAGGGCCGCCCACCGAACGCGGCGGACGCGGCGTACAGACCGTCGGCTGTGGCGACACCGAGCGCGGCGGCGGCGCCCACCCGGAACGAGGCCCGCGCGGCCAGTCCAATGACGAGCACGGCGATGGCGCCGACCGGGATCGCCACGCCGTACCCGGCGACCATCCCGGCCAGGAAGGCCGCCGTCACGACGACGGGCGACGCGCCGGGGCGGATGCCCGTGCGGTCCGCTGTCGGCGCGCTGCGGTGGCCGCGCGGACAGGGCCCTGCATCGGGTACGCCTCGATCACGGTGCCATTCTGGCCCGGGCGCGGCCGACGCGCCTCCGATTCTGCGGCGTCCTGGCAGTCCAACGCCGGCGGGATCCGGACGGCGACGCTCGCCCGGGACCAGACGCGCAGATCAGGTTCCGCTCGTGCGGAGAACCCTCGCGCCCTCCACGCGTGGGCCCGGAAGTCTGTCGCGTTCCGCAGGGGCGTCCCAGAGCGGGGCGCGGACACAATGGCCGCCGCCCGGCTGCGGGCGCTGCCGCTGACCTGCGCCGGAGTGGGAGCAGGTGACGCGCTGGGTCGCCGACCCGGCCGGGCTCGCCCCCTTGCTGCCCGAAACGGAGTCGTCGCCGCGTCGAGCGCCGGCACCCGGTTCCGGGTGCCGGCGCTCGACGCGGCGACGTTCAGACGTTGAAACCGAGCGAGCGGAGCTGATCGCGCCCCTCGTCGGTGATCTTGTCGGGGCCCCACGGCGGCAGCCAGACCCAGTTGATCCGGATGTCGTTCACCAGTCCCCCGCCGGGGCCGGTGGTCAGCGCCTGCCGGGCCTGGTCCTCGATCACGTCGGTCAGCGGGCAGGCCGCCGAGGTGAGCGTCATGTCCAGGGTGGCGACGTTCTCGTCGTCGACGTGCACGCCGTACACCAGGCCGAGGTCGACCACGTTGATGCCCAGCTCGGGGTCGACGACGTCCTTCATCGCCTCCTCGACGTCGGCGACGGCGGCCTTGCCGCCGGCAGCCGCCGGGAGGACGTCACCGGCACCCGCTGTCGCCGCGCCGTCGGTCGTCACGGCGCCGGTCTGCGGCGTCGCGGCGGCGTCGCCAGTCTCCGGCGTAGCCGCGGTAGCGGTGTCCTCGCTCATGCCTTCACCTCCGTCGGGCTCGCGCCCACCCCGGCGCGTGCCGCGGCGTCCTTGAACGCCATCCACGGCAGCAGCGCGCACTTGACCCGGGCCGGGTAGCGCGCGACACCCGCGAACGCCACACCGTCACCGAGTACGTCCTCGTCCGGCGTGACCTGGCCACGGCCGGACATCAACTCGACGAACGCCTGGTGCACGGCGAACGCCTCACCCGCGCCCCGGCCGGTGAGCAGCTCGTGCAGCACGCTCGCCGACGCCTGGCTGATCGAGCAGCCCAACCCGTCGTACGAGATGTCGGCGAGCCGGTCACCGTCGGTGGCCACCCGGACGGTGATCTCGTCACCGCAGGTGGGGTTGACGTGGTGCGCCTCGGCCACCCGCGCCTGCGGGTCCTCGGCGTCGCGCAGGCCACGGCCGTGCGGGTGCTTGTAGTGGTCCAGGATGATTTCCTGGTAGAGCTGGTCGAGCTGCATGTCAGTCGAACACCTTCCGCACCTGCTCGAGCCCCGCCACCAGGGCGTCGATCTCCTCCGTGGTGGTGTACAGGTAGAACGAGGCCCGGGTCATCGCCGGGACACCGAACCGGGTGCACACCGGCTTCGCGCAGTGGTGCCCCACCCGCACCTGCACGCCGAGCGCATCGAGGACCTGCCCCACGTCGTGCGGGTGCACGTCACCGAGGGCGAACGAGATCGTCCCGCCCCGACCGACCGGCACGGCCGGACCGAAGATCCGCAGCTCGGGCACGGTGGCGAGGGCGTCCAGCGCGTACGCCGTCAGCTCCTTCTCGTGCCACTGCACGGCGCGCATCCCGATTCCGGTGAGGTAGTCCACCGCCGCGCCGAGCGCGACCGCCTCGGCGATCGGCGGGGTGCCCGCCTCGAACCGGGCCGGCGGCGCGGCGAACGTGGACCGCGCCATCGACACCGTCTCGATCATCGAGCCGCCGCCGAACACCGGGGGCATCGCGGCGAGCAGCTCGCCCCGGCCCCACAGCACGCCGATGCCGGTCGGGCCGCACATCTTGTGCCCGGTGAAGACGATGAAGTCGGCGTCGAGGTCGACCACGTCCACCGGCATGTGCGGCACCGACTGGGAGCAGTCCAGCAGCAGCAGCGCGCCGACCTGGCGGACCCGCTCGGTGATCCGTGCGGTGGCGTTGACCGTGCCGAGGATGTTGGAGGTGTGCACCAGCGAGACGATCTTCGTCCGCTCGGTGACCAGCTCCGCCAGCCCCGACTCGTCCAGCCGCCCCGAGTCGGTGACCGGGAACCAACGCAGGGTCGCGCCGGTCCGCTCGGCCAGCAGCTGCCACGGGACGATGTTCGAGTGGTGCTCCATCTCGGAGATCACGATCTCGTCGCCCGGCCCCAACCGGAACCGAGGGTCGGCGTCGGGGCGCAGCGACGCGTTCGAGAACGCGTACGCCACGATGTTGATCGCCTCGGTGGAGTTCTTGGTGAACACCACCTCGTCCACGCTCGGGGCGTTGACGAACGCGGCGACCTTCGCCCGAGCACCCTCGTACGCCTCGGTCGCCTCGGTGCCCAGGGTGTGCACCGAGCGCGACACGTTGGCGTTGTGCAGCGCATAGTGCTCGGTGAGCACGTCGAGCACCTGCCGCGGCTTGTGCGAGGTGTTGGCGCTGTCGAGATAGACCAGCCGGTGCCCGTTGACCAACCGGTCGAGGATCGGGAAGTCGGCGCGCACCGCGGCCACGTCGAAACGCGGCACGTCGTCGTACTGCGGCATCCCCTCCGGGATGGCGGTGGTGGTCATCTCAGCAACCCCTGTCTTCGGTGGTCAGACCCGCGCCGAACCGGCCCCGGCGGCGTACCGCTCGTAGCCCTCGTCCTCGAGCTTGTCGGCGAGCTCGCGGCCGCCCTGCTCGACGATTCGGCCGGCGACGAAGACGTGCACGAAGTCCGGCTTGATGTAGCGCAGGATCCGGGTGTAGTGGGTGATCAGCAGCATCCCGGTGTGACCGGTGTCGCGGACCCGGTTGACGCCCTCGCTGACCACGCGCAGCGCGTCCACGTCCAGGCCGGAGTCGGTCTCGTCGAGGATGGCGATCTTCGGCTTGAGCAGCTCCAGCTGCACGATCTCGTGCCGCTTCTTCTCGCCGCCGGAGAAGCCCTCGTTGACGTTTCGCTGGGCGAACGCCGGATCCATCTGGAGGCGCTCCATGGCGCCACGCAGCTCGCCGCCCCAGGTGCGCAGCTTCGGTGCCTCACCGTCGATGGCGGTCTTGGCGGTACGCAGGAAGTTCGCCACCGAGACGCCGGGGACCTCGACCGGGTACTGCATGGCCAGGAAGAGGCCGGCGCGGGCCCGCTCGTCGACGGACATCTCCAGGACGTCGGCGCCGTCGAGGGTCACCGAGCCGCCGGTGATCTCGTACTTGGGGTGGCCGGCGATCGAGTAGGCCAGGGTCGACTTCCCGGAGCCGTTCGGGCCCATGATCGCGTGGGTCTCCCCCGATCGCACGGTCAGGTCGACGCCGTGCAGGATCGGCTTGAGCTCACCCTCGGGCAGCTTCACCGACACCTGCAGGTCGCGGATCTCCAGGGTGCTCATTATCGGGTCACTCCATTGCTCGGCGTCAGGTCGACGTAGATGTCACCGTCGCGGATCTCGACGGCGTAGACGGGAACGGGCTCGGTGGCGGGCAGGCCGGTCGGCTCGCCGGTACGCATGTCGAAACGGGATCCGTGCAGCCAGCATTCCAGCGTGCAGCCCTCGACCTCGCCCTCGGAGAGGGCGACCGCGGCGTGGGAGCACTCGTCGTGCACGGCGTAGAACTGGTCGTCCTCGCCGTGCACCACGGCGATCTGGGTGCCGTCCACGTCGGCGCTGATCACGCTGCCCTTCGGCACGTCCTCGGTCGCGCAGATCCTGATCATCAGGCGTCAGCCTTCGTGAGCCGCGCCTCGATCGCGTCGCCGAGCCGCTCGCGCAGCTCCTCGACCGGGATCTTGTTGATCAGCTCGGCGAAGAATCCCCGGACCACCAGGCGACGGGCCTCGCCCTCCGGGATGCCCCGGGCCATCAGGTAGAACAGCTGCTCGTCGTCGAAGCGACCGGTCGCGCTGGCGTGGCCGGCGCCGGCGATCTCGCCGGTCTCGATCTCCAGATTCGGCACGGAGTCCGCCCGCGCCCCGTCGGAGAGCAGCAGGTTCCGGTTGATCTCGTACGTGTCGGTGCCGGTCGCCTCGGCGCGGATCAGCACGTCGCCCACCCAGACCGTCCGGGCGTCGTCGCCCTGCAACGCTCCCCGGTAGCCGACGTAGCTGCGGCAGTCCGGCACGTTGTGGTCGACCAACTGCCGGTGCTCCAGGTGCTGCCCCGAGTCGGCGAAGTAGAGGCCGTACAGCTCTGCCTCGCCGCCCCGACCCGTGTACTCCACCGAGGTGAACTGCCGGACCAGGTCCCCGCCGAGGGTGACCTGCACGTGGGTGGCCTTGGCGTCCCGGCCCAGCCTGATCTTCAGGTGCTGGGCCTGCACCGCGTCGGCGGCCCAGTCGGCGACGGTGACCAGGGTCAGCTTCGCGCCGTCGGCCACCGACACCTCGACGTTGTCGGCCAGGGTCGCCGACCCGACGTGCTCCAGCACCAGAGTCACCTCGGCGAAACGCCCCACCTCGACGTAGGTGTGCCCGAAGGCCATGCCGTCCGCGCCCTCGCCGACCACCCGCAGGCTCACCGGGGTGCCCACCACCGCGTCGGCGGCCACCGAGACCAGCAGCGCCTGCCCGGCCCCGCCGTACGCCAGCGCGCTGACCCGGTCGACCGGGGTGAGCACGCCGCCCACCCGCGGGTCGTCCGTGCCGATCCGGGTGACGGTCACGCCGGCGGGCAGGTCGCCGTACTCGTGGCGAACCACGGCGGACGGGGTCTGCGCGCCACCGACCAGGCCTCGCAGGCGCTTGAGCGGGGTGAAACGCCACTCCTCCTCCAGGCCGGTGAGGGCCGGGAAGTCGGCGACGTCGTACGAGCGGAGCGCCTGCGTCTTGGTGCTGGGCGGCGCGGAAGCCTGGGTAGTCATCTCTTCCTTGGTCTGTTCCGGGACGACGGTGTCATTGATCGGAGGCGGGTTGCTCGCGGCTCGATGCCGGTCGGGCCGGCGGAGACGAACCCGCGCGGGTGGTGCGCGTGACGGGCCGAGGCCGCGGGCGGGCCGGCTGGGGTCAGCCGACCGCGCCCTCCATCTGCAGCTCGATCAGGCGGTTGAGCTCCAGGGCGTACTCCATCGGGAGCTCCTTGGCGATCGGCTCGATGAAGCCGCGCACGATCATCGCCATCGCCTCGTCCTCGCTCAGCCCCCGGCTCATCAGGTAGAAGAGCTGGTCCTCGCTGACCTTGGAGACGGTGGCCTCGTGCCCCATCGACACGTCGTCCTCGCGGATGTCGACGTACGGGTAGGTGTCCGAGCGGGAGATGGTGTCGACCAGCAACGCGTCGCACTTGACCGTACTCCGGCTGTGGTGCGAGCCCTCCAGCACCTGCACCAGACCCCGGTACGAGGTGCGGCCGCCGCCCCGGGCGATCGACTTCGACACGATGGTGCTGCTGGTGTGCGGAGCGGCGTGCACCATCTTGGCGCCGGCGTCCTGGTGCTGGCCCTCGCCGGCCATGGCCACCGAGAGCACCTCGCCCTTGGCGTGCTCGCCGGTCATGTACACCGCCGGGTACTTCATCGTGACCTTGGAGCCGATGTTGCCGTCGATCCACTCCATGGTCGCGCCCTCGTGGCACACGGCGCGCTTGGTGACCAGGTTGTAGACGTTGTTCGACCAGTTCTGGATGGTGGTGTACCGGCAGCGGGCGTTCTTCTTGACGACGATCTCCACGACGGCGCTGTGCAGCGAGTCCGACGAGTAGATGGGCGCGGTGCAGCCCTCGACGTAGTGCACGTACGCGCCCTCGTCGACGATGATCAGCGTCCGCTCGAACTGGCCCATGTTCTCGGTGTTGATCCGGAAGTATGCCTGCAGCGGAATCTCCACCTGCACGCCCTTCGGCACGTAGATGAACGAGCCGCCGGACCAGACCGAGGTGTTCAGCGCGGCGAACTTGTTGTCGCCGACCGGGATGACCGTGCCGAAGTACTCCTTGAACAGGTCCTCGTGCTCCTTGAGGGCGGTGTCGGTGTCGAGGAAGAGGACACCCTGCTCCTCCAGGTCCTCACGGATCTTGTGGTAGACCACCTCGGACTCGTACTGCGCCGCGACACCGGCGATCAGCCGCTGCTTCTCCGCCTCCGGGATACCCAGCCTGTCGTAGGTGTTCTTGATGTCCTCCGGCAGGTCCTCCCAGCTGGTGGCCTGCTTCTCGGTGGACCGCACGAAGTACTTGATGTTGTCGAAGTCGATCCCGGTGAGGTCGGCGCCCCACGCCGGCATCGGCTTGCGGCCGAACAGGCGCAGGCCCTTCAGGCGCAGGTCGAGCATCCAGGCCGGCTCGTTCTTCTTGGCCGAGATGTCCCGTACCACCGCCTCGCTGAGGCCGCGCTGGGCGACCGCCCCGGCGACGTCGGAGTCGGCCCAGCCGTACTCGTAGCGACCGAGGGCAGCGAGCTGCTCTTCCTGGGTCAGGGGCTGGACGATCTGCTCGGTCATCTATCTGTCCTCACAGTGGTGACGGTGTTACCGGACTGAACGCGCGGCTGGGCCGGAATATGCGTGGTGCACACCCCGTCGCCGTGGGCGATGGTGGCCAGGCGCTGCACGTGGGTGCCGATCAGGCGGGAGATGACCCCGGTCTCGGCCTCGCACAGCTGGGGGAACTCGGCGGCCACGTGCGCCACCGGGCAGTGGTGCTGACAGAGCTGGCCGCCGGAGGCGATCGTGGACGCGTTGGCAGCGTAACCCTCGGCGGTGAGCGCGGTGGCGAGTGCCTCCGCCCGCGCGAGCGGGTCGTCGCCGGCGTCCTCCATGGCAGCCCGGCAGCGCGCCTCCAGCGCCACGACCTGCTCGGCGGCGAACGCCGTCACCGCCTCGGAACCGCCGTAGCGGGCGATCCAGCGCAGCGCCTCGGTCGCCATGTTGTCGTAGTGGTGCGTGCCGCACCGGCCCCGGGCGGCGTCGGTCAGCAGGAACACCTTCGCCGGGCGGCCCCGGCCCCGGCTGCCCCGTACGACCTGCTCCCGGGCGACCACGTCGCCGTCGGCGAGCATCGCGTCCAGGTGCCGGCGGATCGCGGCCGGGCTCAGCCCGAGCGCCGAGCCGAGCTGCGCGGCGGTGGTCGCGCCCCGCTCCAGCAGCAGCTGGGTGACCCGGTCGCGGGTGGAAAGATCGGCGGACGGCGGCACGCCGGTGACCGGGACGGTCACCGGCGGGTGCCCGGAGAGCGCCGCCACGTTTTTCACAACGGCAACGTTACGTAATTCGCCCCGGGCCCGCAAACCGGACCTCTGGTGATCCCCGACACCGCAGCCGTGGAACCACCCCGGTCGGGCTCCACTACGGTGCGTAGGATTCGAGACGTGAAGGCTTCCGTCCGGTTCCCGGCCTCCGACACCCTGCTGCGCCGCCTCGCGTACGCCTCGATCGTGGCAAACGTGGCCATCGTCGTCACCGGCGGGGCAGTCCGGCTCACCGCGTCCGGCCTGGGCTGCCCGACCTGGCCTCGGTGCACCGACGAGTCGTACACCGCCACACCCGAGATGGGCGTGCACGGGATGATCGAGTTCGGCAACCGGCTGCTCGTCTTCGTCGTCGGGACCATCGCGCTCGCCGTGGTGGTGGCGGTGCTGCGGCAGCGGCCGCGCCGGCGGGGGTCGCTGCCGTTGGCGGTGGCCGTGCTGTTCGGCATCCCCGCGCAGGCGATCGTCGGCGGGATCACCGTGCTGACCAACCTCAACCCGTGGGTGGTCGGGCTGCACTTCCTCGCCTCGATGGCGGTGATCGCCGCCGCGTACGCGCTGTGGCGACGGATCAGCGAGCCGGACGGGCCGGCGGTGCCCGTGGTGCCCGGTCCGCTGCGCACCCTGGCGAGGGTCACCACGGTGGTCAGCGCCTCGGTGCTGGTGGTGGGCACCTGGGTGACCGGCAGTGGCCCGCACGCCGGCGACGGCGGGGCCGCCCGCAACGGCCTGGACCCCGAGCAGGTCTCCCAGGTGCACGCCGACGGCGTGTTCCTGCTGATCGGCCTCTCCGTGGCGCTGGTCTTCGCCTTCCGGGCCGTCGGCGCCGCCGGCCCGGCCCGGGCGGCCCTCGTGCTGGTCGCCGTCGAGCTGGGTCAGGGCGTGATCGGCTTCGTGCAGTACCTCACCGACCTGCCCGCTCCGCTGGTCGGCGCGCACATGCTCGGCTCCTGCCTGGTGCTGCTGGCCACCCTGTCGGTGCTCTGGTCGACCAGGGAACGCCGCCCGGTCGAACCCACCCCGGAGCCTGCGCCGGCCGCCGGTCGCGTCCCCGCCGCCGCCTAGACGAGTAAGTCCGAAGTCGGGTCAGTGGTCGTAGGCGATCAGGGACCTGGTCGTGGGCTGGCCGGTGGCCCGGTTGTGCC
>NZ_SMKN01000015.1 GCF_004348675.1 Micromonospora sp. KC606 | reverse complement strand
GGCCTCGACGAGCCTACTTGACATAATGTGCATTATCGAACCGCCGGCGGGGCGGTGATGCCGATGCCGGACGCGACGATCGCCAAGCACCGGAGCGTGCAGCCTTCGCTCTTGACCTTTACCCTTGGGGCTGCCCAAAGCCTTGGGCGTGCCGGTCACCGCGGCCGGTGCGAGGAGGATGCCCGGCGTGCAGTTGTTGACCATCGGGGCATTCGCCCGGGCAGCGCGGCTGACCGCGAAGGCGTTACGCAATACACAAACCACGGCGCGCTGCGACCTACCATCACGCCATGGCCGTCATCTACACCCTGCGCGCCGGGACCACGGCCGCTCCCCTGTTCCCGACGCGCTGATCGGGGCGGCGTACGGGTGGACGATGCCCGCTGGTCGGTGGTGGCGCAACGTCGACCAGGATCCGGCCGCCGAGGTGATGGGCGCCGAGAAGCTCGCGGTGATGGAGTGGTTGGTGCAGCCCGACCGGCGCGGCCACGGCATCGGCGCCGAGCTGATGCGCAGGCTGCTCGCTGACCCGGCCCGAACCGTGGGCCACCCTAGCCTCCAACCCAGACGCCCCCGCACGCGCCGGGTGGCGGCAGGTAGCCCAAGGACCAGAGTGGGGCCCGCCATGGATCTGCTCGTCCTCCGCCTCGACGGCGTCCAGGGCAGCTGACCGGGCGGCAGCACCCCAAGGTCCATCTGCCGAATCCTGTCAGGGGCACCTCGAAGATCAGCCAAAACGACGTCTGACCAGCGGATACGCTCCCACGTCGATCAGTCGACCTGCGCAGCCGGATGTCACCCTCAGCCGCCGTTTGTCGCCGTCCACGGACTATTCACTGATCGATCTTGGCGCGTTTGGCCAGGCCACGCCGGCCGTTCCGGCAAGATCCGGACTGGTGTGGCTGCCGCTGAGACTACGCATCCGAGCCACCCCACGCCGCCTCGATGCGCTGGTTGACCGTCGCCTCCTGGCCGTCGACGCACGCGCCGGCCTCGGACCTGCCGGCGTGGTGCCGCCCTCGTGCTCCTGCACTTCGAGCGCGACCACACCACCTGATCAGCCAGCGACACGAACCGTCACGCGGGAGGCTCATTGTTCGGCTGGGCGACAATAATTGAACAATGATGTTCACAACTGCCGTGTGCATATCCAGCGAACCGGAACAAAGCGCCCATCCGACAGCTGCCGAATGATGATTTCGAAATGCCCGGGCCCCCATGTGGCATACTTCGAGTTCCGCCACCTGGGGCGCGTCGTCGGCACCGACCGACATAGTGAAAGGACGTCGGATGACCCAATTCCAGGCACTCGCCGGCTATGTGGGCCAATTGCAGCAGAAAGGAATGTGGTGCTGGAACGCGGCTACTGTCAGCGTCGCCCATCACTACAACAAGGGGACCGATTGGACCCAGTGCAATCTGGCCACCGCGGTGCTCAACGATAAATACAGCGGATGGTTCACGCAGAACCCTGGCCAGCCAAAGTTCGATTGCTGCGGACCCAATGGGGGGCCTTGGAACTGCAATGAGGGTTGGTGGCCGGACGAAGGGCCACTGCAAAAAGTCGGGCACAAGGCCGACGGCCCGAGGCTCGGAGTGCTACCGAAGCAAGAGATCGCGCAAGAAGTAACCGGCAACCGGCCGGTTCTCGTGAATATTGCGTGGGCGGGCGGTGGCGGCCACATAGTAAACATCTTCGGGCATAGCCACCTCGCAGATGGCACCGTGACAGATGTCTGGGTGCATGATCCGTGGGACGGCACGTACATCATCCCGTACGAGGAGTTGCGGGACAAGTACAAAACCAATGGCACCTGGACCGCTTCTATGAAATCTCAGCCCTAAGGAGGTTCCCAATGCCGTTGAATATGCCTGAGCCGCCGGGGCGGATGCGCGAGGAGACACGCGCCAAGCTCGGCCGCGTCGCTGGAGTTCGAGGCATGGGCCTGCCTGCGCTGGGTGCGGCTGCCCCCGAGGAGGTGGAGGTGTCCACCCCACACCAGGTGTTCACCATGGGCCTCGACGATGTCGAGGCCGGTGGCGGCCTGGAGCGGGCGCGCCCGGGGGGCTGGCGCTTCCTGCTCGAGTCCGGCGGCGAGGTGATCGCCAGCGCCGAGACTGCGGAAACACCGGAAGGCGCTCGTCCACCATCATTCAACGAAGGCCCGTACGTGGGAGCCACCGCGACCGCGGTGAAGGCCGCACGGGCACTGCCACAGCTCGCGACAGCCGGTTTCGAATTACGGCTGCTGCGGATCCCCGCGCTGTACCTGATGGCCCTGTGGCTGCACTCACCCAACACCGACCTGCTGATACCGCTGGCGCCCTCACCGATCGGAAGCGAGGGCAAGGTCGTACCACCACCGGTGTTCTTCCGGGAACTCGCCGCCCACGCCCGGGGAGCCAGCGGACCCGGCCAGGGAGCAGGCCGACCGCTGCCCAACCGGTAGAAGGGACCAGGGAGCACCGGCTCCCTAACCGGCCACACGAACGAGGACGACCTTGGGGTGGTGTGGATGGCCTGTCACAGCAAGTCATCCACACACCGCCAGTTCGGCTCCGGCTCTGCTCCAGATCTACGAGCTGGCCTCGGATATTGAGGCTCGACCGTCTCACGATGTCGGGGCATCTGGTCGAGCGGTCCAGCCCTGCCGGACCATCTACATCCGGGGAGGTCGGCCGATGATCCGAACCGTCCAAGACGCGGACACGCTTGCTGCCGTCGCGCACTGGGGCCAGGTCGACAAGGCCGGACGCCCCTACATCAACCACCCGCGTGCCGTTGCGGCGATCCTCGCCGCCCAGGGTCACGGCGACAACGCCATCATGGCCGGGCTCCTCCACGACGTCGTCGAGGACACCCCTGTCACGTTGGATGACCTGCGGGCCGCCGGCTTCCCCGATGAGGTGGTGTCCGCGGTGGACGCCGTCACCCGACGGCAGGGCGAAACGTACTCGGACCTGATCCGCCGCGCCGCCGCGCATCCGCTCGGACGCCTGATCAAGCTCGCGGACAACGAGACGAACAGCGACCCAGCACGGTTGGCGCTGCTGCCTGACGAGGTGGCGGAACGCCTGCGCCGCAAGTACGAGCGTGCCCGCCGCGTCCTGCTCGCCCCCGCCGCCTCGCGCGGCTAACCGCGACCACGAACGGAGGCCCAGTGATCGAGATCGTTCCCCGCGATGGCGAGCCAGAAGCCCTGCTGTGCGTGGCGATCGTGTGCGACAGCTGCCGCAAACAAGTCACCGGCTCCTTGCGCAGGCGCACGATACCCGGCGCATGTTGACAACCTCATTCACAGAGACGACCGCTGCTGACTGAGTCCGCACATGCCATCGCCGGGAAGCGGGTGACTAACCGCCTCCCGGCGGTGAGCGGATCGGGAACTCCAATTCAGCGGAACGACCGTAGCGCCGGCAGTAGCTCATCCGCCAGCCCGCTTGTTGTGGCGATCCCAGAACGGATCATCAACCTGTTCTGACCGAGTTACGGACTGCCGGTGGGTGAGCGACCCGCCCTCACGCGAAGGAGACGGGCATGCCCTACAGCACTTGCGCTATCCAGCTGGCTGACGGTGGTCAGGTCGAGCCGTCAACAACACCTTCATCAGCGGCAAGATCGAGCTTGTCGTCACTGAGCACAAGAGTGAGTCCGTCGAGGTGCGGCTGACTCCAGCCGAGCGTGACCAGCTTGTCACCCAGCTTCGTGGTCGGTGACCTGCCTCTGCGGCCCTGGACCTTGGCGGTCCGGGGCCGCTTCGCGTCGGCTCCTCCGCGCTCCACGGGTAGTTCGGCAGGCGTCGCGACCGAACCGCTTCGTTGCAGCTCTGGTCACAGGTTCAGATCCTTCATGCGTCGAACGTAGCCACAGGAAGCTGTCACTGACGGAGCCCCACCCGTGCGGCCCGAACGCGCTCGGCCGTCCGGTCGCGCTGATCAGTCGCCTGTCTGACCGTCTTTCCTGTGGACGAGATAGTGACGTCCAACCACGACCCACTCGCCTGGCTGATTGACGCGCTCGACTTCTAGGTCGCCGGCTTCATTGAGACGTGCATCCGGCCGGACAGCCTTAACCCCATCGAAGCGGTGTGGTCGTGGCGGTAGCCGACGGCGATGTGGTGGCCGTCGGTGGCGAGTCGGCGGGCGGTGGCGGCGCCGATGCCGCGGCTGCCGCCGGTGATGATGGTGACCGTCAACGGACCTCTCCCCTGCCCCGGCCGAACGGTGGTGACCCTACCCGCCGGTTGGTGTGCGGGTGGGGGCCTAGGCTCTGCGCGTCGGGTGCGGCGAGGCGGAGGTGCGTGGTGAGCGGTGTTGCTGTCGGGGATCTGGTCGGGGACTTCGAGTTGCCGGACGAGACGGGGACGCCCCGGCGGCTGTCGGAGTTCCTGGCGGCCGGTCCGGTGGTGCTGTTCTTCTATCCGGCGGCGATGACCCGGGGGTGCACGGTGGAGAGTTGTCACTTCCGGGATCTGGCGGCGGAGTTCGCGGCGGTGGGCGCGCAGCGGGTGGGCGTCAGCCGGGATGCGGTGGAGCGGCAGGCGGAGTTCTCCCGGCGGCACGGGTTTGATTTTCCGCTGCTGTCGGATGCCGACGGGCGGGTGGCCGAGGTGTTCGGGGCGCGGCGGCGGCTGCCGTTGGGACCGTTGAGCACGCGGCGGTTGACCTTCGTGATCGGGCAGGATCGTCGGGTTCTGGCGGTGGTTCACAGTGAGCTGGACATGAATGGCCATGCTGATCAGGCCTTGCGGGCGCTCGGGGGTTGATCTTTTCTCTGTCGCAGCCGGCTGGTATCAAGGGCGAGACTCAAACACGTGTACGGAAGAGGGCTGTGATGGCGGGCCAGGGTTTGTCCGATGACGAGGTACGGAGCATCCGGGAGGCGTTGGCGGCGGGTCGCAGGCCCAAGGTGGTGTTCACCGCTTCGGCGGGGCAGATCGCCGGGCAGTTGGGCCAGGTGGTGCAGTTGACCGACCCGACGGTCTCCGACGAGTTCGTGGTGGTGCGATTCGGTAGGGACGAGTTGCCCTTCTCCCCCGCCGATGTGGCGATCGCCCCGAGGGGGGCGGGGCGCAGGCCGGTGGAGGCGAAGCCGGAGCCGCCGGCTGATGAGACGGCGGTGGAGCCGGAGTTCGTGTTGGACACGCCGCCGGTGCCGGCGCCTCGTCGGGAGGAGTCGAAGGTGGAGCAGCAGGTGGAGGCGAAACCGGCCGCGCGGCGTTCGGTGAAGGCGGCCAAGCCGAAGGGTCCGGCGGGTTTGACGGTCACGCTCGCCTACGCCGAAGGTGAGTGGACGGTGGCGGCGCAGCAGGGCGCGAAGGCGCTCGCCAAGCCGTACGTGGTGAAGCCGGCCGAGGCGTTGCGGATGGTGGCGTTGGTGGACGTGCCGGGGGTGCAGGAGGCGGTGGAGCAGATTCTCACCGCGGAGCGGGCCGAGGCCGAGCAGCAGGCGGAGAAGCTGCGCGCTGAGCTGGCCGAGATCGAGGCGCGGTTGGCGGAGTTGCGCGAGGCGGGTTGACCGTTCCGCCGGTGGGTGGTTGATCGGTTCTGGATCGCGGCAGGTGGCGGTGTCTCTGGTCTGGGGACACCGCCACCTGCCGTTCGGTGCGGGTGGCCGGGGTCGGATCAGTGTTGTGGGATGTTTCCGACGCCGATTCGTTTGCGGAACACCCAGTAGGTCCAGCCCTGGTAGGCCAGGACGATCGGGGTGAACACGACCGCCACCCAGGTCATGATTGTCAGGGTGTAGGGGGTGGAGGCGGCGTTGGTGGCGGTCAGGGTGCCGGCGGCGTCGAGGGTGGATGGGAGCACGGTCGGGAACAGGGCGGCGAACAGGGTGGCCACGGTGAGGCCGATGGCCACGGCGGTGCCGGTGAAGGCCCAGCCTTCGCGGCGTACCCGGGCGGCGGCGAGTCCGCCGAGCAGGGCGAGGGCCGCGCCGACGGCGAGCACGACGGCGGCGGCGCTGGCGCGGATGGTCAGCGTCCAGGTCAGGAACGCGACAGCGGCGGCGGCGGTGCCGGTGCCGAGGCGCACGGCGAGGGTGCCGGCTCGTTCCCGGATGTCGCCGGTGGTCTTGAGGGCGATGAACACCGCGCCGTGGGTGAGGAAGAGCGCTGCGGTGGTCGCTGCGCCGAGCAGGGCGTAGGGGTTGAGCAGGTCGAGCAGTCCGCCGACGTATTCGTGGTCGGGGTCCAGGGGTACGCCGCGCAGGATGTTGGCGAAGGTGAGGCCCCACAGGAGCGCCGGGACGAGGGAGCCGACGAAGATCGCGGTGTCCCAGCGGTGTTTCCATTGCGGTTCGGGACGCTTGTGCCGGTATTCGAAGGCGACGCCGCGGGCGATGAGGGCGAGCAGGATCAGCAGCAGTGGCAGGTAGAAGCCGGAGAGGAGGGTGGCGTACCACTCGGGGAAGGCGGCGAACATGGCGCCGACCGCGGTGATCAGCCAGACCTCGTTGCCGTCCCAGACCGGGCCGATGGTGTTGATCAGGACGCGGCGTTCCCGGTCGTCGCGGCCGAGGACGGGCAGCAGCATGCCGACGCCGAAGTCGAAGCCTTCGAGGATGAAGTAGCCGGTGAAGAGTACGGCCACGAGGAGAAACCAGATGGTGGTCAGGTCCACGGTGGGCTCCGGGGTCAGTAGGCGAAGGCGAGGGGGCGCTCGGTGTCGTCGTTGTCGTCGGTCACGGGTGTGGGGGTGACGTCGGGGACGCCGGCGCGGGCGTAGCGGATCAGCAGTTTGCACTCGACGACGGCGAGGGTGGCGTAGATGAGGGTGAAGGCGGTGAAGGAGGTGAGGACTTCGGTCAGGGAGACGCTGCGGGACACGCCGTTGCGGGTGAGCATCTCGCCGAAGACGATCCAGGGTTGGCGGCCCATCTCGGTGAAGATCCAGCCGAAGGAGTTGGCCAGCAGGGGCAGCACGGGCAGGATGAGGCCGGCGCGTAGCAGCCAGGGGCTGGTGGGGGTGCGGCCCTTGCGGTGGGTCCAGAGGACCAGCAGGGCGATGGCGGCGGCGGCCAGCCCGAAGCCGACCATGAATCGGAAGCTCCAGTAGGTCACCGGGATGATCGGGGTGTAGCTGCCGGGGCCGTACTGGTTGGCGTACTGGGCCTGGAGGTCGTTGATGCCGTGCACGGTGCCGTGGGGGTCGCCGGTGCCCAGGTACGACAGCAGGTAGGGGATCTTGATGGCGAACAGTTCGCGGCTGCCGTCGAGGCTGCCGATGGTGAGTACGGAGAATGAGGCGGGGCTTTCGGTGGTGTAGAGGCCTTCGGCGGCTGCCATCTTCATCGGCTGGACCTGGGTCATGATTTTGCCCTGGATGTCGCCGGTGATCAGGACCAGTGCGGTGGAGGCCATGACGACCCAGGCGCCGAATCTGGTGGCGAAGCGGTAGGTGCTGGTGTCGGCGCTGTCGCGGTGGCGCATGACGTGCCAGAGGCCGACGGTGAGCACGAGTGAGCCGGCGACGAGGAAGGAGCCGGCGAGGGTGTGCGGGAAGGTGATCAGCGCGACCTTGTTGGTGAGTACGGCGAGGAAGTCGGTCAGTTCGGCGCGGCCGGTGTCGGGGTTGATCCGGTAGCCGACCGGGTTCTGCATGAAGGAGTTCGCGGCGAGGATGAAGTAGGCGCTGAGGTTGGTGCCGATGGCGGCGGCCCAGATGCTGGCCAGGTGTAGTCGTGGGGGCAGCCGGTCCCAGCCGAAGATCCACAGGCCGATGAAGGTGGATTCGAGGAAGAACGCGACGAGGGCTTCGATCGCCAGCGGGGCGCCGAAGATGTCGCCGACGAACCGGGAGTAGTCGCTCCAGTTCATGCCGAACTGGAATTCCTGCACGATGCCGGTGACGACCCCCATCGCGAAGTTGATCAGGAAGAGCTTGCCGTAGAACCTGGTGAGCTTGAGGTAGCGCTCGTTGCTGGTGCGGTGCCAGAGCGTTTGCAGGATCGCCACCAGGACCGACAGTCCGATGGTCAATGGCACGAAGAGGAAGTGGTAGACGGTGGTGACACCGAACTGCCAGCGGGCGACGTCCAACGCGTCCACCGGTGACCCCCTGAAAGTCGTACTACAAGACGTAGTAAATACTACTTGCTGTCGTAGCGGATGCGGCGGGGTCGGAGGGTTCGAACCGGTCCGGGACCAATGACCTTGATCACCTCTGCCGCGCGCGGCCCGGAGTGCTCTCCGCTCGTCGACACGCCGTGCGACCATCCACTCCTGATGGAGACCCCCACCGCATGGCGGCCGCCGCTGTTCTGGCGTGCCGCACAGGCCCTCGCCCTCGCCGCCGTCGCCCTGCTCGCCCGGCTCGAGGTCACCGGCGACGTACCGCGGTGTCTGCGCCGTGGTCCGCTGATCCTGGCCGCCAACCACATCAGCCCGTTCGACCCGATCGTGCTCGCCGCGGCCTGCCGCACCCGGGACGTCGCACCACGGATCATGGCCACCGGCGGGCTGTTCCGCGCTCCCGTGATCGGCCCGCTCATGCGTCACGCCGGCCACCTGCGCGTCGACCGGGGCACCGCCGCCGCGCACCGGGCCCTCGACGAGGCCAGCGTGGCCGTCGCCGCCGGATCGGTCGTACTGGTCTACCCCGAGGGGCGGATCGGACTCGACCCCGGTATGTGGCCCGAACGCGGCAAGACCGGCGCCGCCCGGCTCGCCCTCGCCAGCGGCGCCCCGATCGTGCCGGTCGCCCACTGGGGCTCCCACGAGGTACTCCCCTACCGGGCGCCGAAGGGAATGCTGCGCGGCATCACTCGCGCGCTGCTGCGCCGCCCGGTGATCCGGGTCCGTTTCGGTGACCCCCTCGACCTGCGTGACCTGTCCCCCGGTGCGCCCGGCGTCGCCCGGCTCGGCACCGACCGGATCATCGACGCGATCACCGACACCCTCGTGCCGCTGCGCCCGCACGAACCGGACCGGCCCCGGCACGTGGACCCGGGCCGCCCGGTCGACACCAGCCGCGCCCACCGCCGACGCCCACCGGGCTGAGTCCCGGCGGGCGTCGGCGGCCATGGTCAGCCGGCGTCCAGGATCGGTACGAGGTGCTCCTCCTCGTACGCCAGGTGTGCCTCCACCTGGCCGGTGAGGCGCTCCACCTCGGCGCGCAGTACCTGCCGGTCCACCGCCGGGGTGGCCAGGACGCTGCGCAGCTCGTCCAGCAGCGCGGCCATCGCCCGGTGCTCGGCGTCGAGACGGGCCAGCACCGGGGCGAGATCCGGGCGGCGGGTTGCCAGCCAGGGGAATATGCCGGCGTCCTCGCGCTGGTGGTGCCCGCGCAGCCCTTCGCACAGGGTCAGGCAGGTCACCCGTAGCTGCGCGCCGACCGTCGGCCCGGCCGTGGCCACCTCCTGCCGGATCAGCGCCAGTTCCCGCCGGAACGCGTCGTGCACCGCCGTCAGCGCGGCGCCGGGCGGGCCGGGCGGCGGCGTGGGCGGGCCCGGCACGGGTGACAGCGCCACCACCGGCAGGGTTCGGCCGGACTGACGCTCGTACTCGGCCCAGCCCGGGTCGGCCTCCGCAGCGCGGGCGAAGGCGCGGTCTCGGTCGTCGCCGGTGAGCACCTCGGCCCGGGCCGGGTAGGTGAAGACCCCGTCCTCGACGGTGACCAACGGGTGGGCCAGCAGGTTGCGGAACCACTGCGGGTTCTCCGGGGAGCCGCCGGCGGAGGCGATCACCAGCACCCGCTGCCCGCCGTCGGGCAGGTAGCCCAGCGGGGTGGTGTGTGGGGCGCGGGTGCGCGTTCCGGTGGTGGTGAGCAGCAACAGGCGTGCTCCCTCGAACCAGCCCCCGACTCGGCCGGCGTTGGCGCGGAACTCCTCGATGACAGCGTGATTGACGTCGTTCGGCATGCGCGTGGGTACTCCCGGGAAGGCGTGGGCGCCGCGCGGCGGCGCGGTGGGTGGAGGAAGGCACGAAGACGCGGCCGACGACGTGCGTCGGCGACGGGAAGAGTGAGACGCCCGCAACGAGCGGTCAGCGGCGGTGGTCGGCGGGCCGCGGGCCCACCCGTGGCTCACGTGCCAGCCGGGTGCCCTGTCCGCTGATGGCCTCTGATGGCCGACCCGGCAGTCACGGCGTCGACCCTAGGTCCCGGTTGGCGCCCCGGTCAATCGCCGTGCCGTCCGTCGTCGGTCACCTCGGTGCGCGCCCCGCCGGCTTCACCGGGCACCGCCAGGCAGGTTCGGCCCCGGTTGCCCCGCAACGGTGGCCGGGCCTGCTTTCGGGGCTGACCGATCAGGATGCCGTGGCCGTCAGCCTGGCGTCGAGGGCGTCGAGGTCGGGGACGAACCAGACGTGGTCGGCGCGGTTGGACTCGTGGACCAGGGCGCGCAGGGCGGCGCTGGTGGCCAGGTGTCGGGAGATGTCACCGACGACCGCCGCAGACCAGGACCCGCACCCCCGGCCCGGTCCTGCAGCACGTCAGGCGTTCTCGTCCTCCCCGGTCAGCAGGCCGGCGCCGTCGGCGAGCACGGCGTCGAGCAGGTGCAGGACCTCGGCGGTGGCGGCCGCGTCGCCCATCAGCACGAACTTCATCCGGTGCCGCTGCTCGTCGTGGACGGTCTGGGCGCGCAGCGGGCGCGCGGCCGGTCGGGGGTTGTTCAGGCTGGCCAGCACGAGGGTGGCCAGCCGGTCGGCGGTGCTCCGGTCGACCCCGTCGACCGTGACGATGCTGGCCACCTCCAGGGCCGGGGCGGCGTTTCGGGCGGCGGGGGTCGCACGGCCGAGCAGGGTATCGAGGTCGGCGCGGGCGATGCGGTACTGCTTGCCGATCCGTGTCGCCTTCAGCCGGCCGGACCGGATGTAGCCGCGAACGGTCCGAACGTGCAGACCGAGGCGTTCCGCGACCTGCTCCACCGAATACATGTCGTCACTCATCAGGCTGTCATTGAAGCATTATAAGGAGTGATAGGGAAATTTGTGTGGCGGGCGGCGCGACGGCAATGGTCGTCAGCCGGTCACCTGCCGGCCACGACAGGCGGGCATACTGCCTCGCGTGCTGACCCGGTCCGGCTACCTCGACTCCCCCACGCCGCTGGCCTTCGCCCACCGCGGCGGCGCCGCCGACGGTGACGAGAACACCGCCGAAGCGTTCGCCCGGGCGGTCGGCCTCGGCTACCGGTACGTGGAGACCGACGTGCACGCCACCGCCGACGGGGTGGCGGTGGCGTTCCACGACGCCACCCTGCAACGTCTCACCGGGCGGCGGGGACGCCTCGCCGACCTGCGTTGGGCGGACCTGACCTCGGTACGCGTGGGCGGCGCGGCGGTCGTACCCCGGCTCGACGAGATCCTGGCGGCCTGGCCGCGGGTCCGGTTCAACATCGACGTCAAGGCCGACGGCGGCGTGGCGCCGACGGTGGCGACCGTGACCCGGGCGGGCGCGGCCGACCGGGTGCTGCTGGCCTCGTTCAGCGACGCCCGGCTGGCCCGGCTGCGGGCCCTGACCGCAGGCCGGATCGCCACCAGCCTCGGGATGCGCGGGGTGGCGCGGCTGCGGATGGCGTCCCTGCACGGGCGACGGATACGGCTGCCCGAGTCGGTCGTCGCCGCGCAGGTCCCGCCCCGCTACGGCCGGGTGCCGGTGGTCGACCGCCGGTTCCTCGCCTACTGCCACCGGCTCGGCCTGCACGTGCACGTCTGGACGATCGACGACCCCGCCCGGATGCACGACTTACTTGATCTCGGAGTGGATGGCATCATGACCGATCACGTCGGCGTGCTGCGCGACGTCTACCGCAGCCGCGGCCACTGGGCTGCCTGAACCCGGCGGAGGATCCGATGGCCGAGACCGTTGCCCCTAGGGTGCAGAACCCGCCACCGGGCAGCACCCGCCGCGAACGCACCGGTTGGTACTTCTACGACTGGGCGATGTCGGCGTTCTCCACCACGGTCATCACCGTCTTCCTCGGCCCCTTCCTGACCACCGTCACCGAACTCGCCGCCGGCTGCGAGCTCGGCGCCGACACCTGCGCCGGGCACGTCTACCCGTTGGGCATCAAAGTGGCGGCCGGGTCGTACTTCCCGTACCTGGTGTCGCTGTCGGTGTTCCTCACCGTGTTCGTGCTGCCGGTCGTCGGCGCCATCGCCGACCGGTCGGCGCACAAGAAGCCGCTGCTGGCCGTCGCCGCGTTCACCGGCGCCGGCGCGACCACCGCGATGCTGTTCGTCACCGGCGAGCGCTACCTGCTCGGCGGGGCACTGTTCGTCGTCGCCAACGTCGCCTTCGGCGCCGGGGTGGTCGTCTACAACTCGTTCCTGCCGCAGCTCGGCGGCCCGGACGACCGCGACGGCATATCCAGCCGCGGCTGGGCGTTGGGCTACCTCGGCGGTGGTCTGCTGCTGGCGCTGAACCTGGTCGCCGTGCAGAGCCTGGACAACGGGCAGCCGGCACGTACCCTCGACCTGGCGCGATGGTCGATCGTGTCGGCCGGAGTGTGGTGGGCGGTGTTCACCCTGGTACCGCTGCGCTGGCTGCGGGAACAGCCCACCACCACCGCCGCGCTGGCCGGCGGCAACCCGCTCACCGACGGGTTCCGCCAGCTCGGCCGCACCGTGCGCCAGATGAAGGCGTACCCGTTGACGCTGTTCTTCCTGCTGGCGTTCCTGGTCTACAACGACGGCATCCAGACCGTCATCGCCCTGGCCAGCCAGTACGGCACCAAGGAACTGCGGCTGGAGCAGAGCACCCTGATCGTCACCATCCTGCTGGTGCAGTTCCTCGCCTTCGGTGGCGCGCTGCTGCTCGGCGCCCTGGCCCAGCGGATCGGCGCGTGGAAGACGGTGCTGCTGTCCCTGGCGCTGTGGACCGGTGTGATCATCGCCGCGTTCCGGCTGCCCGCCGAGGCGCCGCTGCAGTTCATGCTCCTCGGCGCCGCGATCGGCCTGGTCCTCGGTGGCAGCCAGGCGCTGAGCCGGTCCCTGTTCAGCCAGCTCATTCCCGCCGGCAAGGAGGGCGAGTACTACGGCTTCTACGAGATCAGCGACAAGGGAACCAGCTGGCTCGGACCGCTCGCCTTCGGCCTGGTGTTCCAGCTCACCGCCTCCTACCGGGTGGGCCTGGTCTCCCTGCTGATCTTCTTCGTGGTCGGGTTCGCGCTGCTGGCCGCCGTACCGATGCGGCGAGCCATCATCGCCGCCGGCAACACCCCACCCCGGGTGCTCTAGCGACACACCGCTGCGGCCTGATCGGCCGGGTCGATCCGCTAGGCTGCCCCGACGTGACCGACGACGCCGCTGCCACCCCGACCTGCCTGGCCCGCCCGCTCCCGGGCCCGGACGAGGGCCTCACCGGATGCGCCGCCGCCCGGGGCGTCGACGGACGACCGCTGCACGCCGCCGCCCTGAAGTTCTTCTGGGGGCCGATGGACTGCGGCAAGTCCACGATGGCCCTGCAGATGAACTACAACCACGCTCGGCAGGGCCGTCGCGGCCTGGTCACCACCCGCATCGACCGGTCGCTGGGCCCACAGGTCACCAGCCGCATCGGTCTGGCCCACTCCGCCGTCGAGGTCACCGACTCCCTCGACCTGCGCGCCCTGGTCCGCGACACCTGGGCCGAAGGGGTACGGGTCGACTACCTGATCTGCGACGAGGCGTCGTTCTACAACGTCGCGCACGTCGAACAGATGGCCGAGCTGGTCGACAGCTTCGACGTCGACGTGTACGCCTTCGGCCTGGCCACCGACTTCCGCTCCTGCCTGTTCCCCGCCGCGCAGCGGCTGTTCGAGCTGGCCGACGAGGTGGCGCGCATCCAGGTCGAGGTGCTGTGCTGGTGCGGCCGGGAAGGGCTGCTCAACGCCCGGGTCGTCGGCGGGCGGGTGGCCCGCGAGGGCGAGCAGGTCGTCATCGGCGACACCGTGCACACCGCCGAGGTGCGCTACCAGGTGCTGTGCCGGCGCCACTACCGCTCCGGCGACCTCGGCCCGCGCGCCTAGAACGGATCCCCGCACACCCGCCAGCCGCCGTCCTCCTTCACCACCGACACGGTCCGCTGCTCACCGGCCCCACCCTCGCGGGTCAACCGGACGGCCACCTCGCCGACCGGGCGGCCGGCCTTCGTCCGCACCGACACGCGCTGAACCTCGTAGCCGGTGACCACCGGCGGGGTACGCACCCAGCCGGTGAAGCCGACCTCGCTCCACCGCTCGCGGGCCCGCGCGCAGAGCCGGTCGTAGGCCCGCTCGACCTCACCGGCGGACAACTCTCGCAGGAACCCGTCAACGGTCTGCCGGACCGGGCCGCTGGCCCCCGTGACCACCTGTACGTTCCACGCGCCCAATCCGGCCACCCCGACCAGGCACAGGATGATCGCGAAGCCACCGAGCAGCAGAGAGGTCCGCACCGGCCGGCGTGGCCGGGCCGGTCGGGTCCATCCCTGCTCGCCGCCCATCACCTGCGACCGTATGCGCCCGTTGTGCCCTCCCGCAGGCACATCGCTGCTGTCGCGCCGCCCACGCGATCGTCTACCGTCGGCGAACACCCGGAGAAGGAGCGACGGATGAGCCGCTACGTGCAGCCGGCACCGGTCCCCGGCGACGACCCGTACGCCGACGACCCGCTGCTGCGATCCTGGCTGCAGCGGCACCTCGGCCCGGCCGGGCACGCCGCCGCGCGTCACCGCCTGGCCGACCTGTCCACCGACGTGACCGGCCCGCTGCGCGCCGCGCACGCCGACGCCGAGGCGCACCCGCCCACCCTGGTCCGCTACGGCCCGTGGGGCGCGCGGGTCGACCGGATCGACACCTCCGCCGGGTGGCGCACCCAGCGCGCCGCTGCCGCCCGGCACGCCGTCGTCGCCCTGCCCTATCTGGAGTCCGCGCGGGGCACGTGGGGGGCGGCGACCCGGGTCGTGCAGCACGCCCTGCTGCACCTGTACGCCCCGGAGTCGGCGACGTTCTCCTGCCCGGTGGCGATGGCCGACGGCGCGGCGGCCCTGCTCAGCCTGCCGGAGGTCGACGCGGGCGTCCGCGACGCCTGGCTGCCCCGGCTGACCTCCACCGACCCGGCCACGGCGGTGGTGTCCGGGCAGTGGATGACCGAGTCGCAGGGCGGCTCCGACCTGTCCCGTTCCACCACCACCGGCCGGCCCGCCGCCGACGGGTCGTGGCGGCTGACCGGGCAGAAGTGGTTCTGCTCGGCCGCCGACGCGCCGGTGGCCGTGGCACTGGCGCGTCCTGAGGGCGCCGGCCGGGGCAGCCGGGTGCTCGCGCCGTTCCTGGTCCCCCGCTACGCCGCCGACTCACCCCTGGCGGGGGCCACCGTGGCGGCGGACGCCCCCGCCCCGGGGGTCACCGTGCACCGGCTCAAGGACAAGCTGGGCACCAGGGCCCTGCCCACCGCCGAGATCGGGCTGCACGACGCGTACGCGGTGCCGCTGGGCGACCCTGCGGCGCCCGGCCTGGCCCGGGCGATGACCCTGGTGGTGGTGACCCGGGTGCACAACGCCAACGCCGCGGCCAGCGGCATGCGACGCGGCCTGGCCTGGGCTCGGGCGTACGCGCGGGTCCGGCACGTGGCCGGTGGAGCGTTGGCGGACAACCCGCTGCACCGAGCCACCCTGGGTGCCCTCGCCGTCGACGCGGCCGGCGCGTTCGTGCTCGCCGGTCACGCGTTCGCGTTGCTCGGCCGGGTGGAGGTCGGGGCCGACCCGACCGCCGCCGCCGAACTGCGGGTGGTCGCGCCGCTGGCCAAACTCGCCACCGGCCGGCTCACCGTGGCCTCCGCCAGCGAGTACGTGGAGGCATTCGGCGGCGCCGGGTACGTCGAGGACACCGGCGTGCCCCGGCTGCTGCGCGACGCGCAGGTGCTGCCGATCTGGGAGGGCACCACCAACGTGCTCGCGGTGGACGTGCTGCGCGCGGTGACCCGCGAGGACGCCGGCAGTCCACTGCTGCGCCGGCTCGCCGAGGCCATCGACCTGGCCCGCCCGCTGTCACCGGCGTTGGCCGACAGCCTCGCCACGGTCACCCGGGAGCTGCGCGACGGGCTCGCCGAGGCCAGCGCCGACCCGCAGGCCGTCGCGGTGGTCGCCGGGGCGCGGGGGTTGGCGCTGCGGATGGCGTACGCGCTGGCGGCGGCGCTGCTGGTGGAGCAGGCCGCGTGGGGCGACGGGCGGGCCGAGGTGGCCGCCCGGCTGTGGGCGCGGCGGTGGCTGCGGCACGAGGACATCGCCACCGAGGCGCACGAGCACCTCGACACGCTCTGCTGACAGGTTTCCCCGCAGTTGGGACCTGAACTGGTAGCTGTGCGCGCATTTCGAGTCAAGTCTCATAAGGAGCTTCAGAGAGAAAATTGAAGCATGACCGCTGATGAGATGATCCGCTACATCCACGCCACCTTCGCCGGGGTCGACGCGCCCGAGGCCCACGGCGACACCTTCTTCATCTACGACCCGCAGCGGGACCTGCCCGACGTGCGGCGGATGCCGTTCGCCACGATCGTCACCGGCGACCACGAGTACGACAACTTCTCGGCCCTGGACCGACCGGGCGCGTGGCGGCTCAGCGTCGGCCTGACCCGGGACCGGTACGCACAGTTGTTTCCCACCGTCCCGGTCGACGTGGACCACCACGCGGTGGACACCCTGCTGCCGCACCCGGTGTACGCGCCGCAGCACTGGGTGTGCGTGGTCGCCCCCGGCGAGAACACCGCAGACCTGGTCCGGGAGCTGCTCGTCGAGGCGTACGCGTTCGCCGTCCGCAAGTACGACAACCACCGCCGCCGGAAACCCTGAACCTGGCAGGAGGTGTCAGGTACGCCGGTAGCGGTGCGAGGCACCACTACCGGCCCTGGCCCGCCACTCCGGGTCGAGGACGTAGGGAACCGAAGGTGGTTGGTGAGCCCAGGTCGGGCCGGGGCCGCCGACCATGCCGGCGGTGATCCGAGAATCCTCCCGGTCGGGCGTCGAATGCCCAGCGGACGGACATAGGGTCGGCGGGGCTGCTGGTGACAGAGGGTCGCGAAAGGCCGTTCGGCCGTCTCGAGTGTTGAACGGCCTTCGTCGTGACTGCATAGATTGTCGGCGTGCGACGGCTTGGGATTCGACGGCACTCGATATGACCAAGAAGGGCGACGCGCCCGGCCGCGGCTCACCGCCGCAGCTCATCGAGACCTCTACATCCGGGCGCTCCGCGACATTCTGGATGGCGTGGCCCTTGAGGGCTAATGCTCGGAGAAGTCCCGTTAGGCCAGATTCTCACTGGTAAGGGCCGGACGTCGGCCCGCCGACGCCGAGTCGGCGCGGCGCCGGTTGGAGGCCGAGGCAGAGCACGGTCGAAGTTGCGTCCAGCAGGGTGGTGGCATTGACAATTGCGAGGCATTGACATCGATTGCACATCCCGGCAGGCTTTGCGAAACTGCCTGGGGCGAGGTGGTGAACCCGGTTGTTTCGAGGTTGTTCCGAGTAGCGTCGACCGATGTGTCCCCTCAGCGATGGTGGGGAATGCGTAGATCATTATAGCAGTACCTGGACGCCGATGTCCCTTTCGCCTGCCGGGCGTTCTCGCCTGTCCGGAAGCGGAGTTCTGCCGTTCGTGCGTCGCCGTCTCGACTCGTTTCTGAAGGCAGTGGGGGTGTCGCGGTCGTGGCTGCTGTGGTCCATCCAGAGTCAGATCTTGAGTCGGCCTGGTCGTCTTCTTTCGATGGATCGGAGATCTGATGCGCGTCGCCCTCCTCACCACGACTCAACATGGTCACCTGAACCCGTATGTTCCGGTGGTCAATGCGCTCCAAACTGCCGGCAGTGAGGTTGCGTTGCTGCTGTTGTCCGCGGACGGTGGCGCGCTCGACGAGCAGCGCCGCCAGGCCTTGGGCAAGGTGCAGGTCCACGCGATCGGGCAGGTCGAGATGGCGCCGTGGAGCGGCGACCCGGCGAAGATCGGCCCGATGCTCCAGTCGTCGCCGGTGGCAGACCAGACAGCTGACGCGCTCCGTGCGACGGCGCCGGACTTCGTGCTCGTCGATTCGCTGCCGGTCACGGCGTCGGCCATGGTCGGCGCACACGCCTCCGGCGTGCCGTTCGGGATGATCTGGGCCAACCTGGGTGGAGTATGCCCACGCGAGCATCGACGAGGTCGCTGGCCGTACGACGAGCAGGTCGGCGACTATCTGACCAAACACGGGGTGTTGTGGTCGAGCCGGACTCATTCGGCGCGTTCGCCGATTCTCAATGTGATGCCGACGATTCCGGCTCTCGTCGGGGACGACGCGGTCACCGACGACGGTGTGCAGCTGGTCGGGTTGCCGGGTGCGGCGGGGACCCGCGGCGACGAGGTCGCCTTCTCGGGCCTGGATCGGATCGACCCGGACCGCCCGGTGGTGTACGTCTCCTTCGGCACGATCTTCTACCGGCGGCCGGACCTGCTGCGCACGGTGATCACCGGGGCGGCGGCGACCGGTGCACAGGTGATCGCTGCGGTAGGAGATCTCGCCGAGGAGCTCGCGCTGCCCGACGAAGTGCTCACCGCCCCGTATCTGCCGCAACGTGAGGTGCTCGAGCGCGCCGACGCGTTCATCACCCATGGCGGGTACAACTCCGTGGCGGAGTCGATCCGGGCGGCGACACCGATGCTGGTGATCCCGCTGGCTGTGGATCAGCCTATCCAGGCGTACTTCGTGGGAAGCGCGGGCTTCGGGACGGCGTTGGAGCCGGCCGGCGTCACCGAGCAGGCGGTCGCTGACGCCGTCACCGATCTGCTCGATCCCGCCCGGGACTACCGGGCCCGGCTGCGCGCTGCGCAGCCGGAGTGCGGCGATTCTGCCGTCCGCACGGCCGAGCTGGTCATCAGCACGGTCGAGACGCTACAGCGAAAGGGGGAGCAGTGACGATCGAACTGCAGCGGCCGGTGGGTGACCCGATCGTGGTCGATGATCCTGAGCGCCTCTCGTTCCGGGTGGATCGCCGCGCCTACACCGACGACGACCTGGCCGCACGGGAGATGACCAGGATCTTCGATCGCTGCTGGTTGTACGTCGGGCACGAATCGGAGGTGCCCGGGTGGGGCTCCTACGTGGCACGTGACGTCGGCGGGCGCCCGGTGGTCATGGCACGCGGGTCCGACGGGGTGATCCGGGTGTTCGCGAACAGCTGCACCCACCGCGGGGCTCTGATCTGCTCGCAGTCGGCCGGGCAGGCCAGATCGTTTCGGTGCCCGTATCACGACTGGACGTTCTCCACCCAGGGCGATCTCGTCGGGGTCCCGATCCCGGACGGGTACGGGCCAGGCTTTCGGAAGGCGGACTTCGGCCTGGCGCAGCACCGTAGTGACAGTTACCGCGGTTTCGTGTTCGTCACCTTCGATCCGGAGCAGCCGCGCACCTTGACCGAGTACCTGGCGGGTGCGGCGGAGTACCTCGATCTGATCGACGACCAGTCCGAGGTCGGGATGGAGGTGATCCAAGGTGCGCAGCTCCACGGGGCTCGGGCCAACTGGAAGCTCATGATGGAGAACAGCGTCGACATCTACCACTTCCGAGCCCTGCACAAGCGTTACGTCAGCTACATGGAGTCGCTGGGGTCGGCGCCACCACGACGACGAGGCGGCTTCGGCCGCGCCCTCGGACTGGGGCATGGAGCCAACGAGCTGCCACCGGCGGCAGCCCGACCGCTCGCCTACTGGACGCCGATGTTCGGCGCCGAGGTCCGGCCGCGGATCGAGGCGACGGCCGCACGGTTCGTCGACCGATTCGGCGCCGAACGCGCCGAACGGATCACCGGCACCAATCGTGCGCTGATGGTCTTCCCCAACTTGATGATCATCGACGCGATCGCGATCACGATACGCAAGATCGACCCGGTCGGCGCCGGCCACTTGGCCATCACCTCGGTCGCCCTGGCCCCCAAGGACGAGGATCCCGACATCCGTAAGCTCCGCAAGAGCCACTACCTGACGTTCCTCGGTCCCGCCGGCTTCGCCACTCCCGACGACATCGAGATCGTCGAGTCGTGCCAGCGGGGTTATCTCAACCGCACGGTCCGCTACTCGGATCTGTCACGCGGTATGAACAAGGAGATCCCGGAGACGACCGACGAACTTCCCGCCCGCGAGTTCTGGCGGCAGTGGGACCGGCTGATGCACGGCGACGACGGTCACCTCGAGGCCGCTCACCGGGCCGAGATGCAAGGGGCAGGACCACGATGACCACCGAGCTGACGGTCGACGAAGCGGCCCAGGTGCGGTTGTGGCACAGGGTGAGCCAGTTTCTTTTCCGTGAGGCGCGGCTGCTCGACGAGTGGCGCCTGCTCGAGTGGTACGACGAGATGCTGACCGACGACATCCGCTACTCGGTGCCGGCCACCGACGTCCGCGGCGAGACGGCCGACGCGCTCGGGCTCATCGACGACGATGCTGCCCGGCTACGCCAGCGGATCGAACAACTCCTCAACGGTGAGGTGTGGTGCGAGAACCCTCGGTCGCGGACGAATCGGATGATCAGCAACGTGGAGATCCTGACCGATCTGGGCACGCACCTCGAGGTGGCGGCGAATGTCATCGTGTACCGGTTCGGGCACGGGCGCTCTGACGCCTACGTCGGAAAATGCCGGTTCGAGCTCGTCGTCGAGGGTGAGTCGTTCCGGGTCCGGAGACGGGTCGTGGTGCTCGACCACGAGACGTTGTACGAGCACGGGAAACTCAGCATCATCCTGTGACCGGACAGTGACGGCGGCCGGCCCTGGCAGCGTCGCACCCGTTGCCGCCGCCCCGCCGAGTCTCCCTCGCGAGGTCTGCGTCCTCAGTGTCGTTGGCGGCTGCGTCATGTCGACGCCGTGGTCGGACCGGTCGTCGTTGGGCTCGTCGCCGAGCGGGTGGGTGTTCCGGCCGCCTTCGGCAGCGGCGCCGCGCTGCTGGTCGTCGCCTTCGTGGCGTCGTGGACGTTGACACCTGTTCGGCCAACACGAAGGAGTTGATCGATGAATCAGCCGTCTGCCCGACATGAGCGGGGTGAGGCCATGTTCCAGCAGGTCTTCGGCCGCGCACCGCGCCCGGGTTCCTACCCGGAGTTCCTGCAGATCACTGTCGACCACTTGTTCGGTGAGATCTGGACCCGCCCGCACCTGAGTGTCGAGGAGCGCGAACTGGTCGCGCTGACCGCGGTCACGCTGGCGCGGACCGATTGGGAGTTGCGCGGCCACATCGGTGCCGCCCTGCACCTCGGGATGCCGCGAGAGAAGATCGTCGAAGTCATCATTCAGCTCGCCTACTACGGCGGCTGGCCGGTCGCCAACAACGGGCTGCGCGTCGCCCAGGAGGTCTTCGCCGAGCTGGACGGCGCCACCGGAGGGGAGGCGGACCATGACCAGTGAACCGTCTCCCCTCGACCCTGCCGAGAAGGTCGACCTGTGGCGCCAGCGGTTCTTCGAGGCCCAGGCGGCCGCAGAGGAGTTCATCCTGGGAGAGCACGGCGAAGAAGGTCTGGCGGCGTGGATCCAGGCAAACTCTCGCATCACCGCGGAGCTGCTGCAGGCGCAACGGCCCGCCGGGGTATCCGCCTCCGATCACTTCATGACCCGGCTGCAGCGTCAGCTGTTGCTGTACGACTCGGCAGTGACCAGTGAGCCCCAGCCCTCGGGCACCGTCCTGCGCAACGCCGACTGTGGGATCCTCCGGTACCGCAAACAGGCCGCTCTCGCCGGCGTCGTGCTGACCTTCTCGTCACCGTGCCCGTACTGCCAGGCACTCAACACCGCCATCGCCGACCGCTACGTGGAACCGGACGTCACGGTGTCGTGCGAACAGGCGGGCGACGGGTGCACCTGGCGCGCGGAATCTCCGCACGCTCCAGGAGAGGACGCGGCCGGGTCACCGCACCGCGGACGAGCCGGTGATTGAACCAGTGGCAGTGCCGTGCGGCCGTTGGCCGGCGACCGGCTGCCGTCGAGCGTCATGCCGAGTTGCCGGCCAACGGCCACACACAGGTCGAGCGCCGCGGTGCGGGTCAGGTCCTGATGATCGTTCTGGGTGAAGCACGCCGACGCCACGTTCTTGTTCCGTAGGCGCAGGTACCACGGGAACAACGATCCCAGTGCAGGCTCGGTCAGCATCGTGCGCGAATGCACGATCGTCCCCACCAGCAGGTTGCCGAACGGGCGTTGCCCGGCGTTCATGAAGCTCTTCAAGCGTTCCTGGAAGATCTTCAGCACCGCGGGTACGTTTCCCGCGTACACCGGCATGGCGAGCAGCATCGCCTGCGCACCCTCGGCCAGATCGACGACATGCTCGAAGTCGTCGTCGAGCGTGCACCGGCCGACCTCGGGATCAAGGCAGGTGTCCTCGCCTTCGCACATCGCGATGCGATGGTCGATCAACCGAATCCGCTGGATCTCCGCGTCACTGACCTCCCGGACGACGCCGGTAATCGCCGCGTCGAGCAGCGCGTCGGTCAGCGATGGGAGACGCTTCTGCGTGCAGGACAACGCAACGATCTTCATCCGAGGGCCTCCCCTGTCCGCTCAGCGCCACCCAGGAACGGTCACCTGACGAAGCCCCCGTGGCCGCGCACTGGGCCGCCTCAACCTACCCACAACTGAGCCGAGGCGGTATCGAAGAATCACGAGCAGCCGCCCTCGCCGCCGTCGGGTTCGTGACGCCTCACTCTGTCGCTCGTGCCAGGTGTCGGTGCAGGAGTCGATCATCCCGGCGCCGCTGGTGCCCGGCCGCCTCAGCCGCGACGGCGGGCGCGGGCCGCCCAGATGACGTACGCCGGGTCGCGGTCGAGGTTGTGCCGGTCCCGGTCGTACCGCCGGGTGGTGCGCGGGTCGGCGTGGCCCATCGCGTCCTGCACGTCCTCCAGCGGCACACCCTCGGCGCGGGCGGTGGTGGCGAAGGCGTGCCGCAGTGAGTGCGGCGACAACCTCGCCGCCGCCGGGATCCTCGCCGCCATGGCCAGCCGGCGGACCAGCCGGAACACCGAGTGCCGGTCCAGTCGCGCACCGGTCGCGGTGACCAGCAGCGGCCCGGTGAGCCGCTCGACCGGCACTGCCGCGGCGGCGGCCCGGGCAGCCAGGTACGCGTCCAGGGCGTACGCGGTGCCCGGGGTGAGCGCCCGGCGGCGTGGCTTGCCGCCCTTGCCGACGAACCGCACGCTGCGGTGCCCCCGCTCGGCCCCGAGGTCGGCCAGGTCGAGTGAGACCAGTTCCCCGACCCGCAGCCCCAGGTCGGCCAGCAGGGCGATCGCGGCCCGGTTGCGGGCGGCGGTCGGGCCGGTGTCCGCATCGGCGGCGGCCAGCAGGGCGTCCACCTCCTCCGGGGTCAGCCCCACCGTGGCCGAGTGGTCCCGGTCGACACGGGGCCGGTCCGCGCCGGAGACCGGGTTCGCCTCGACCGCCCGCAGCCTGACCAGGAACTCGTACCAGCTGGACAGGGCGGACAGCTTGCGGGCGACGGTCGCCGGGGTCAGCGGGCGGCCGCTCCGCGCGCCCACGGTGGACTCCAACTGCCGAGCGTAGGCGTTGACGTCGAGGAAGTTGGCTGCCAGCGGGTCCAGCTCCCGCCCGTCGCACCAGGCCAGCCAACCGGCGATGTCCCGCCGGTAGGCGTCGCGGGTGTGCTCCGACAGCCGCCGGTTGCGCAGCCACGCCTCGGTGAAGTCGACCGGGGCGCTCGGCAGCGCCGGCCGGCTCGCGGTGGCGGGCAGGACAAGGTCGGAACGCATGTGAAAAAGGTTCCCAGGTGCGGTGGTGTTTCACCACGAGGCGCGCCCAGGGAGGCGTGAGCCGGCCGGCAGCCCGACCCCACCGTCGGCTGGGCGCGCCTGAGTTCTCGCCCGGCCTGGAATCAGCGGGGCCGGCGTCCGCCAGCCGGTCCCGGTCATCCTCGCCGAGCCGGCAGTGCGCGGCGAGGATGACCCGGTGGACATACGGTGTCGATGTGCCACCAGCGCTGGCCGCAGCAGCTGCGGGTCAGCATCGACACCTGCACCGACGTACGGTCGGTGTCGGTCAGGTGACCGGTGTCGTGGTGGCGGTCACGCCGTGAGCTGCTTGTGGCCGTTGCTGTTGCCACCCGCGGTGATGGTGACCCGGCGCGGCTTGGCCCGCTCCGCGATCGGGATGCGCAGTGTCAGCACCCCGTTGTCGTAGCCGGCTTCCAGGCGGTCGGTGTCGAGGGTGTCGCCGAGGAAGAGTTGCCGGGTGAAGGTGCCCATCGGGCGTTCGGCGGCGACCAGTTCCACCTTCTCGTTGGTGGGGCGGCGACGTTCGGCGCGCACGGTCAGCACGTTGCGCTCCACCGTGCAGTCGATGCTGTCCGGGTCGACGCCGGGCAGGTCGAACGCGGCGTAGAAGTGGTCGCCGTCGCGGTAGGCGTCCATGTGCATCATGGCCGGTCGGCTGGTGGTGCCGAAGAACTGCTCGGCGATCCGGTCGATCTCACGGAAGGGGTCGGTACGCATCAACATTGGTCGTGCCTCCTCGGTTCCTCGGGCCGAAGGTTTTCGGGTTGAGCCTGGGGGACTCAACTTCCTCCTCATGTGTAGCGCGCGTAGCGGCCGCCGTCAACCCGACGGGAGAAGCTTCTCGGCGCAGGCGCCTCCGTCGTCGCCTTCTGGCCCGCCCGTAGTTTCCAGACCAAAAACAACGCTAAGCAGTTGATCTAGGCCGGTACCAGGGACGCCGGCCCCAGAGTGGCGGGTCGCGCGGGAGGCGCTTCGCCGCTTTTCATGATCCCGGTACGTGGGATGCGGGATCAGCGCCGGTGCCGGCGGTGGTGCTCGTCGTTTTCGGCGGTGATGCGGGCGGAGGTCTCCTCGCCGAGTCGGACGTATATGCCGAGGGTGGCCAGGTGCTGGTGGCGGGACTTGGCCTGGAGTTCGGCGGCGCTGCGGCCCTTGGCCGCGAGGTGCGTCAGCCCGGAGTGGCGCAGTTGATGCAGGGTGTACCCGGTGCCGTGGGGGTCGTGGAGCTGGGATGCCTGTTTGAACAGGTACTCGGCGCGCGGGTAGGACAGCCTGCCGCGGCCGGTGTCGGGGCAGATGTCGCGCAGGGCTGGTGCGCGGCGACCGGCGGCGGGTGCGCGCCGGTCGGCGAGGAACACCGGGCCGGCGGTGCGGCCGGCCAGTAGCCGGGGCAGCAGGCGGGCGGTGGGGGTCTCCCAGTGGACGTAGGCGCGGTCGCCGCCTTTCTCGGTGACCAGGGCGCGGCGGAACTCCATGTCGAGGTCGGGCACGTCGAGGCCGAGGATCTCTTCGGCGCGGGCGCAGGTCTCGTAGAGCATCCGCCAGAGCACCCGCTCGCGCAGCGGGTTGCGGTCGTCGGTGAACAGCCGCTCCAGCCGCGTGCGGGGGATGGCCTTGTCTCGGATCCGGGTGACCTTGCGCCGCTCCAGACGGCGGCCGGGGTCGGTGCTCAGCCAGTCCTGGCGGCGGCAGTAGGCGGCGAACGAGGTCAGCGCGGACAGATGCTTGTTCCAGGTGTTCGCGGCCCGCTCGTCCCAGCGGGCCATCGTCTGCTCGTAGAGCTCCGGGGTGAGAGCGGCGACCGGCAGTGGGTCGCCGGCGGTTTCGCGCAGTCGGCGCAGGGTCTCGATGTAGGTGGCGCGGGTGGCGGGGTCGTCGCGGAACCGGTCGAGGAACGCGTCGACGGCGACCACGAGCGCCACCGGGCGCCGGGCGGTCGGCAGCGGGATCACGGACACCTCGGCGGCCCCTTGCGGCGATGTGACACAGAATGTGGCCGAGTCACCCTTTGCGCCATGACGGTGTCCGGCAGGTGGCGGCGGGTGGATCGTCGACCCTATGACAGAGAATACGGGATTCTGTGTCACAGACGGCCTGCAGGAGCAGGCGACTTGCCTAGTGCGTCCGGTAGCGCTGTCGCGCCCAGGAAGAGGCGGTTGTGCCCGGAATTCGTCGAGGAGGATTTCGATGCCGATACCGCGAAAGCCTCTCGGGGGAATACCACTGTCGGCTTGTACAAGTGAACCATGGTAAGATGTGGTCGTGAACGCGTTCGACGTCCTCGGCGACCCGGTGCGTCGGCGGATCTTGGAGCTGCTCGCCGACGGTGAGCAGACCGCTGGCGCAATCACAGATGTGATCCGGGTCGAGTTCGCACTGTCGCAGCAGGCTGTCTCCCAGCATCTGCGGGTTCTCCGTGAGCACGGGTTCGCGTCGGTCCGGGCTGAGGGGGCTCGTCGGTTCTACGCCGTGGAGGCCGGGCCGTTGAGCGAGGTTGACTCGTGGCTGGACCGGTTCCGCAGGCTCTGGGACCAGCGACTAGACGCACTGGAGACCGAGCTCGCCCGCGGCAGGCGTATGACCCGGAAACCCGCCAACGACGAGCCTGGCGGGCCCAACGAAGAAGCGTAGGCACGAGGGGTTCCCTACCGAACGGAGCATGACGATGAAGGATGTTCTCGACGAGCTGTCCGCGGCCCGCCGGAAGATGGGCACGGCGACTTTGCCCGCCGGTGAGGCATACACGATGGAGCTGAGGCGTCGCTACAACGCGCACCTCGATGACGTGTGGGACGCCATCACCAACCCCGAGCGACTGAGTCGCTGGATGAAGCCGGTCACCGGCGACCTTCGCCTCGGCGGGACATTCGAGCTAGACGGCGGCGAGCATGGCGAGATCCTCCGGTGCGAGCCGCCGCGCTTGCTGCGGGTGTCCTGGATGTTCGGGCCCGGCGCGGACGAGTGGCCCGGCACAAGCGAGGTCGAGGTGCGACTGTCTCCCGGATCAGCCGGAGACACCGAGTTCGAACTGGTCCACGCTGCCGCCATCGGAGAACCTATGTTCCCCACCTACGGTCCCGGTGCCGGCGGTGTCGGCTGGGACCTGCATCTGCTAACCCTCGCCGGCTTCCTGGGCGACGGCGAGGTCCTTGACCACGAGGAGTTCAGGGCATCGCCCGCCGGCCGCGAGTTCAGCCGGCGTAGCGCCGCCGCCTGGGGCGAGGCCCACCTGGCCGGCGGCGGCGAACCGAGCCAAGTCGCGGCCGCGGTCGAGGCCACCACCGCGTTCTACCAGCCCGCCGGGGACGCGTGATGAAGTAACGCCACCGCGGAGGTGACCGCACCGTCGGCGCGCAGCAGTCGCCGCCGAGCATGCGCGTCGGCCGCAGGGCTGGTCAGTCGGCCACTATGACGCAGCGGCTGCTGCGGCGATGGCCGCACACTTGCGGCCCGGAAACTGCTGCCTAAGACGCTGAAGTTCGGTGAAACCGGCTTCTCTCAGGCGGGCGGAGAACTCGTCCACAGGCCAGCGGTATGCGGTGTGGACCTTGTGATCGAACGCGGCCACCCCGTCGTCGCTGTCGAAGAAGCCGATTACTAGCCTCCCGGAAGGGGTCAGCATCCGGCGGAACCGGGCTAGCACACCGTCCAGCTCCGGTGGCGGTATGTGAATGGTTGAATACCAGGAGAGGATGCCGGCCACCGAATGGGCGGGAAGGTCCAGGTCGGTCATCTCTCCGAGCTGGAACTCTGGCCCGGGAAAGTTGGTCTGGGCGTAGTCGATGAACTCGGGGACCAAGTCGACGCCGGTCACGTCGGCGCCGAGCGAATGCAGGTAGGCGCTCCAATGGCCGGGGCCGCAACCGAGATCGAGCACCGTGCCGTCCAGACCGACGAGGTGACCTCGGACGAGGGCCGCGTCGTCCGCGTGGGCCTGCCAGTCACCATCGAACAAGGCGATGTACTGCTCCGACATGTACGAGTAGGCGTCACGGATTGGTTGGTTTCTCACGGCGTCACTTTAAGAGTCAGTCCTCGATCCCACTCATCCCGCGAGCGTAGAACCGGCCCCTAACCCGCTCTGGGAGTAGCGAGACAGGCACTTACCGGGCAGTAGGCACTGCGGCGAGCGACCAGTCACCGTCCGGCAGCGGAGACGTCGCCGCCGATGCCGATCTCGTTGCCATCACCGTCGCGGAACACGTACTTCCCCCACCACCGTCACCGACGACGTCGTCGTCACCTCACCAGCCCGTGGTTAGCGTCGTGCCGAGGTGGCCTCGATCAGCCGTAGCGGCCGGTAGCCGTCGGTGTCGAGCTGAGCGAGCTCGCCGTCGATGTCGACCGAGTGGGTGCCGTAGAAGTGCACGTTCTCATGGTGGGTCGGCCAGATGTGTGCCAGGACCTCGTCGTCGACGTCGCGGCCGCCTCTGCGCAGGGCGGCCACGCCGAGACCGTGGTACTCCGTGGACCAGCAGACGATCGCATTGGTGGCCACGGTCAGGCACCACATCTGCTCGCTCTGCTGCTCGTGGTGCCGCCGTCGCAACGCGCCCTCGCCGGCGTACGCGAGGCAGCGGCGCAGGGCGTGCAGGTTCTCGCCCTTGTTCAGCTGCCGGGCGATGCGCCGCCGGTAGGTCTCGTCGGCCACGTATCGGGTGGCGTAGACCGTGCGGCGCAGCGCCCCGTACTCCTTGATCGCGCTGGTCAGCGCGTTCTGCTGCCGCTTCGAGGAGCACAACTTCCCGACCACCAGCGCCGCCGTGGCGTGCCCGCCCTGCACCGACGCGGCGACCCGCAGCAGGTCGTCCCACATGTCCGTGATCAGGTCCAGGTTCAGCCGCCGGGTCAGCAGCGCCCCGGCGCGCGGGTAGCGGTCCATAAAGTCAGCGCGGGGCCCGGTCCGGTACAGGGTGATCTTCCCGAGGTCGCGGATGCGCGGCGAGAGCTGTTTGCCGACCAGGTCGAACAGGGCGAAGTTCGCCAGGGTTGCGCCGTGGGTGTCGGTGGCGTGCTCGAACACGGGCAGGTCGGTCTCATTGCCGAGCAGTCCGTCGAGCACGTAGTGCGACTCCGGCGCGGTCGCGACGATGACCTTCGTGTCGAAGGTCGAGTGCTGGTCCGAGACGTGGGTGTACGTGGAGACGCCCTGGCCGCGGGCGAAGTACCGCGACAGGTGCCGGGCGGTGATGGATTTGCCCTTGACCGGGAACCGCTGCCCGTCCGAGGAGGACAGGGTGCCCGAGCCGAACGCCCGGGTCAGCGGCAGCAGATGGTGGTAGTTGACCACCGCGGCGTTGGCCGCCTCCAGGGTTTCGGGCCGGAAGTACCACTCGGCGGTCCAGGCGAGCACGTCGTACGGCACGCCGCAGGACTCGGCCATCGCGGACAGGCCCATGTTCGTGGCCTCCGCGATGATCACATACATCAAGTTGCGCTTGAGCTCGGCCGGCCGGGCGACCTTCCCGCCGGCATGCACCAGGTGATCGGTGAAACCGGTCCGCGCGTCGACCTCCACCAGCACCGACGCGATGGGCACCCGCGGCAGCATCGCGGCCAGCTCGGCGCGCAGCGCATCGGCCTCGGCGGGTACGTCCTCCGCGGTCAGCGGCGGGATGATCAGCTCGCCGTCGTCGGTGAGTCGTACCTCGCCCGGGTTGCCCTTCGCCAGCTGGGTCTCCAGATCGGCCAGGGCGGTGTGCAGCTCGTCGTGGGCCGCCGCGAGCGCGTCGGCGGCCTCGACCGGTTTGCCGACCAGGTGGCAGAACTCCACCTTCTGCGGCGCCCACGCCTGCGGGGTGAGCAGGAACGACGCCGGATCGGCGTACCGGCGCGACCCGGGCACAAACACATCACCGGAACGCAGCCCGTCACGCAGGCCCACCAGCACGGCCAGCTCCCAGTACCGGCGATACGCAGTAACGTCGCCGGCCTGCTCCGCGGCGACCAGGTAGCCGGCCCACTTCACCGGCACGAACCCGACCGGCGCGTCGGCCGGCACCTTGCGGGCACCGGCCGCGTACAGACCCGTCAGGATCCCCACGGCCTGCATCAGCTGCTCGGTGCCGGGCCCACCGTCGAACCCGACCGCGGCCAGCACGGCCGGGGCAAATTGGCGCAGGTACGACATCGACGCATCCAGCATGCTCAGCTGACCGTGATCGCGGCGCAGCCGCTCGCGGCGCTCAGCCCACGCGGCGCGCATCCGGTCCAGGCCGATGCTCATGCGCAACATGCCGCCGATCTGCTCGTCACCGATCCCGGTATCGAGCACGATGGTCAGGATCTCGTCCAGCAGCGCCTGCCGGTTCTCGCCGCCCTTGGCCCGCTCGGCCAAGGCCTCGGCGACCTTCTGCTTCGCCGCCGCCTCCCGGCCGCTGATCGCCTGGTCGAACAGCAGCAGCGTCTCGTCGAGCACATCGACGGCCGACTGCGACAGCAGCGTGAGCAGGATCGGATACCGGCGCTCCGGCTCCCGCCGCTGCAACGCCTGCCCCGTCAACCGCCGGCCGACCCCGGCCAGGAACCGGCGCCGCTCCACCGGCAGCATCGACAGGTCCACGGTGTGCGCGTCCAGGCGCCGCAGATAGGCCAGCTTCTCCAACTCCGCCTTCACCGCCGCCGGACTCGACGACGTCGGCCCCACACCCAGCCACGCCAGCGGCGTCCGGCCGAGATAGGCATCCGGGACCAGCAACAGATCCAGCTCAGCGCACCGCCGGTCAGAGAGCAGATGCCGCACCCGCGACCAGGTCTCCGTCCTCGCGTGAGCCCGAGCCGCGGCCACCCGCCGCAGCAACAGGATCACCCCGGGCCGGAGCACCCGCGACGACAGCAGGTACTCGCAGGCCAACCGGAACAGCAGCTTCGGCGAGTCATGCTCCATCGCCCTGGCGAACAGGAACTCGTCGAGGTCCTTCCACTCGGCGGTGTTCATCGACCGCCAGCCGGCGTAACCGGCCACCTCACGCAGATGATCCGTACGGGTCTGCTCCCGCTCGCCGTACCCGCGCAACTCACCCATCGCGATCCCGAGCCGCTGCGACAACCGGCCCACCACGGCATCCGGCGCCAACGCCACCTCATCGGGCACGAACCCCAGCCACGGCAGCGAGCACAGCTGGACCGCCACACCCAGCACGTTGCGGCCAGTGCGGAACTGGCGCACGAACGCCTCGTCCGCACCGGTCAACGTGAAGTACCGGATCAGCTCAGCCCGGTTGATCTCCGGGAAGCCCCGAAGCCGCGCCAGTTCCTCCGCCGAGAACACATCCTGAGTCGCCACGAACCCACCGCCTGAGCATCGACCGTCACCAAACGGACGGCACGCTAGGGCTCAGGACAGAGCTTGATCAACCCTCAGTTCTTACCGTTGTTTTTGGTCTGGAAACTACGGGCGGGCCCTTCTGTCCACGTGCGCGAGCCTGGTCCCGCACGTTCTGGCGCCGGCGACCGTCGTGACCACCGGCGCCAGGCGTCCCCGCGGGGACAGGGGCGCACCGTGCCGTGTTCAGCGGGAGCGGGTGGGCAGCAACGTGATCAGTGGCGCGGCCACGGCCAGGTGCGCGACACCCAGCGCGACCTTGGCGCCGATGCTGGCCTCGGCGGCGACAACGGGCAGGAGGGAGAGCAGGGTCAGCGCCACGGCGAGGACGATCCAGGTCGTGGCGGCGTGGCGACGGGCCAGGCGTTCCAGGGCGACCAGCCCGAGCCAGCCGACCAGCGCCGAGCCGAGAGAGAAGATCGCCACGGGCGCGAGGCCGACCACGAAGGCCGGCTGCCCCGGGTTCTCGACGGTGTAGTCGACCCCGGCGATCGCGCCGATCACCCAGACGAGCGCGGGGGCCAGGACGGCGGCGGCCACGCCGAGCGCGCGGCGGCGCAGTGACGGGGTCGCGGTGGAGGGGTGGGCGATCACGGTCATGCGTGCTCCTCGGTCGGGGGAAGACGCATACGACCGTATCAGATAGTCTTGTTCAGTACTATCTTCCTCCCAACTAACAGGCGGGCCGGCTCCCCGGGCCGCACCCGCCACCGGCGAGCCGGCCGGCGACCAGGCTGTTGATCGACCGCAGGAACACCTCGCGGTCAGCCTCCGGCAGCGCCGACAGCACATCCTGCTGGATCCTGGCGGCGATCTCCTGCGCCTGGCCGAGCACCCGCTCTCCCTCGGTGGTGACCTCGATCAGCCGGGCACGGCGGTCGGTCGGTGACGGGCGGCGACGCACCAGACCGGCAGCCTCCAACTGGTCGAGCGTGACGACCATGGTGGTCTTGTCGATGCCGCACAGGTCACCGATCTGGCGCTGGGTCAGCCCGCCCGGGCGCGCCTTGAGCAGCACACAGTGCGCCCGTGGGGAGATGCCCATCCGCGCCACGCCGGCGGCGTGCTCGGCCATGAGCGCGTTGCTGGCCCATGCGAGCAGGAACATCAGGTCGGGGCCGCCGCCCGGAGCGCACGAGGTCATGCTCGAAGGCTAACAAGATCGTCTCGGACCGGATCGTTCGACGGCTGGCCGACAGGAGGCCGACCCGCCGGCAGAGGCCGTGGTCGCGGGCGGCCCTCGTCGGCGCACCGCCACGTGGTCCGAGCCGTGACGCCGTCACGCAGCGCCGCGGGAGCCACCGAGGGTTACCTACGCTCGGCGCCCCGCGCCACCCGGCGCAGCAGGTCGGCCAACAGCCGCCGCTCATCGGCGGTCAGCACGCCGAGCAGCCGGTGCTCCTCCCCCGCGACCACCGCGATGGCCGCCTGCCAGGCGGCGCGGCCCGCCTCGGTCAGCTCGACGTCGACCCGCCGACGGTCCACCGCCGACGGGACCCGGCGGACGAACCCGCGACGGAGCAGTGCGTCGACCCGGGCGGTGACGGAGGCAGGGGCCATCCGCAGGTCGTCGGCGAGTTCGGTGGGCGCGGCCCGACCGCGCCGACCGGCCAGCGCGTGCAGGGTGTCGTACTCGTGGGCGGGAAGGTTCCGGTCGGCCAGCGATCGATCCTTGACCGCCCGCAGGTGCTTCGTGAGAACCGACATACGCACGACCGCACCCTCGACGTCCGGATCCAGATCGGGCAGCACGGGCAGCCAACGCGCGACGTGCTGGTCGGTGCGGTCGTGCTCGGACATGCGCAGACTGTACGCCGGCACCGAATTAATCGGTAGCGAAAGGTTCGGTGTCGAAGTAAATTTTCGGGCCGTGACCTCACCCCTGCGGCTCCCCGCCTTCCGGCTGCTCTTCCTGGGCCGCACCATCTCCGCTCTCGGCGACGCCGTCGTGCCCGCCGCCCTGACCCTGGCGATCCTGCGGGCCACCGGTTCCACCGGCGCACTGGCCGTGGTGCTGGCCTGCGCGATGGTGCCCCGGCTGCTGCTGCTACCACTCGGCGGCGTGGCGGCCGACCGCTTCGACGCACGCCGGGTCGCCCTCACCACCGACCTGGTACGGTGCGCCGCCCACCTGGCCATCGGCGTCGAACTACTCCACGCCGGCCCGTCCCTCACCCACATCGCGGTGGCCTCCGCAGTCGGCGGAGCCGCCTCGGCGTTCGCCATCCCCACCGCCTCCCCGCTGGTCGCCGGCACCGTTCACGCCGACGCCCGGCAACGCGCCAACGCCCTGATGGGCGTCACCGCCAACATCAGTCGACTCGCCGGACCCGCCCTGGCCGGCCTGCTCATCTGGGGCGCCGGCCCCGGCTGGGCGTTCGTCCTCGACGCGCTCACCTTCGCGACCAGTGCCATGCTGCTGGCGCTCGTCCGGGTACGGCACGTGCCCGTGCCACGCCGGTCGATCCGCGACGACCTGGCGCGCGGCTGGCGGGAGGTGCGCGACCGAAACTGGTACTGGACCAGCCTCGTCGGACACGGCGTGTGGAACGGCGCCGCCGCCGTGCTGACCACCCTCGGCCCCGCCGTCGCCGTCGGCCACCTCGGTGGCGAAGGCGTCTGGGTCCTGCTGCTCCAGGCCGGCGCGGTCGGGCTGCTGGCCGGCTCACTGCTCGCCGCGCGGGTACGCCCCCGCAGGCCCGTCCTCGTCGGCAACCTCGCCCTGGCCACGTACGCGGCGCCGCTGCTGCTACTCGCCCTGGCCGCCCCCGCACCGGTGGTGATCGGCGCGTACGGCCTGGCGCTGGCGGCCCTGGGCTTCCTCAACCCGATCTGGGAAACCGTGGTGCAGGAACAGTTCCCGCCGCACGTGTTGGCCCGGGTCACCTCGTACGACTGGTTGGTGTCGCTGGGCGCGATGCCGCTCGGTTACGCCGTCGCCCCGCTCGCCGCGCGGGCCTGGGGCACCCCCGCGCCGCTGATCGGGGCAGCGGTACTCGTCGGGGTCGCCTGCGCCGGCACCGCAGCCGTGCCCAGTGTCCGCCGGCTCACCTGGCGGGCCGGCTCCCCCGCCGACGCCGACCTGACGGCGGGGGCCCGGTGACGCTCAGAGAAGGACCAGGAAGAACCGTCGGTGTGACGGTGGGCGTGCCACACGTGCCCACCGGCCCATCCTGCCAGCTCAAGTCACAGGAAGCGGTGCATGACGTGCAGGCCCACCCGCCCTCGGGTCGGGTGGGCGAAGGCTTCCGGCACCGTGCCGATCACGGCGAACCCGAGCCGCCGGTACAGCCCCACCGCGGCCTCGTTGCCCTCGACCACCGCGTTGAACTGCATCGCCGCATACCCCTGCTCGCGGGCCCAGGCCAGCGCGTGCGCGGCCAACGCGTGGCCCACGCCCCGACCCCGCGCGTGCGCCGCGACCATGAAGCTGGCGGTGGCGACGTGCCCGCCGGGGCCAGGACGGTTACGGCCCATCTTCGCCGTGCCGAGAACACGGTCGCCGTCGACCGCGACGACGGTACGGCCCGGCGCGGCCTCCACCCACACCTCCCGCAGCACCTCGGCGGGCCATGCCGGGTCGTACGGGAAGGTGCCACCGGCCCTGACGACCTCCTCGACGATCGTCCGCACCGCCGGCCAGTCAACCTCGTCGAATTCCCTGATCAGCACCGCGGCAGGTTAGGCGGCCCCCGCCGTCGCCGCAATCGGATTGTGCAGGGCGGGGCCGATCGGTCCGCTGCTCCACGCTCTCCGTCGTGGACGTGGCGAACGGGCCAGGGGACCCGTACCTCGCCAGGTGCCGGTAGACGGTGGATGACGCCGAAGGTCGAAAGCGATCGGAGTTGGTGTCGCGACGGTCAGCGGAAGCTGCTGAGCGGCCGAATCGCGTCCGCGATTGACGAAGCGGTCGCGTCGGTACTCGGCCTGCCTCCGGACGGGGTTGCTCGGCAGTTGAGGTAGGCGTCGAGTGCGGCGGCGCCGGTGAGCATGGCGCGGCTGCGGGCCGAGAGGCGGGTGCGCCAGTCGCGCAGCATCGACCCAAGCGGTGCGACGCCTCCGGCGGAGCGGACCTGGGCGATCAGCGGGGCGATCTGCTCCAACAGGTAGCCGCCCCGCCTGAGCTGCTGGACCAGCAGGGCGTCGCGCACGTCGGCCGCGCGGTAGACCCGGTAGCCCGTCCGGGGGTCGCGGAGGGGTTGGAGCAATCCGGCGCGTTCCCATTTACGCAGGGTGGCTGGGCGGATGCCGAGCCTACTCGACAGCGGACCGACGAACGTTCCGCCGCGTTCCTGCGGCACGGGCGCGAGGTCGCGAAGCGCGGCTTCGACGGCTTGGAGGGTGCGGCGGGCGTCGAGAAGCTGGGCGTGGCTCTCGTCGATGAGCCGGAGTGCCGCCTCGACCGCGTCCCGGTTGATCGCCTGCATGATCGACGTGGCCGTCGGGTGGCCGTGTCCGGCCACGAGCGCGAGGAACGCGTCCAGGGCCCTCGCGTGCAACGGCGTGTAGACGCGGTACCCGGTGGGGGTGCGTTCAGCCCCCGGAAGGATGCCGGCCGCCTCGTAGTTCCTAATCGCCTGCGTCGACAGACCATGCCCGCGCGCCAGGTCAACCGGCCTGAGCCGTCCGCCGTCTTGAAGGTTCCGCCGCAATGTCCTGCCAATATCGCCGGGAGGGTTCAACCGATGGTTCAACGATACCGTTGAACGCATGACTGCTGGTATCAAGGACACCACCCACGCCGTCGACGCCGCCAGCCTCCTGGTACTGCTCCCGGCCCGGCCGCGGCTGCTCGCCCTGGGTGAGCCCACCCACGGCGAGGACGTCCTGCTCGACGTGCGTAACGAGCTCTTCCGGCAACTCGTCGAGCAGGGGGGCTACCGGACGATCGCGATCGAGAGCGACTGCGTGACGGGCCTGGTCGTGGACGACTACGTCACCTCGGGCACGGGCACCCTCGACGAGGTCATGCAACGCGGATTCAGCCACGGGTGGGGCGCCTTCACGGGCAATCGTGAGCTGGTGCGCTGGATGCGCGCGTACAACGACGGTCGGCCTGCCGCCGAGCGGCTGCGCTTCGCCGGTTTCGACGGCCCACTGGAGATCACCCACGCCGCGAGCCCTCGGCGGTCCCTCACCGCACTCCACGGCTACCTCGCGGCCCGGGTGGACGCCGACCTGCTCCCCTGCACCGGGGAGACGCTCGACCGCCTGCTCGGCGCCGACGACCGGTGGACCAACCCCGCGGCGATGATGGACCCGTGCCAGTCCGCGGGGCAGACACCCGAGGCCACACAGCTGCGACTGCTCGCCGACGACATGGTGGCGCTGCTCGACGCGCACACGCCGCACCTGATCGCGGCCTCCTCCGAGGACGACCGGGAGCGGGCGCTCCTGTACGCGCGTACCGCGACCGGCCTGCTGCGCTACCACTCTGCGATGGCCGACACGTCACCGAGCCGCATGGCGCGGCTGCTGAGCGTGCGGGATTCGATGATGGCCGCCAACCTGCTCGCCATCGCCGAGCGGGGCCCGACGCTGGTGCACGCCCACAACAGCCATCTCCAGCGGGACAGGAGCACGATGCGGATGGGCGACCGGCCGCTGGAATGGTGGAGCGCAGGGGCGCTCGTCAGCGCCCGGTTGGGTGAGGGGTACGCCTTCCTGGCCACGGCCCTCGGCACGATCCGCCACCACGGTGTGGACACCCCACCCCCGGACACCATCGAAGGGCTTCTGTACGCGCTGCCGGAGGACCGTTACCTCGTCGACGCCCGCCGGCTGGCCGCCGCCCTCGGCGGTGTGAGGCCCACGCCCCGCGTGTCCCCCTGGTTCGGCTACATCCCGCTGGACCCGGACCACCTGACCAGGATCGACGGAGTCGTGTTCGTCAAGGACACCCCGCCGCGCCAGGCTCCCTCAACGTTCGGCGACGCCTGACCGGCAGTCGGCCCGATTCTTGTTGAAGGGACTTCCTCGTGAAGTGTCGCCTGCTCGTAGTCGCGGTGGCCGGTGTCCTCACCGCCGGCGGGTGCGCCTCGGCGTCGACACCGGAGGCCCGTCCGTAGTTTCCAGCGAAAAACCAACGCTAAGAGGTGGGTAGCTCGGAGGCTTGCCGTCTGGTGGTTACCCTTTTGTGGTGGCGTGTCGGCGGTAGCGGCCGGGTGGTTGGCCGTGGGTGCGGGTGAAGGCGCGGTTGAAGGCGAATTCGGAGGTGTAGCCGACGTCGTGGGCGATGGCGGCGACCGGGAGGGTGGTGTCGCGTAGTTTGCGGGCGGCCACGTCGAGGCGCCAGCGGGTGAGATAGGTCAGTGGGGGTTCGCCGACGTGGTGGGTGAACCGTCGGGCGAGGGTGGCGCGGGAGACGTTGACCTTCGCGGCGAGGGTGTCCAGGGTCCAGTCGTGGCCGGGTCGCTCGTGCAGCACGGCCAGGACGCGAGCGGTGAGCGGGTCCCGTAGGCCGCGCAGCCACGAGGCGTCCATGGTGTCACCTTCGGTGTCTAGCCATGCCCGGACGACGTGGATCAGCAGCAGGTCAAGCAGGCGCAGCGCGGCGGTGCCTGAGCCGGTGGCGGCGCGGCTGCGGGTCTCGTGGGCCAGCAGGTCGAGAACCGTGCGTAGCCATGGTCCGCTTTCCGGCTGGGCGGTGGCAACGTGCAGTACCGGCGGCAGCAGACCCAGCACGGGATGGGGAATGTCGGTCGCGTAGTGGTAGCCCGCGCACAGGATCCGGGTCCGTGCGCCCGGCCCGTCGAGCACCAGTTCACCGTCGGGTCGGATGAGGCTGCGCTTGAGGTCTTCGTCGAAACGGCGCGTCGGCAGGCCCGGGTGGGTGGACAACTGGTGGCGCGCGCCGGCGGGCAGCAGCACGAGGTCGCCCGGGGCCAGTTGGCGCGCCGGCGCGCCGTCGGCGGTGAACCAGCAGGTGCCTGCGACCACGGCGTGGAACGTGGCACCGTGGCGGGCCGGCAGTTCGATGGCCCAGGGGGCTCGCGCGTCGAAGGTCGCCATGAGGCTCGCGTCGACCTGCGCCAGCGCCAGTACGTCACCAAGAACATCCACCCGTACAGCGTAGGGCCGTGATAGGCAAGCCATCGGGTGCGTTGAGACTGACGGACAAACAATCGAGTAGCGCAGGCATTCATTACCTCAGCGATGAGCGGCAGGGTTACAGGCATGGAGATCACCGGAAGCACCGCCGTCGTCACCGGAGCCAACCGAGGCCTGGGCCGCGCCCTCGTCGACGCCCTGCTGGAGCGTGGCGCCGCGCGTATCTACGCGGGTGCCCGCGACCCGCGCACGGTCCGCGCCGATGAGCGGATCACGCCCGTCGCCCTCGACGTCACCGACCGGGCCGCCATCGCGCAGCTCGTCACCATCGCTGCCGACACCGACCTACTAATCAACAACGCCGGCGCGGCGGCTTTCGCTGCGGCCCTGGACGCTGACCCCGACGGGCTGGCCCGGGAGTTCGCCGTCAACTTCACCGGCCTCTACGACATGATCCGGGCGTTCACCCCGGTGCTGGTTGAGAACAAGGGCACGCTGGTCAACGTGCTCACCCTGCTGGCGTACGCGCCGGCACCGCCGATGGCGGGCTACTCGGCGTCCAAGGCCGCCGCGCACTCGCTCACCCTCGCCCTGCGACCGGCACTGACCCGAGCCGGGGTCAGCGTGCACGGCGTCTACCCCGGCGGTATCGACACCGACATGCTGGCCGGTGTGGACGCGCCCAAAGCGGCGCCGCGGGCCGTCGCCGACGCGATCTGCGACGGCCTCGCCGCCGGAGACCAGGACATCTACCCGGACCCGACGTCCGCGCACATGGGCGAACTGTGGAACCGCGACCCGCAGGCCTTCACCGCAGCGTTCGCCACCATGGGCGCCTGAACATCGTTGCGCACCGCCCACCACCACATGACCTACGTAGGAGCATGAATGAAGATCGCTGTCCTGGGACTGGGCGCGATGGGCTCGCGGATGGCCCGCCGACTGCTCGCCACCGGCGAACACGACCTCACCGTGTGGAACCGCACGGCCGAGGCGACTCGGGCCTTGGTCGAGGCGGGCGCCACCTCGACGTCGACGCCAGCGGCAGCCGCGCAGCAGCGCGACCTCGTGATCAGCATGCTGCGCGATGACGACGCCGGCCGCAGCGTCTGGCTGGCCCCGGACATCGGCGCGCTGGCAGCGATAGCGCCGGGCACGGTCGCCGTCGACTGTTCCACCGTCACCCCGGCCTTCGCCGCCGAGCTCGCCGGCCGGTGTGCACAGCGCGGTGTGGACTTCCTCGACGCTCCGGTGCTGGGCTCACGCCCCCAGGCCGATGCCGGCACACTGATCTTCCTCGTCGGCGGGCAGCCGGCGGTTGCACACCGGGTCGAGCCGGTGCTGCGACAGATCGGCGCCGCCGTGCACTACATGGGACCGGCCGGGACCGGCTCGCAGATGAAGCTACTCGTCAACTCCCTGTTCGCCGTCCAGATCGCCGCCGTCGCCGAACTGCTCGGCGCACTACACGACACCGACCTGCATGCGGCCCGCGCCATCGAGGTACTCGCCGCCACCCCAGTGGCAAGCCCGGCCGTAGCCACCGCCGCCACCGCGATGCTCGGCCACACTTTCCCCGCCGCCTTCCCCATCGAATTGGTAGCCAAGGATCTGCAATACGCCGCCGCAGACGCCGCCTCGCGCCTCTGCACCGTTCCCCTGACCCACGCCGCCGCCGGCACCTACGAGCAGGCGATCGGCCAAGGGCACGGCCAGGACAACATCACCGGAGTCGTCCAGCTGTTCCGGACCACTGCGGCGGGCTGATAGGCAGCGGCGCGCTTCGGCCCGACCCGGTTGCAAGGTTCGGAGCCGAGCACGCGGAGGCCGTCCCGGAAACGAGGGTTTCCGGGACGACCTAATCTGCGGTCGCGGCCAGTGTCAGTTTCCGAAGTCGTCTGCACGGGGTCCCCTGGTGGAGGGCCCGTGTGCAGACGACTTCGGACATCGGGTTGCTCCGAAGTCGTGTGCACTACCCGTCGTTTGGCCCGTACCCCAGCCAGGCACCTGCCCGCAGGTTTACGACCTGAAATCTAATTCGGCCGCGACGACACCGGCTCCTGTCAGCCCAAACCTCCGTATCCGATCAGCGACGGCGGTGTCCCCGGCCTGTTCCCGTAACTGGGCCAGCTCTCGCAGCGCGTCGGTGGCGCCGCAGTCGACGGCCCGCCGATACAGCGCCTCCGCGTCGGAGGTGTCCTCTGTACCTGTTGCTGCCCCGCCGTGGTGGAGTGCTGACCGTGACCGGTTCACGCCGCGATGTCGGGGTGGTGAGTGGACGCGCTTCGGAGCCCGTGGACGATCTGGGCGAGAGCGTGGAGGCACTCCTGCCGCGCGGAATCGGGATCATCGGCCGTCGCAACGTACCGGCTCGCCTCGTCGAGGGCGCCCATAAGCACATGCGCGAGCGGAGCCAGCGGCTGAGGGGTGATCGCACCGGCCTCCATCGCGCTGCGCAGCGTTTGCTGAATGAGGCCGAGGCTGTAGCGGTTGCTGAGTTCCCGCCAGGCTACGGCCCCCAGCACGGCGGGGGCGTCGCGCAGGACGATGCGTTCAACCTCAGGTTCCGCGCACACCGTGAGAAACACCCTGGCCCCACCGAGCAGTCCGGCGACCGGATCCTCGACATGGTGGCCGACCTCCTCGGCGACCTGCTGGATCATCCGGGCCTCCACGGCTTCGACAACGCTGGTGAACAGGTCCGCCTTGTCGCGGAACTGGTGGTAGAGCGCGCCGCGGGTCACGCCGGCCGCCGCGACGATCTCCTCGGTGCCCACGCCCGCGTACCCGCGTTCCGCGAAGAGCACGCGGGCTGCGGCCACAAGGCGGTCCCGGGTCGCCGCCGACCGCAGGCCGTGTTTCGTTCCACCTGTCATCAACACACCCCTTGCTCTACATACAGACTGTATGTAAATTCCGTACATGCTGTATGGATTGCATACGAGAGTCTCATGGCCGAGTTGACGTTGCCAGCCGGCGCCCTGCGATACCGCGACACCGGCGGCGGTGAACCGGTCGTCTTTCTCCACGGTCTCCTCCAGGACGGCCGAGTCTGGGAGCCGCTCGTTGAACGGCTCCGCCCAGACTTCCGTTGCATCGTCCCGGATCTGCCGCTCGGTGCACATCGCGCCCCGATGCGCCCTGACGTCGATCTGAGTATCAAGGGCGTCGGTCAGGTCGTCGCCGACCTCATCGAGGCGCTCGGCGTGCGCCAAGTGACACTCGTCGGCAACGACACCGGCGGTGCCATCGCCCAGATCGTCGCCGTCCGGCACGCCGAGCGGATCGGCCGTCTCGTCCTCACCAGCTGCGAGGCGTTCGACAACTTCCCGCCCCCGATCTTCCGCATGCTGGCTCCTGCGGCCAGAGTGGGTGTGCTCAGCGTCATCCTGGTGCCACTACGATCACGGGCCCCGCGTCGTCTGCCCAGCGGTTACGGCCGGCTGACCCACGAGCCACTTCCGCACCACCTCATCGACGACTGGATCGCCGCCTACTTCTCCGACAGCGGCATCCGGCGCGACACCCGCGCCTTCGTCGCCTCTCTCGGCGAACGGAACCTCCTGTGCGACATCGCCGAGGAACTCGCAGGCTTTACCAAACCGGCCCTCGTGGCATGGGCCGCCGATGACAGACTCTTCCCGGTCAGCCATGCCGAACGCCTCGCCTTGGCCCTGCCCGACGCTCGCGTTGTGTTGATCGAACGGAGCCGCACCTGGGTCATGCGCGACCAACCGCAACGCACCGCCGAGCTGATCCGCGACTTCATTCGCGGCACCGAGTAGCCGGCGAATCCGTGAACCGCCGAAGTCGAACTGATGCGACTGTGGCTGGTGTCAGCTTCCGAAGTCCTCTGTACGGCCGACCAGCGTATTCGCGGTTGGGTGCAGAGAACTTCGGACATCCGTGCACACGACTTCGGAAACTGACAGCCGGGTCCACCACGAGCACCTGCCTGCCCGCTCCCAGCGGTCCCTGCTCGACTTCGTCCGCGCGGCGCCGACCGAGTGGGGATGCCGCGGTCGCGGCGATGGTGGAGGGCGCGGTGCGCCACGGCACCACGATGCAGGTGGAGGCGAACTACACCGACAGCCACGGCCAGTCCGAGATCGGCTTCGGGATCACTCGGCTGCTCGGCTTCGACCTGCACCCGCGGATCAAGCGGATCAACCACGTCAAGCTCTACCGCCCCGTCGCTGGGCAGGCCGGTGCCTGGCCGGGGCTGGCGCCGGCGATGATGGGCCGCGCGATCCGCTGGGATCTGGTCGCCGAGCAGTACGACCAGATAATCAAGTACGCGACCGCGATCCGCACGGGGACCGCGTCGACCGAGGCCATCCTGCGCCGCTTCACCCGCGCCGCCTCCCATCCCACGTACCAGGCGATGCTGGAGGTCGGCCGCGCCGTGAAGACGGCCTTTGTGGCCCGGTACCTGCGCGACCGGGATCTGCAACGCGAGATCCATGACGGACTGAACGTGGCCGAGGGCTGGAACGGTGGCAACCAGGTGCTGTTCTACGGCAAGGGCGGCGACATCGCCACCAATCGCCGCGACGAACAGGAACTGTCCGTGGCCTGCCTGCACGTCCTGCAGGCCGCCGTCGCCTACGTCAACACCCTGCTCGTGCAGGACGTGCTGGCTCAACCCGGCTGGGCCGACGCGCTCGCCCCGGAGGACCGGCGTGGGCTGACCCCGCTGTTCTGGACACACGTCGCCCCGTACGGCGAGGTCAAGCTGAACATGACCAAGCGGCTGGAGCTACGCGGCGACGCAGCTGTGCCGCAAGCGTCCGGCTCGCCGGTCCGGCCGTAGCTGTCGGCGCCGGTGGTCACGGGTCAGGTGAGCAGGATGCCGGCCAGGGCGCCCCAGCCGATCAGCATGACGACGCCGATGATGATCCAGACGGTGCGGGTCGAGACGGTGTCGTCGTCGCTGCCGCGGTCGCCGCCGCAGCAGTCGTCACCCACGACGTTCTCCCTCGACGGCAGAGGCCGAGCCGGCGGCCGGTGCGGGGGTGGCGATGGCGGCGCCGGTGAGGACAGCGGCTAGGTCGACGGGGATTGGCATCGGCGCGGTCAGCGGCACCCGGGCACGGCCGGTGTTGCCGGCCGGATAGCGCCCGGCCGCTGAGCCGGGCCCGGCGACGGCGAGGCGGATGACCTGTCCGACGGCCTCGACCGGATCGCGTTCGCGCAGCGCGCGGCGCAGCATGACGGCGTGGGTGACGGTGTGCGGCCACGGCCAGGGCTGCGACAGGATGTGCGCGCGTTCGGCGGCCTGCCACGCCTTCGCCGGTTCAGCGGCGGTGCGGGCGGTGTGCAACTCGGCCGCGAACGCGGCGCGCACCGGCTCGGGCATCCGGCGCAGCATCATGACGGCGTTTCGCAGCAGGAGCAGCCGGGGCGACAGCCGCACGCGTCCGCCTCACCGGCGGCGGCCGTCTCAGCCGGCGCGTCACCGGTGGCGACGTTCGCGGTGCTGGCGCTCGCGGTCGCGTGCAGGGCGGCGTTCGGGGCGCAGCAGTTGTCTCCCTTCCAGGCCTCGCGGCCTTCCTTGACCGCAACGGCGGCGATGACCAGGGCGGCGATCGGGTCGGCCCAGGACCAGCCGAACAAGCTGTTGACCGCCAGGCCGACGAGCAGGACCGCGGACAGGTAGGTGCACAGCAGGGTCTGCTTGGAGTCGGCTACCGCTGAGCGGGAGCCGAGTTCGCGACCGGCGCGGCGCTGCGCGTACGACAGCACCGGCATCACCGCAAGGGACACCGCGGCCAGGACCAGGCCGATGGAGGAGTGCTCGGCCTCGGCGCCGCCGATCAGGGCGCGCACCGACTCGACGGAGACGTAGGCGGCGAGGGCGAAGAACGACACGGCGATGATGCGCAGCGCCACGTTCTCGCGGGCCTCGGGGTCGCGGCCGGCGAACTGCCATGCCACCGCCGCCGCCGAGGCCACCTCGATGATCGAGTCCAGGCCGAAGCCGATCAGCGCCGTCGACGACGCCAGGGTGCCCGCGGTGATCGCCACGACCGCCTCGATGACGTTGTAAGTGATCGTGGCGGCGACGAACAGCCGCACCCGCCGCGCGAGCACCGCGCGCCGCGCCGGTGTGGGACCGGTCGGGGCCAGCTGGATCAGCGGCAGGCCCATCAGCAGCAGCCCTTCACGTCGGAGTCCGTGCACGCGGCCGGGTCGACCGCGAGAACCAGGCTGAGCAGGTCACCCAGGGCGTGCGCCAGCCGCGGGTCGGCCAGCTCGTAGCGGGTGCGCCGGCCCTCGGGCGCGGCGACGACCAGGCCGCAGCCGCGCAGGCAGGTGAGATGGTTGGACAGGTTCTGCCGGGTCGTGCCCAGCAGCTCAGCCAGCTGCGCGGGATAGCCGGGCCCATCGCGCAGCGCCAGCAGCAGCCGCGCCCGGGTCGGATCCGACAGGGCATGGCCGAAGCGAGCCAGCACCTGCCCGTACGTCAACGTCTCCACATCCAAGACAGTACATCCGATGCTGTACTAACGGCAGGGGTGTGCGGGTGGGCTCACAGTGACCCCCAGCCGCCGTCAGCTGCGGCGTGGCGTGGGGCGTACATGATCACGGCGACGCCGAGCAGGCAGATGACGGCGCCGATGATGTCCCACCGGTCGGGGCGGAACTTGTCGACAACCATGCCCCAGGCCAGGGAGCCGGCGACGAAGACGCCGCCGTAGGCGGCCAGGATCCGGCCGAAGTTGGGGTCGGGCTGGAAGGTGGCGACGAAGCCGTAGGCGCCGAGGGCGGCGATGCCGGCGCCGACCCACACCAAGCCCCTGTGCTCGCGTACGCCTTGCCAGATCAGCCAGGCGCCGCCGATCTCGGCGAGCGCCGCGACGACGAACAGCAGGATGGACCGAATGATCATCATAGGGTTGTGGCAGCACACCAGCGGGTCAGCATCCGCAGGTCCCACCGCCGCACCCACCGGAGGGCGACGGATTCCGGTGGGTAGAGCCGGTGCCCGCCCAGGCTGCGCTGCGGCTCGGCCAGCAGGCCGCGGCGTTCGTAGTAGCGCAGCGTTTGCAGGTTGACCCCGGCCGCCGTGGCGATCTGGCTGCTGCGCAGCCCGCTCACGCCGGCACCATCGCGGCCGCCCGGGCGGCGAGCGCGTCGAGGACGTCGACGTGCGTGGCCGGCACCTCGACGTCCAGCCGCAGGACCGGGCCGTCCGCGGTGAAGGTGAAGGAGAAGAAGGAGCAGCAGGAACTCTCCCGGTCGGTCAGATCCCGGGCGGTCGCCTCGGCGGCCGGGTCGAGATGCCACCGCAGTGCCGTCGGCGAGAGCCGCTGCTGCCGGTGCAGGGCGGCGGCGAACAGGTCATCGAACTCGGCCAGCCGTAGCGGTCGGTCCACGGTCGGTAGGGTGCACGCCTCGGGCGCCCACGCCGGGTCATCGCTGGTCATGCCACGACGGTAAGCCTGTACCCGGGTACAGGATGCAAGTCTGGTTCGCTCCGGATGAGTCAGCGTCGGGCGAGGTGTTCGACGATGGTGGCGCGGGGGTTGACCAGCCACTGCCCGGCGACGTGGACGGTGGGGACCGTCTCGTTGCCGTCGGCGGCGTCGTACGCGGCGCCTGCGGCGACGGGGTCCGTGGTCGGTTAGCCCTATCTGGTCTGGGTCGTGGCGACGGCTGCACCCATGCGCTGCACGGCGTCGTGCAGGATGGCATGTGAGGTGGCGTAGTTGATCCGGACGAAGCCGGCGCCGCCGGTGCCGAACACGTGTCCGGAGCTGAGCGCGACGCGGGCCTGGTCGAGGAACATCCGGGCGGGCCCGGCTAGTTCACTGACCACACCGGGCCCGTTCTGCGGGTTGCTCGAGTGCAAGCCGAGCCGGCGGCAGTCCAGCCAGGCCAGGTAGGTGGCCTGCGGGTGCATCATGTCGACCTGCGGCAGATGCTCGGTCACCAGTGACGCGAGCAGGCTGCGGTTGCGGCCGAGACCGGCGAGCAGGGCGTCGAGCCACGTACGGCCGTGGGTGAATGCTGCGGTGTGGGCCAGGATGCCCAGGTGGCTGGGGCCGTGGCTGACCTCCTCGGGCAGGCGAGCCAGATCGGCGGCGGCCTCGGGCCCGGCGACGAGCAGGGCGGCTTTCAGCCCGGCCAGGTTCCACCCTTTGGAGGCGGAGAACAGCGCGAACGCGTCCTCGGCTCCGGGAACGCTGAGGTAGGAGACGAACTCGGCGCCGGGAAGAACCAGGGGCGCGTGGATCTCGTCGGAGACGACCCGCACCCCGTGGTGGCGGGCCAAGGCGGCGACGGCGATCAACTCGCTGCTGGTGTGCACGGCGCCGGTCGGGTTGTGTGGGTTGCACAACAGCAGCACCGGACGCTGCGACAGCCGGCGCGCCGCGGTGAACGCGTCGGCGAGCGCGTCGATGTCGAGCCGTCCGCCGACGGTGAGCGGCGCCTCGATCACACGGCGGTCGGCGTGGGTGACGAAGGCGTAAAAGGGCGGATAGACCGGGGCGCAGACGACCACTACGTCGCCGGGATCGGTGAGCAACCGTAAGGTCTCGACGATGCCCACCATCACGTCCGCGACGATCGCGGTGCGCTCGACGGCGATCCCGTCCCACTGCCAGCGGTCCGCGGCGAAGCCGGCCAGCGCGTCGGCGTAGGCGTGCCCGCTGGGATAGCCGGTGTCACCGGCGGCGACAGCGCGGTGCAGGGTGTCGGCCACCGCAGGAGCGAGTAGGACGTCCATCTCGGCTACCCACAGCGGCAACACGTCGGTCGGGTAGGCGGTCCACTTCATGCTGGTCCTGGTGCGCAGCTGCTCGAGCGTCAGCTGTTCCAACGGATTCGCCACGACGCCGTCGGGCTCAGTCGGCTCCCACGCGGTGGATGCCACCGGTCACGCTCCTTCGGATGGGGACGGACACCCCGCCGCCTTCCGGGATCGGCGGGCCGGCCGACGATCGGTCACGGCGTGGCCGGCGGGGCGTGCCACGGTCGGTTCGGATGTGTGCTGCCGGTGCTGCGGCGGTGTGTATCGCATGGTGGGGCGCTGCCGGCCGTCTACCGCGCCGAGGTAGGTGTGGCCGGTGAGGTGGCACCAGGCGGGCAGGTCCAGCGGCGCGGCGGGGTCGGTGGCGATGAGGTGGATGAGCGTACCGGCCTCGACCGTGAGGGTGAGACGGCGCAGCTCGATGAGCAACTGCACGCAGCGGCGGTCGCCGCCGTCGAGCACGACGGAGTCGCTCACGCGGCGACGGGCAGGTCGGCCAGGCGCCACTCGAGCATGCCGTCGACCAGCCGGGCGGCGCGGCGACCGCTGGCGGTGAGCAGCCGCACGGCGTCATGGGAAAGCACGCAGTACGCGCCGCGGCAGTACGCGACGACCTCGACGTCGCCGGGCAGCTCGGCGAGCCGGTGGGGCAGCTGTTCCAGGGGTATGGAGCCTCGCCCGCGCGTGGCTTCGTTGGCGAGTTGCGAGCGGCCGGTAAGCGATGGCACCCCCGGCGATCGCGAGCCGGATCCTCCACAGGCCGTCCCGTAATCGCTCACTGATCTTCCTCTACCCGTCCTCTTCCCGGCTTGCCAGCGACCGGCTTACCGTACCCGTGCAGGCCCAACCACGATCAACATTCACCTGCGGGGCTCTGCGGTGAACCCTTCCCGGCCGCAGCAAGCACGAGATGCCCGTCGGCGGTCTCGGCCGGCGGGTACCCAGCTCGCCAGGCGCGTGCGGGATTGTGCCCGCTGGCATGATGACGGCGGGTGTTACTTCTCGTCGGTGCCGGGGTTCCCGCTGATGGACTCCTGATAGACGTCCGCGTAGGTGCGTGAGTCCCTGACCAGGTCGTCGCAGAAGGCGGCGACGTCGGTGCCGATAAGTTCCACAACGCCCTTGCCGGCCGCGACGCCCTCCTCGAAGAAGTCGACGATCCCGGGGAGCAGGCGCCCGTCAGGCAGGTCGATCGGTCCGACCTTGAACAGGTACCTCTGCACCTCCTTGTAGACGATCTGGTAGTCCGGCGGGAGCGCCTTGACCCGAGCCGCGTGCGCCCACCACTGCTTCTTGCCCTCGATGATGTCTTGGATGCCCACGTCAGCCTCCCAGCCGGCCCAATTTCCTTGCCAGGTTCCTGTTCAACTGCTCGCGCCACCGGTCGCGATAGGTCCGGGCTCCCTCTCCGCCGGCGAGCGCCGTACAAAAGCCGGGGATGTCGTCGCCGAGCACCTCGTGGATGCTCCGGTCGTCCGCCGATGCTTCTTCGAGCAGCCCCAGGGCGGCGTCGACGATCGGCATCAGGTTGCGACCCGTGAAGCCCGCGTAGCGGAACAGATGCACCTTGATCTGTTCCCACGCTGCCCGGTAGTCGCCCGGCAATTCCTCTGCCCGGGCTTCGAACACCTTCCATTCCCTGGTGAGATCGCTGCCTGTGATGGTCTCCCAGAAGCTCATCTCCCGCCCTCCTTGAGCCTGTCGATGCGTGACGAGACGTACTGCCACTTCGCCCAGAACCTCGCGAGCTCCTCACGCCCGGCGTCGTTGAGCGCGTAGAACTTGCGCGGCGGGCCCACCTCGGACGGTCGTTTCGTCACCTCGACGAGTCCGTTCCGCTCCAGTCGCAGCAAGATGGTGTACACCGTCCCCTCGATGACGTCGGTGAAGCCGAGCTCGTTCAATCGACGCGTGATGGCGTACCCGTAGGTCTCCTCGCCGCCGATGATCTCGAGCACGCAGCCTTCGAGCGTGCCCTTGAGCATCTCCGTCAGGTCGTCCATCGCGGCTCCTCTTCGATCCCCCGGTACCTCGTACTACCGAGTACCGCTATACGGTAGCACCAAGTAGCACGTTGAACCGTTCCTCGGCTTGGATCTTCGACAAGGGCGGCGCCGTGCGCACCGCGCTGCTCGACGACTGCAGCCACCTCGCGCTGCTCGGCTCTACCTGCAGCGCACCGGGCTACCGGGCCGGTTGTTCCCGCGCCGGCATCAACGGCTCCGGCGGACCGCTGCCCTGCGGCGCAGCCCAGCACCGCCGGCCCCGCTGCTACACAGGCGGTCGGCGTCGATCTCGACATCCACCAACGCGCCACGCCGGGGTGTCCATCGATCGAAGCCGTGCGCCCGAGGAATCTGGGCAGACCGCATCAGCTTCGCCAGCCCAGGACAGGTGCCCCATTCTCCTCTGCGGCCCTCGCGCTGCGGACTGCAACAGAACAGTCATTATGGTGTGGCACCGATATGTCCGCTAGGTCCGGAAGAGTTGATGGATTAGTGTTATCGATAATTCAATAATGCGGGCCGATCTCACCGGCCCCCCAAACTGGAACGCCTCTCAGGCAAACTGGCGAGTCTTGCGCCTGGGTGGCGAGCCCGGTGGCGGGATCCCACGCGAGGTTGATGGGCGCGATGAGGGCGCTGCCCTGTGCGGAGGGCTCGTGGCGGGGCGTCGTGGTCGAACTCGTATGAGGGGTTCGACATACTGGTCCGCCATGGACCTGGACGAGTATCAGCGCGGCGCCCTTCGTACTGCCGCTCCGCGTGACAAGAAGAACGAGCTGCTGCACCTGGTGCTCGGGCTGGTCGGCGAGTCGGGAGAGATCGCCGAGAAGTTCAAGAAGTGGGTTCGGGACCTCGACAGCGACGAGTCGCGGATCGACCGGGCCGACATCGCCAAGGAACTCGGTGACGTGCTCTGGTACGTGGCGGTGCTCGCCGATTATCTCGATCTTTCGCTGGACGACATCGCGACTGCCAACATGGCCAAGCTGGCCAGCCGCCAGGGCCGTGGCGTGCTGGGCGGCAGCGGCGACAACCGTTGAGCTGGGGCTCTCGTCGAAGCCGGGGTGGCGAACCTGGACCTGATCACGAACATGTGGGACGACCTGCCGCGGGTCGCCGCGTTCGTGCAGGGCGGGCACGCCACTGCGGCGCTGGTCGTCGGGAAGCTGTGCTCGTCGAAGCGGCAGCAGAACGCGCTCACGTCCGCGCTCGAGGAGTACGGGGCGCTGCGCCGTACCGTCTACTCCGCCCGCCACCTGGTCGACGAGACCTACCGGCAGCGCAACGCCCGGCAGCTGAACAAGGGCGAGAACCTGCACGCTCTGCGCCGCTTCCTCGCGTACGCCGGCGAGGGCGCGCTGCGACGCCGGCACCACGAGCAGCAGACCGAACAGATGTGGTGCCTCACACTGGCCACGAACGCGATCGTCTGCTGGTCGACGGAGTATGACGCCCTCGGCGTGGCCGCCCTGCGCCGGACCGGTCGCGACGTCGACGGCGAGGTCCTGGCGCACATCTGGCCGGTGAGGCTCGGCGATAAGCTACTGCCGCCGGAGGCTGTGCTGCCGGCCGTGCGACAGCGCGTTCCGCGGCGGTCTTCACGGATCGCCGTTCCGGCGAGACGCACCCCCGCTCGGGCGGGAGGAGTGCGTTGCTGTCGGTAACCGACGGAGAAATGCCGTTCCCCCGCCGGCTGCTCCAGCTCGTCGAGCACCGCGACGGCGAGGTCCTCGGCCGAGATGCGCGACGAACCGTCCGGGGCCACGACGAGAGTTGTGGCGCCGCGACGGTAGCCGCCGGTCCGGACACCGGGTTCGAACAGGGCCGCTGGGCTGACGTAGGCCCAGTCGGCGGTATGCGGGCGGCAGGCGTCCAGTTGCGCGATGTTGGCGGCGGCGATGGTGCGCCAGGTCGACGGTACGTACTCGGGAGCGTCGAACATGAGCCCGTCGCCGGGTGCCAGCAGCGGCGCGGATCCACCGATGAACAAGATCCGTGTCTCGGCCGCGGCCGCGGCGTCGAGCAGGGCCGTGGTGATCGCGGTGACGGTGTGCTCCGCGCCAGGCGCCGGCCGGGTGGCGCCCATGCCCACGACCGCGTCGGCGTCGGCGTCGGCGTCGGCGTCGGCACACAGCTTGGTCATGAGCTCGACGTCGGTGGCGTCACCGCGAACGTCGGTGACCTCGGGAGGCAGGGTGTCCGACCGGGGGACCAGGCAGGACGGCGGTGACTTGATGTCCTTGACGGCCGGCCTCGGCGACGATGCGTGATCCGGCCATCCCGGCTGCACCGACAACAGTGATAGTCAACGGTTGATCCATTTCAGAGGGGGTTGGGGGCTGACTCAGGCTGCGTGGGGTGAGCTGGGCGGCGACGATCGCTGCGAGGGCGAGGGCGAAGCCGAGCAGTTGGGTCGGACTCAGCAACTGGTCGAGCAGCACCGCGCCTAGCAATGCGGCCATCATCGGCGACAGCAGGCCCAGTACGGCGACGGAGGTGACCGGCAGCATGGTGATGCCGCGGAACCACAGGATGTAGGCGATCAGGCAGCCCGGCAGTCCCAGCCAGAGGTAGCCGAGCGCGGCGGGTCCGTCGACCGCGGGTGGGGCACCCTCGAATATCGAGGTCACCGGTAGCAGGAACAACCCGCCCGCGGTGAGTTGCCAGCCCGCGTACGCCGTCGGGCCGACCCCGTCCGGGCGGCCCCAGCGCTTGGTGAGGATCACGCCGAGCGCCATCGCGCTCGTCCCGGCGAGACCGGCCGCGACGCCGACCGGGTCGAAGCCCGCGTCCGGTCCGATCACCACCAGGCCGACGCCGGCTACCCCTACGATCCCCCAGGCGAAGTGCCACGCCGACGGGTTCTGGCGCAGCACTGCCACAGCCAGGACCGCCACGATCAGCGGCTGCGCGGCGCCCAAGGTGGCGGCCACGCCACCGGGAAGTCGTTCGGCGCTGACGAACAGCAGGGGTAGGAACAGTCCGATGTTGAGGAGCCCCAGCGTGGTGGCCCTCAGCCACCAGGTTCCCCGCGGCAGCGTACGGGTGAGAGCGATCGCGATCAGCCCGGCCGGCAGCGCCCGCACGAGCGCGGCGAACAGCGGATGGCCCGGCGGCAGCAGTTCGGTGGTGACGACGTAGGTTGTTCCCCACACCAGAGGGGCGAGGGCGGTCACCGAGGTAACCAAGATGTTCATGCGTTCAAGCCTCGACGCACGGCAGCGATGAGTCCAACACATCGTTGTCACACCAGCCATCGTGAATCAAGATGGATAAATGGAACTTCAGCAGATGCGGTACGTGGTCGCTGTCGCGGAGACGAACAGCTTCACGCGGGCCGCCGGACGATGCCTCGTTGTGCAGTCCGCCCTCAGCCACCAGATCGCCCGACTGGAACGCGAACTCGGGACCCGGCTATTCGAGCGCACCAGCCGGCGGGTACGGCTGACTCTTGCGGGACAGGCGTTCCTGCCGGTGGCGCGGCAGTGCCTCGACGCGGCTGAGCGTGCCGCGGCCGAGGTCGCCGCCACCATCGGCGAGGTTCGGGGACGGCTTGCCGTCGGATTGATCCCCACCGTCGCGGCGGTCGACATCCCATCCGCGCTGCACACCTTCCACAAGAAGTACCCGCAGGTCCGGATCGGCCTACGTGTCGGCAGCAGCGAGCAGCTCATCGAAGACGTCAAGGTCGGCGCGATCGACCTCGCCTTCCTCGGCCTGCCGGTGACCAGGCGGCCCGAAGGAGTCGGCAGCAAGCAGCTGGCCGAAGATCGGTTGGTAGCGGTGGTCGCCCCCGATCATCCGCTCGTCGCGGAAACCGAGATCGATTTGGCCCGGCTGGCCACGGAGGCGTTCGTGGATCTCCCGGCGGGAACAGCCGGGCGCGCTCAGTCCGACCTCGCCTTCGCCGCCGCGGGAGTACACCGGGACGTCGCGTTCGAGGTCACCACAGTCGACGTCCTGATGCTCCGGCTCATCCGGGAGAACCTGGCCGTCGCCCTGCTCGCCTCGATGTACACCCCGCACCTGACCGGAGTAGCCACAGTCCCGGTCCGCGACGCACCCACCCGCATCGAGCACCTGATCTGGAACCGCTCTTCGCTCACCCCGGCAGCGAAAGCATTCCTCACCGAGCTCAATCTCTCCATCGATGAGGCCCAGCCGGCTCTCCCCCTCGAGGGAGCAATCCCGTTTTGTCTGTCACAGAGCCAATGATCCATCCGCCGCTACCTGCGGGACGCCGTCACCACGGCGAGGGCCACTCGGCCCCATTCTGTGTCACATCACCGCAAGGAGCCGCCGAGGTGTCCGTGATCCCGCTGCCGACCGCTCGCCGCCCGGTGGCGCTCGTGGTCGCCGTCGACGCGTTCCTCGACCGGTTTCGCCGACGATCGGCCACCCGCGCCACCTACACCGAGACCCTGCGCCGGCTGCGCGAGACCGCCGGCGACCAACTGCCGGTTGCTGCGCTGGTCCCGGAAATCTACGAGCAGACGATGGCCCGCTGGGGCGAGGGGGCCGCGAACACCTGGAACAAGCGCCTGTCCGCGCTGACCTCGTTCAGCGTCTACTGCCACCGCCAGGACTGGTTGACCACCGACCCCGGCCGGCGCCTGGAACGCATGCAGGGTCACCCGAACCCGGGACAAGGCCATCCCCCCGTACCCGGCTCGACCGGCTGTTCGCCGACGACCGCAACCCGCTGTACGGGCACTGTTTTCCTAGACGAGTTGTTCCGAAGTTCGGTCAGTGGTCGTAGGCGATCAGTGACCGGGTGACGGGTGCGCCGGTCTTGTTGTTGTGCCAGATCGCGGCGGTCATGGCGAGGAGGCGTTGGGCGACGCGTACGGCGACGCCGGCGAAGGTCCGTCCGCCGTGTTGTTCCAGGTCAAGCTGGCCTTTGAGGGTGTCGTTGACCGACTCGATGAGCTGGCGGACCTTCTTGAGTATCGCCTCGCCGTAGCGGGCCTTCTCCTTCTTGCGTGACGGGCGGAGCAGTTCAGATGCCCTGCTCGGCCAACTGCCGTTCGAACGGCTTGGACGCGAATCCCTTGTCGCTGATCAGCAGGATCCCGTCGTGCTCGGCCACCACGTCCGCCTCGAGGTCCACCATCGCGGCGAGGACTTCCCGTTCGCCATCTTCGGGTTCGCCAGGGCCCACAGGATCGGCATCCCGGTCGGGGTGCACACCAGGTACAGGCGTAGCCCCCAGAAGAACCGGGAGTGCGAGGCGCAATAGCCATACCCAGCCCACCCGGCCAGGTCCGAGCGCTGGGTGGTGGGGCGGGACATGCCGCACGGGATCGGGGTGGAGTCGACGATCCAGTGGTTGTCGAACCAGAAGTCACTATCCCGGGCCAGGTCCCGGATCGCCTTCTTGACCAGCGGCAGTGCGGCGCGCAGCCGCTTGTTGTAGCCCGGCCGCTGCGGCAGGTACGGGAACCAGGCGCGCAGGTGGATGCGGGCATAGCGGATCCAGTGCGCTTCCGACCGGGCGCCGAGCAGGACCTGCGCCACGGCCAGGCACACCAACTCGGAGTCGGTCAACAGCGGCGGCCTGCCACGCCACCGGGGCGTGCGGATGCTGTCGTCGATCTTCACGTACAGTGCGGTCAAGAGGGTATCCAGGTCTTGCGTCACAACATGATCTTGGATGCCCTCTCCTCATGCCCAGACATCGACCCCTGACTTCGGGACTACTCGTCTAGGAGGAACACCGATGTTGCGCTCGTCTACCACCCAGGACTTCGCCGACCGGCCCCCTGGACCCGACCCGGCTTCATCGCCTCCGCCGCGCTGGTCCTGGTGGTCATCGTCGCCGGGCTACTAATCGCCGTGCTCCCCCGAGGAAATGACGGCGACAACGTCGGTGGCGATACGCCGCCGACGAACCCGACGCCGGCTGACAGCAGCGCCCCGCAGGCGCTGCCGACCGCTGTGCCGACCACCGCACCGGCCGGCGTCCGGTGGGAACTAGTCGGTCCGCTCGCCGTGCCGGTCAGCGCCACCGCCGGCCCGAAACGAGCCACGGGAACCACCGCGTCCGGCTTCGCGCACACCCCCGAAGGCGCCCTGATCGCCGCCGCGCAGATCGGCATGAGGTCCAGCTACTCCCTTGGCCGGAACTACTGGGAACCCACCATCGAGCAGCAGTTCGTCCCCAGCGCCGACCGGGACCGCATGTTAGCCACGCTGCGTGCCACTGACGCCGGTCCGTCCGAGCCGGGCACCTTAAGCCAGATCGCCGGCTTCAGCTACCAGTCCTACACCCCCGACACCGCCGTGATCGGACTTGTACTCCGCGCGCCGTCGGCCGGGACCCCGCGCGTGAGCAGGGGGCGGCCAACGCCCCGGCGGCCGCCCCCTGCGCGCTGTCGACGCCTAGTCTGGGTACTTCGAGACCTGACCGGCACGGTCGACGACGGTCACGTTCAAGATCACCTGTGATCGGACTGGCCCACGGCTCTCGTCCTTCGGTACGACTTGCCAGCCGAGGAACCGGTACGTCTGCGGCTCGAAGATCAGGTCGTACCGGTCGATGTTCCCCACGAGGGAAACGGCGATGCCGGACCGACCTGCAGCGTCCGTCATGGACCCAGAGGCCACCACTCCGGGAATCTTCGTCACCGCCTCGTACAGAGCGGCTCGCGATTGTGCGGGCAAGTATCCTCGGATCAGCTCACCCATGTTGGCGAAGATTTCTTCGTTGCTCGCCGTGGTGCGGCCATTCATCCGCCGCAGATAGTTGAGCATGCTGGTGGCGTCGGTCGGCAGATTTTTCAGGTAGGCCGGGGTTGGCGTGCATGGCCGGGTGGCGTTCAGCAGGCTGCCGTCCGGCCCCCACTCTTTGGCCCGCCCATTCCGGCACCCGGGAATCACCGTTGACTGCCGGCCGCCGGCCGGCGGGTCGCTTTCCTAGATCAGGCTGTCGTGGGTGCCGTCGACGGACTTCCACGAGCGGGTGAGAGTCGTCGCGGGCTCGTTTTGTCCGGCGACAGGGGCGAAGCCTTTCGTCGTGGTCAGGATGAACTGGTCGCCGCGGGGGGCCGGAGTCCGGTCGGCCCGAGCAGTGTCAGCGGCCCGGTGGAGGATCTCTGCTGCCTGGGCAGTGGCAGCCGGCGGTTTTCCATCGATGCTCACCACCGAGCTGACCAGCAGCGCAAGCACTCCGACGGTCGCCGTAGCACCGACCGTAGCAAGCCTCCAGGACCGCCGGCCTTGCGGTACCGGCGATCATTCGGTCTACCTTGCCCCGTAGGTGTGGTGGCGGCTCCACTGGTTCGAGCAACGTCCTAACCTGATCAATGAGCTGCCGGTCGTTCACATCGTCTCCTCCACCGCGCGCGTCGGGTCGTCGCCGCCGAGCGCACTGCTGACTTTGCGTCGGGCACGGCTGAGCCGTGACCGCACTGTTCCCACCGGGATGCCGATTGCCTGGGCGGTCTCCTCGTAGCTGAGCCCACCCCACGCGATGAGCAGCAGGACATCGCGGTCTCTGGCCGGCAGGTCGGCCATGGCCCGCGCCAGCGGTACCCGCAGCGCGTAAGCGGCCGCGCCTGCCACCGCCTGCTCTGCCAAATCGGGGGCGACATCGACCGGACCGCAGCGAGCTATCGCCCGGTAGTGCGCCCGTTCCCGCCGCCGATAGTGCGAAATTTCCTCGGTCAGGATCCCGAACAGCCACGGCCGCGCATCTGGCCGGGACACGTCGTAGCGGTGACGACGGCGGAAGGCGACCAGGAACGTCTCAGACACCACGTCGTCCACGACGTCGGCACCAACGCGCCCGTGGGCGTACCGGTACAGGGCCGCCGCATGCCGGTCGTAGAGGACCGTGAACAAGGAGTGGTCGACCAGAGAAGCCTCCACGTACCAGGCATCCGATTCCTGCTCTGCGACGATCTGCTGATCAACCAGCATGTACGGCACACCCACCAGTTCGCCCCATGTCAGACCCTCCATACCTGCCGGCTCTCACCCATGTATCGCCACTTAGCCCCACTTCGAGTTCACGCCGAGAATTTCCATCAGCGAGGCGGCGAGGCACAGCGAACTGGCCGAGCTGAGGGTCAGGAGAGTTTTAACTGTTCCAACCTGCGTTCGTGCAGCTCATCGGGCCGCTCCCCTGATCCAACGAGCGTCCTGGGAGTCCGACCACCGAACGACTGGTCGCATCTGGTCCGTAGCGACGATTACCGCCCCGGCCCAACGGGTCCAATAGCAACCCGCGTAGGGCCGCGTAGTCGAACGAGTCCTGGTAGAAGCCCCTTCCGCGGGCAGGCTGCGCCGGTGTCGCACGGCTCGTAGCTGCTGGAAGCCATCGACGCCGACCCGGATCACCTTGCCGCCTGCGCGGTGAGCTTATCGGCCGCCTCGTCTGCGAGGGTTGTCTTGCTGGCGGTGTCCGGTGCGTCGATCGCCACCCGAAGCAGGTGCGTTGACCGCCGTGTCGCGGCCAGCTCAACCAGCTCGTTTGTCAATCCGCCCGTGGGAGACGCCCTCGTGTGCCGTTGATCGGCGACTGCCTGCTCATCGCGCGATTCTGTCCGAGCTCCGGCACCTTCATGATCGAGCCAGGGCTCGGGCGTGAGCTGGTCGCGGCATCCCGCTACGACGGTTGTCCCGGTGCTCGCTCTGCGGCTGCTGTGAGCTGGTCGGCCAGGTTCTTCAGGGCCTGCCGTAGTTCGTCGGGTCGGTGGATGGTGAAGGGCCATTCCAGGGAGGCGAGCAGGTGGGCCATTCCGTCCAGGCGCTCTGCCCTTGCGTGCATCAAGACACCGGCGGTGTCTGCGGTGAGTGTCACGGCGGAGCGGGGCAGTCGGCGGGCGATGTCGTCCAGCGGGCCGTGGATGAGAACCTCGACGTCCCAGCGGTAGGGCACTTGAGCCAGTGCCGAGGTCAGGTGGGTGACGGGGTCGAAGTCGTCGGGGGCGGTGAAGGTCTGCGTGCGGGTCGTGACTGATGCGATGCGGTCGATGCGGAAGGTCCGTAGGCTGTCGTGCCGGTGGTCGCGGCCGACGGCGTACCAGCGGCCGCGATGGAAGACGACGCCGTAGGGATCGAGGTCACGTTCGGTCTGGTCCTGGTGCCAGGACAGGTAGCTGATGCCGACGGTGGTGCGGGCGCGCGACGCCTGGGCCAGGGCCAGCAGCACACTCGTCTCGGGTGCCTGTGCGGTCACCGCGTTCGTCGTGAAGGACAAGGTCTCTCGCATGGCGGCCAGCGGCTCCCGCAGGCTGTGCGGTAGGACGCGTTCGATCTTGGCCAGTGCGCCCGAATTCGCGGGGGTGGTCATGCTCATGCCCAGCCGCTCAGCGGCAAGCAGGCCCACGACGACGGCGAGGGCCTCGTCGTTGGTGAGCACCAAGGGTGGCATCCGGTAGCCGCGGGCCAGGCGGTAGCCGCCGTGGCGTCCTCGTTCGGCCTCCACCGGGATGCCAAGTTCGCGCAGGTGCGCGGCGTACCGGCGCACGGTGCGGACGTCGGTGCCGAGCCGATCGGCCAGCTCGGAGCCGGGAAGCCGCGTGTGCGACTGGAGGAGTTCCAGCAGGGTCAATACGCGGGTGAGGGGATGCGACATGGATCACTCGACCATTTCAGGGCGGAACTTGTCCTGTATTGATCCTACGCTCGCGGCGGCACCTCACTTCAGGGAGATCACATGGCTACCTTCGTACTCGTTCCCGGCGCCTGGCTCGGCGCGTGGGCCTGGGAAGACACCGCGCAGGCTCTGCGTGAGCGCGGGCATACGGCGCTGCCGCTGACGCTGACCGGTCTCGGCGAGTACGCCGACCGGGGCACCCCGGAGACGGACCTGGAAACCCATATTGCGGACATCACTGACTTCGTCGAGCGACGCGATCTGCGCGAAGTCACTTTGGTCGCCCACAGCTACGCAGCTGCTCCCGTCACCGGGGCCACCGGGCGCCTTGGCGATCGGCTGGAGCGTGTGGTCTACGTGGACAGCGCCCCGTTCGCCGCTGGCATGTGCATGCTTGACCTCATGCCACCCGAGGCTGTCGACCAGCTGCGCCAGCAGGTAGCAGAGTTCGGCGACGGGTGGCGACTGCCGATGCCGCCCTTTGACGTCCTGGGCTTGTCCAGCAGCCTCTACGGACTCGACGAGAACAAGCGGGGGCTTCTGCGCGCAGGTGCCACCTCCCAGCCGTTCGGCACCTTCGAGCAGCGGCTCGCCGGCCCGGCCGAACCCAGCCCAGACGTCGACCGCGTCCTGGTCGCTTGCAACGACTTCAAGAACCTGCTGGACGCCGGGGTGCCGATGTTGGCGTTCCTCAACCAGCCGCCGTGGCGGCGTTTCGACCTGTCGACGGGGCATTGGCCTATGTTGTCGGCCCCAGCCGAACTCGCACACGTTCTCGGCTCGGCCGTCTCCTGACGGCGCAGAGCAGCAGATGCATCCGATGCTTCACCAGGAGCGCGTCCGCCGGATGCGCGCCCGCGCGCAAGCACTGGCCGACGGCGTCCGGGAGGACTGCGCCGCGGCGGTCGTGCGGCGGGTCTTCGCCATCCAAGCGCAGGACGCCACGGCAGCCGACCTCGGCATCCGCGCGCGCGGCCGCGACATCACGGCCAGCGCCATTCGCACCGCGTACGAGGACGAGAGAAGCATCGTCCGCAACTGGTTCATGCGCGGCACCCTGCACACCATCCCCGGCGAGGACGCCCGCTGGGCGCTGCGCCTGCTCGGCCCGCATTTCCTCGCGGCGACGAGCCGCCGCTACCAGCAGCTCGGCCTGGACGACGACCTACGCCAGCGCGCCGACCACCTGATCCGACGCGTACTGGGCACGCACGGGCCGCTGACTCGAGCCGAGCTGACCGAACACCTCACCGCCCTCGGCATTTCCCCTGACGGACAGGCGCCCTTCCACTTGATCCGCCACGCGGCACTCGCCGGCATCATCTGCCACGGCCCGCAGCGCGCCGCAGACGCCACCTACGTCCTGCTCGACGACTGGCTGCCCAGCACCGGAAGTCACCTCGAGCAGGACGCCGCCCTCGCCGAGCTTGCCCGCCGCTACCTGATCGCCTTCGCGCCCGCAGGCGTCGAAGACTTCGCAGCCTGGTCAGGGCTACCCATCACCTGGGCACGCAGCACATGGAAGAAACTCGCGCAATCCGGCACGATCACCACGGACGCCGGATTGACCGCGCTCGCCCGACACGGCCACCAGCCCCTGGACACGCCCCGCACGCCCGACGTACGTCTGCTCCCGGCCTACGACAATTACCTGACCGGCTCCCGAACCCGCGAGGGCTCCGTCCCCGCGGCCCACCAAGCCCGGGTCTGGCCCGGAGGCGGAACCATCCGAGCTACCGTAGTCGCCGACGGCCTGGCCGTCGCCACCTGGACGCGCCGCTCCGGCGGACGCACGATCCAGGTGGAGCCGTTCCAGCCCTGGCCACCTCAGATCCAGACCGAAGTCGACACGGAAACCGCTGCCGTCGTGCGCTTCCTGCGCTCCACCGCACTCATCGAACCGTAGAGCGCAGGCCGGCCGGGCCGGTTATGTAGGTGACGTGACCGTCTCGGGAACTGGTAGCGAAACGCTGCTCCACGGCGGAGTTCGGCGACGAAGTGGCTGCCGAAGTAACTGCTCGTACTTGGTGACCATCGCCAGACCTTGTCGATCGGCCGCGGCAGTCACGCTGGACCTGGTGCTGAAGAAGCCTGCCGTACGCCTTTCGTTCATCGCGGGTGCTTCCGGGGGCAGCTCGACATGGCTTAGCGCAACGACCTCGCGGGAGGTATCGTCACGCTTGGGTGAGGTGGAAGATGTCTGGCGGCTTCTGTACCCACTCGTCGAACGGATCGTCGGCAACAGCGGCGAAGATCTCTTCGACTGGAAGCCGCCAACGCGATGGGGGCCTCCATTTTCCCGACTGCGACCTCGAAGCCGCCTTCGTAGTGTTCCTCTTCGCGGCTGGGGTCGTACTCGTGGCCGCCGTGCTGTCGGAGCAGGCTGCGGATTCGTTCCGCCTCTCGTTCGGCGTCCCGCTGCCGCTGCTGGTGAGCCGTGTCGCTCATGGCGCGGTCACGGTAGCTGAGCAGTGACACCCGGCGCATCACGCACGCCGATCGGCTAACGAGCAAGATCATCACTACCGCTAGACGCAGTACCGATCTTCCTCAACCCAGGTGATCAGCTGTTTGCCGGGGCGACCTCGGTCAGCCGCAGCGGTCGGTGGCGGGACTGCGTAGATTTCCGTGTTTGACCTGGGTGTGGTACCGCCCCCACCGTCGCCGCCGCAGAAGCCCGCTTCGAGACGTTCGCCGCCGAGTTCGGCGACCAGTACCCGGCCGTCATCAAACTGTGGCGGGCCTCCTGGCCGCAGTTCGTGCCGTTCCTGGACAACGACCACGAGGTCCGCAAGGTTCTCTACACCACCAACATCATCGAGTCCCTGAACGCCCGGTTCCGGCAAGCCGCCCGACGACGCGGACACTTCCCCACCGAGCAGGCCGCCATGAAGATCCTCTACCTCGCCGTCCAACAGAAACGCCGAGGCGGCGGCAGCACCACCGACCGGGTCCACGGTTGGGCCAAAGCCCTCAACGCCCTGATCCTCGCCTACAGCGACCGGATCGCCATCTGACAATCTCGATCACACCACAGGCCCAAACACGGAAATCGACACACTCCCTCAACCCCCTCAGTTCCTAGCGTTGTTTTTGGTCTGAAAACTACGGACGGGCCATCAGCGGCGCTCTGCGCCAGACGACGTTCGCGTTCTGCCGGTGACAGCCTTCGCCCACCGCGGACGTACCTCACCCATCACCCCATCGTGACCGGCTGGCAACACCCAGTCCAGCACCGTCCGCTCAGATCCTTAGCGTTGTTTTCTCGCTGGAAGCTACGGGCGCCCCTTCGGGGGCAACCCGGGTGTCTGTGGTGTCTGGCAGCGCTGACGGATCCCTGGGTTCGAGGAAACTCTGAGCTTGGTGGTGTGCGTGCTGGTTCAGCGTCTGATGTCGGCGGCCAGGAGGTCCAGCAGGCGGTCGGTGAGGGTGACCATTCGTTCGATGCCGTCGGCCGCCGCGATGACGGCGACACTCTGGCCGGTTGTGGGGAGCCGGACGAGTTTGCTGGTCAGGGTGGGCCATGCCCCGCCGTGGGAGTGAACGGTGTAGCCGTTGTGCTCGCGGACCGCGACGCCCCATCCATACTTTAACGGAGTGCCGTCGTCGAGGGTGCCGGTGCTGTGCAGGAGTGCGGAGATCCCGAGTTCGTCGGTGTGCAGCGCCTGGTTCCAGCGCAGCAGGTCTCCCACGGTGCTCCACAGGCCGCCGTCGCCGACCGACAATGGTGCGGGTCGAGCCGGAAACGGCGTCGCACCCGGCGGTGCGGGTGCTGGCCCTGACCAGAATCGGGTTTTCGTCATGTTCAGCTTTGCGAACAGCTCTTGGTGCGCAAACGTCGAAAGTGGCACTTGTGTAGCTCGTTCGAGGGTCGCGGCCAGGCAGATGTAGCCGATGTTGGAGTACGCGTGTTCGCTTCCTGGGACCCCGGGCAATGTCAGGCAGGTGGCCAACGCGGTGAGCACCGCCTGACTGGTCCAGTCGATCTGGCCGGCGGTGGCTAACGCAGCCCGTATCTGGGACTCGGCTGGCAGTGCCGCTGTGTGGTGCAGCAGATGGCGCAGGCGCACGTGCTGCGCCCAGCTGGGCAATTCCGGTAGCCAACGGGCCAGCGGTGCATCGATATCAAGAAGCCCACGTTGGACGAGAAGGGCGGCGCTCGCGCCGGTGAACTGCTTGGCCAGCGATGCGGTGTAGGTGAGGGTGTCCGGCCCAAGCTGTTCACCAGCCGACGCCTGTAGGACGATCGCGCTGGTGGTGTCCAGGCCGACCACGACAGGTTCGTCGGGGCGGTAGCCGGTCTCGGCAAGGAGTTGTGGCAGCGCCAACATCCCGTAACGCTACCGGCCCATGTCAGAGCTCATGGGCGACTTGGGGACTCGCTGGGACCGGCGACGGTATGCCGCTCGGCCTCGGATTCGAGGATCTGTCGGACGCGCCCGTGTCCATCCTGGCCGGCGGCCGTGCCGAGGAATCCACCGGACTGCCGCGACCACAGGTCCGCGTAGCGTCTGCCGCGTCCCAGTAGCTCGGCGTGGGTGCCCTGCTCGGCGATCCGGCCGGCGTCGAGGACCACGATCCGGTCCATGCGGGCGATGGTGGAGAGCCGGTGCGCGATCGCGATCACCGTACGGCCCGTCATCACCTCGTCCAGCGTGTCGTGGATGGCGGCCTCTGCCTCGGAGTCGAGCGCGGACGTGGCCTCGTCCAGGACCAGGATCTGCGCGTTCCGGTAGAACGCGCGGGCCAGTGCGATCCGCTGCCGCTGCCCCCCGGACAGGCGCACGCCGCGCTCACCGACGTGCGCGTCCAAGCCGGTCCGGCCGTCCGCGTCCCGCAGTGCGGCGACGAATCCGTCGGCGGATGCCCGGCGCAGCGCCGTTTCGACCTGTGCGTCGTCGGCGCTGCCGGGGCCGGCGATGTTCTCCCGCACGGAGCGGTGTAGCAGCGTGGCTTCCTGGGCGACCATCGCAATATGGCCTCGCAGGCTCTCCTGTGTCACGTCCGTGATGTCGGTGCCGTCGATCATGATTTTGCCGGACTCCGCGTCATGGAACCGCAGCAGCAGGCCGACCAGCGTGGACTTGCCCGCACCGGACCTGCCGACGATGCCCACGCGCTCACCGGCGGCCACGTCGAGGCTCAGCCGGTCGAGCCCACCCCCGCGTCGGCCATAGTGGTGGCTGACCTGCGAGAAGCTGATGGCTCCACCCCGTATCCGCAGCGGGGTTGCCTGAGGTTTGTCGGCGACCGCGAGCGGCTGCGCGATGGTCCGCAGGGCCCGTCGCAGCGCGCCGACGGAGCCGAACAACGACGACACGGCATCCAGCAGCCACTCCGCCATGGCGGTGATCCGGAAACTGAGCGCCAGCGCGGCGGCGACCAGACCCATGGGCGCCGCATCGGTACGCCAGAGCGCGATCCCGTACCCGACGAGTCCGACGAGCAGCGCGCTGCCGAGCGCCATCATGCTGCTGTTGATCGTCACCTCGACCCGCTGCACGTCCAGGTGCGCGCGCCTGGCCGCCGCGAACACCCGGCGGTCGTGCTCGGTACGAGAGTCCGGGTCGCCGAGCAGCGCGAGCGTGTCGACGTTCGCGTACGAGTCGACGAGCAGGCCGGTCAGCGCGGACTCCGCGTCCTGCAGGCGCTCCGACGCGCGCCGGTAGCGCGGCACCGCCCACCACATGAGCAGCGCGTACGCCAGGATCCAGGCGCCCAGCGGGAGCAGCAGGCGTACGTCGATCGCGGACATCAACCACACCGAGCCGGCTATGTAGGCGATCACGAACACCAGCGTGTGGACGACCGAGTACGCGGCGGTGCTGGCGGCGTCGCCGCCGTCGCGGACCCAGCTGGCGATCCGTCCGGCGAGGTCGTCACGGAACCAGCCGACGGACTGCCTGGACACGTGCCGGTGTGCCCGCCAGCGGGCGAGCGGGCGGGCGTTGGCGCGGAACGCGATGTCGTCCAGCGCCTCGCCGGCCAGATTGATCAGGGGCCTGATCAGCAGTACGAACGTGGCGACGATGAGCAGCTCGGTGCCGTGGTCGGCCCAGAGTGTGTCCGGGCTTCCGGCGGCGAGCGTGTCGACCAGGCGGCCGGCGTACCCGATGAGCCACACCTCGATCGCGGCGCACAGGATCGTGGTGGCGACGGCCGCGGCGACGACCGGTCGTAGCGGCCGGAGTTCGGTCAGGAGGAACCGTCGGACGTCGGCGGCCGGGGTGCGGTTGTCGCCGGTCGGGAAGGGATCAACAGGGTTTTCGAACAGACCTAGCACGAAGGGCCTTTCCGGCGGTGGAGACAGACAGGGAACCGGGGAAACCGCCGGATGTCCTCATGACCCGTCTCCTCTTCGTGCCGGTGGGCGTGGTTCTCCTCGCGAGGCTAGGCGATATCGCGCGGCGCTCGCTCTCCATTTTTGTGGTGCCGTGGACGAGGTGCGGTCCGCGAGGGAGGCGCTGGGAAACGGCGCGGAACTCGGCGAGCATGGTCCGTACCCAGCCCTAGCAACAACCTGCTCGGGGCGTCCCCCCTCTTTATCCCGAACGTCGCAGCGATGCCGTGACAGGCCACAGGCCGACCTCGGCCGCGATCCTCCGCCGCAGCAGGCCGGTCGAGATCTTGCTGCCGTCAGGCGTGCTGTCCATCAGCGCCGCGTGGCCCGCGATGCCGCTGGTCAGCGGCGGCGCCAAGGCAGCCGCCACGACCACCGCCGGCGGGCGAGTGCGGCGGTGGCCGGCGGCGCGGTCGTCGTCGCGGTCGGTGCCGTCGCCGGCGGCTGCCGCTGTGCGCGCCACCGCCGTACCACGTCCTCGACGTCGACCGGACGCACGACGACACGGGGCCCGTCCGGGTTGCGCAGCCAGGCGACGATCTGGGCGTTGAGGTCGGCGACGACCGCCCGGACGGCCTGCTCGGTGGGCACGTCGCGAACCTCGTCGGGAAGCTTCTCGATCTTGCGACGTAACTGCAGCGGCGTGGGCAACAGCAGGTCGGTCGGCAGCGCCTCGCGCTCCAGGAAGCTCTTGATCCACCACGACTCGTCGTAGGGCAGATCCCGGCCGGGAATCGGCTTGCCCGCGCCTGGCAGATTGTTGAACTCGCCGCGCTCCAGCGCGGAGCGGATCTGCGCCTCGACTCTCGCCTCTATGCCGCTGCTCACCCCGACACCTCCCGCTCCCACGGTAGCCACCACCCGGGACGCGCGGCACCGCCGCGGTCTGCGGGCATCCCCGGCCGGACCAAGGACGGGAGGACACGGCGTAGATTCCGGCCGGGACCGGTGGAGGAGGGCACATGCGGGACTGGCTGGCGGGCCTCGGTGTGGCAACGGGGTGCGTGGTCGCCAGCTGGGCGATGCTGGTGCTGCTCGCCCGGCGGCTGCCCCCGGGCGTGCTGCGGGATCTGGCGGCGTTCATCCCCGACTGCCTGACCACGGTGCGGCGACTGCGCGCCGACCCGCGCGTGCCTCGGCGGGCCAGGGTGGCAATCGTGCTGGCCGGGCTGTGGCTCGCCAGCCCGATCGACCTCATCCCGGAGTTCCTACCGGTCATCGGGCCGCTGGACGACATCGTCGTGGTGGCCCTGGCGCTGCGCTACGCCGGGCGGCAGGTGCCCCGTGAGGTGCTGCTGGCCGCCTGGCCCGGCGAGCCGCGACTGCTGCTGCGTCTGCTCGGCCCGGCACCGGCCTGACCGTCGGCAGGCCAGCCGTCAGCTCGTGGTCATCGGGCCGTCGACGGGACGGCGGGGGCGGGGCAGCGACCGGAGGCCGGAGCAGCCGTCGAGGCCGGAGGTGTACGGCGCAGGCGTACGTGGCGGTGCCCGTCCAACGGCCACGGCGGCCGGGCCGGCAGCACCTCGACGAAGGCGTACCCGGTCTTCTCCGCCACCCGACAGGAGGCCGGGTTGTCGATCTGGTGGAGCAGTTCGAGCCGGGTCAGCCCGGCGGCCGCGAACCGGGTGAACGCCCAGTCGGAGAGCGCCTCCAGCGCTCGGGAGGCCACCCCCCGGCCGCGGGCGTCGGCGGCGGTCCAGTAGCCCACCTCCGCGTCCGGCCGGCCGGGCACGACCTCCTTGAGCAGGACGTGGGCGACCAGGCGCTCGGAGGTGCCGGTCACCTCGCAGACCGCGAAGCTGAACCGGCGTCCCGCCGCCCAACCCTGGCCGGCGCGGATCACCCAGCGGCGCGCCTCCGTGGCGTCCCGCAGCGGGTGCCGGGTATGTGATCGCAGCACCGGGTCACGGTGCGCCGCCACCAGCGCCTCGACGTCGTCGGCCCGCCACGGGCGCAGGACGAGCGCGGGGGTGGACCCGGTGGCCGGGACAGGCAACGTCATCGACATCCGTGCAGTGTGACCCACCGTCACCCCGGGCCGGCAGTCCCGAATTGGCTGTCGGGTCGCCGCGGTGGGGCGGGTTATGGTCACGCCCAACGAGGACGGGGGCGCTGATGGTCACGGTGGGTGCGCTGGCGGGGATCGGCCTGGTGGCGCTGGGCCTGGTGCTCACGCCCGGGCCGAACATGGTCTACCTGGTGTCCCGGTCGGTGACCCAGGGCCGGCGGGCCGGGTTCGTCTCCCTGCTCGGGGTGGCCGTCGGTTTCCTGGTCTACCTGGCGGCCGCGGTGGCCGGCATCGCCACGGTGTTCGTGCTGGTGCCACCGCTGTACACGGCGGTTAAGCTGGCCGGGGCGGCGTACCTGCTCTGGCTGGCGTGGCGGACGCTGCGCCCGGGCGGCGGCTCGGCGTTCACGCCGACGCCGTTGCCGCCGGACCGGCCCCGCCGGCTGTTCACCATGGGTCTGGTCACCAACCTGCTCAACCCGAAGATCGCGATCCTGTACGTGTCGCTGCTGCCGCAGTTCGTCGACCCGGCGCGCGGGCAGGTGGCGGTGCAGAGCCTGCTGCTCGGCCTCACCCAGATCGCGGTCGCGCTGACGGTCAACGGGCTGATCGTGACGACCGCCGGGTCGGTGTCGGCGTTCCTGACCCGGCGGCCCGGGTGGGCGCGGGCGCAGCGGTACGTGATGGGCACCGTGTTGGCGGGCCTTGCGGTGCGTATCGCCGCGGACCGCTCCCGCGCCGCCGTCGCGGTGCCCTGACCTCGTCCGGGCGACCCGGGGGTCAGGTCTCGCGGATTACGGCGGCACCGCCGGCCGGCACCATCACCTTGCCGTCGACCGCCGTGTCGGTGAGCAGGTCCACCCCGTCGGCCGGGACCGGTTGCGGCCGGTCGGTGTGGTTGATCAGGAACAGCCAACTCGTCTGGCCGGCGCGGCGGCGGACTGCCTCGACGCCGGGTGGCGCGTCCGGGCAGACCGGGTGAACGCCGGCCGCGCGAGCGGCCTCGACCATCAACTGTCGGTACGTCTCGTCGTCGGGACGGGTCGAGACGTACCAGGCGGCGCCCGCGCCGGACCGGTGCCGGGTCACCGCCGGCTGGCCGTCCAGCGTCCCGCCGACGTACGCGGTGACAATCTCCGCGCCGGCCAGGTGCACCGTCTCGGCCCAGATCCGCCCGGTGCCGCCCCGCGACAGCGGCACCTGCTCGCCGTCGGCGAGGGGATGGAACTCCTCCACCCGGACCCCCAGCACGTCCCGGAAGGCGCCCGGGTAGCCGCCGAGGCGGACCCGGGCGTGTTCGTCGGCGACGCCGCTGAGCCAGGTCACCAGCAGGTGTCCGCCACGCGCGACGTGCCCGCGGACCCAGTCGGCGGTGGCGTCGGAGGCCAGGTAGAGCGCGGGCAGCACCAGCAGCCGGTACGCCTCGACGGCGTCTCCCGGGACGACCATGTCGCAGGCGTACCCGGCGCTCCACAGCGCCCGGTGCGCGGCGGCGACCTCGGCCTGGTGGTCGAGTTCCTCGGACGGCAGGCCGGGGTGCTGCAACGCCCAGTTGCTGGCCGCGTCGTGGACGATCGCAACGGAGGCCTCGACGGCTCCCGCGTCGCACTCGCCGATCCGCTCCAGTGTCCCGCCGAACTCCACCGCCTCCCGGAAGACCCGGCTGTCCGGGCCGGCGTGCGGCACCAGCGCGGCGTGGAAGCGTTCGGCCCCGCCGGCCGGGGCCCGCCACTGGAAGAACATCGCCCCGCGCGAGCCGCGCGCGACGTGGGAGAGGCTGTGCCGGATCATCCGGCCCGGTTCCTTGGTGTGCATCCGCCGGCGCGTGTAGATCTGGTTCGCGGCGCTCTCCATCAGCAGCCAGGCAGGCGATCCGCCGCCGGCGGCGTGTCGGGCCCAGCCTCGGGCCAGGTCGGCGGCGAGCGCGGTCTGTTCCTCGGCGCCGCTGTCGACGGCCGACGGGTAGTGGTCGATCGCCACCAGGTCGACCTCCTGCGCCCAGCGGGCATGGTCGACCGGCACCCAGTCGCCGAGGACGTAGTTGGTGGTGATCGGCACCCGGGGGTTGGCGGCGCGCAGCAGGTCCCGCTGCTCGACGTAGGCGGCGAGCAGGGTGTCGGACCAGAACCGGCGGAAGTCGAGCAGTTGGCCGGGGTTGGCCAGGTACTGGGTGGCGCGGGGGGTGCCGATCTGGGCCCAGTCCGAGTAGTGCTGGCTCCAGAAGCTGGTCACCCAGGCGGCGTTGAGCGCGTCGAGGTCGCCGTGGCGGTGGGCCAGCCAGGTGCGGAAGGCCGCCGCGGTGTGTTCGCAGTGGCAGCTGGTGCCGTACTCGTTGTGCACGTGCCACATGGCCAGGGCCGGGTGTTCGGCGTACCGGTCGGCGAGCACGCCGGCGATGCGGCGGGCGGCGGCACGGTAGGCGGGGGCGGCGGCGCAGTAGGTGTCGCGGCTGCCGTGGTGCAGGCG
>NZ_SMKN01000159.1 GCF_004348675.1 Micromonospora sp. KC606 | reverse complement strand
GGGTCGGGGCGGGGGCGTCGTCGCCCGTCACCACCGTGAACTCGGCGGTGTGCACCGCGCCGTCGTGCTGGAAGTCCAGGTAGAGCCGGTACGTTCCGGTGGAGGGCACCTCGGCGGCGAAGCTCACCGCCGGGCCGGCCGGCGTTCGCCCGTCCCCGGGTACGCCCTCCGGGTGCACGTGCAGATATGCCAGGTCGCCCTGGCGCAGCGCCACCAGATGCCCGTACGCCCCGAGGTAGGGCTCCAGGTCGGTGACCGGCTGCCCGCCCCGGCTGACGGTGAGGGTCAGCTGGCTGGTCTGCCCGGGTTGCGGCGTACCGGTGAGCGTGACGGTGTAACCGTCGACCGTGGTGCTGGTCGCCGGCGCGGGCAGCGGCCGGTGATCCAGCGTGCCGGGCACGGTCACGTCGACCCCGAGGGTGAGCGGCTCGCCGCCCGACGGGGTGAAGTCGGCGAAGGCCCGCCAGACGCCGGGCCCGCCCAGCGGCGAGTCGACCCGCCAGGTGCCGTCGGAGTCCAGTTCGGGGTGGACGTGGCGGAACCCGGACAGGTCGCGCCGGGCGACGATGAGGTGCATGCGCTTGTCGTGGGCCACGTCGTACCGGGTGACGGGGGCGCCGTCGGGGCCGGTGATCCGGAAGGCGAACTGCCCGGCCGGGGCGACCACGGGTTGCAGGGTGTAGCCCCGGTCGGAGACGAGCAGGCCGCCCGGGAGGTGGGTGGCGGCGACCTGGTCGCCGCCGTCGTGGGGGTCGTCGGAGTGTCGGGTGTCGGTGGATTCGTGGCGCGTGTCGGCGGCCGGTGCGGGGCCGGCCAGGTGGCCGGCCCCGTACGCCGTGCCGAACACCGCCGCGAGGCCGAGGGCGAAGCCGCTCAGTTTCGTCGCCGTGTTCATCGTGTCACCTCGGTTCTCAGCGGTTGGCGAACCGGCTCATGCCTCGACGAGGTCGTATCCGGCCTCGTCGACCGCGGCGCGCACGGACTCGGTGTCCAGCGGGCTCTCGCTGGTGACGGTGACCCGGCCTGCGGCCAGGTCGACCTGGACGTCGGTGACGCCCGGGATCGCGCCCACCTCAGTGCTGACCGAGTTGACGCAGTGCCCGCAGGTCATCCCCTGCACCTGGTATGTGGTGGTGACCATGGCAGCTCTCCTCTCCTGACGCCGATGCTATACCCCCGGGGGGTAGCTCGCCCAGCGACCGTAGCATACCCCTGGGGGGTTAGCTATCCTGGCGGTCATGACCACACCGAGCACCCCGACCCGGGGCTACACCGCCAGCAAGGATCAACTGCTCGCGCGGCTGCGCCGCGTCGAGGGCCAGGTTCGTGGCATTGAGCGGATGGTCGACGAGGACCGCTACTGCATTGACGTGCTGACCCAGATCTCCGCCATCCAGGCCGCACTGGACAAGGTCGCTCTCGGCCTCCTCGACGGGCACGCCCGACACTGCATGCGGGAGGGCGCCGCCGAGGGCCGCGCCGACGAGATGGCCGGCGAGATGATGGCCGCCGTGGGGCGCCTGATGAAGCGCGGCTGACCGCAGCCCCACCCACCCCCGTGGCCCTTGGCCATGGGGATGGCGGCACACGGAGATCCACACCGCCGCTGACGTGATCATCAGCTCGGAGGGGCCGGCGCTGGCCGAGGGCCGGGGCGGTGGGCTGGCAGCCCCGCCCCTCGGCGGCAGGGGTCAGAGCCGAGCGAGGATCTTCTTCATGATGTCGATTTCGGCCCGCTGGCTGGTGCGGATCTGCTGAGCCAGCGCCTTGACCTCGGCGTTCGCCCCCTTGGCGATCTCGTCCTCGGCCATGGTGATCGCGCCCTCGTGGTGCTCGATCATCATGGTGACGAACTTCCGGTCGAACTCCACGCCGGACGCGGCGGCCAGCTCGGTCATATCGACGTCGGACATCATGCCGGGCATGCCGTGGTCGTCTCCGGACCCGTGCCCGCCGGACGGGCTGCCGGACGGCACCGGCCGGCCCCAGGCGGTGAGCCAGGCCGTCATGGTGGCGATCTCCGGAGCCTGGGCAGCCTTGATCTGCGCCGCGAGCCGCTTGACCTCGGCGTCCTGGGCGCGGCTCGCGGCCAGGTCGGACATCTGCACCGCCTGCTGGTGGTGCGGAATCATCATCTGGGCGAACATCACGTCGGCGTCGCCGAACTCGGCAGCGGCGGACGTGTCCGCCGAGCCGCTGCCCGTGGCGGGCGTCTGGTGGCCGGAGCCGGCCTGGTGGTCGCCGTCGCTGCCGCAGGCGACGAGGGCGGCGGCGGCGGTGACGGTCACGCCGGCCAGGGCGGCACGACGCGCGATTCTGGGGATGAACACGATGTGAACCTTTCGGTGTGGAAACGACGCAGCGGACCGGGAACGCGGGCTACCCGCGCCGGGGCCTCCTACCTGCGCAGCACCGACACCGTGACGAGCCGGAGCCCGACGGGCCGGCCCGGGGGCGCACGCGGCCACGTCGGGACGGCGGGCGGCGGCTCCGGTGCGGTTCCGGCCCCACAGCGGCACCGCCACCGTGAGCGCGCCGAGCCAGGCCGAGCAGGGTGGCGGCGAGCAGCAGCAGCCGGGCCCACCGGCCCGTGGTCGCCGCCGTCGCCGTCCGCACCCGACAAAACTAACCGAACCCGCCACCCGTGGAGAGGCGAACCCGCCGCAACAGCTGCGCGTTGAGCGCCACCACGATCGTGGAGGCCGACATCAACACCGCGGCGAGGGCCGGGCTGAGTGTCACCCCGACCCCGGCCAGCACCCCGGCCGCCAACGGCAGCGCCACCACGTTGTAGCCGGCCGCCCAGGCCAGGTTCTGGAGCATCTTCCGGTACGTCGAGCGGGAGAGCCGGAGCACCCCGGCCACGCCGCGCGGGTCGGAGGAGGCCAGTACCACCCCGGCCGACTCGATGGCCACGTCGGTGCCGGCCCCGATCGCGATGCCCACGTCCGCCCGGGCCAGCGCCGGCGCGTCGTTGACCCCGTCACCGACCATGGCCACCCGCAGGCCCCGACGCTGCAACGCGGTCACGGTCCCGTCCTTGTCGGCTGGCAACACCTCGGCGAAGACCTCGTCCACACCGGCACGGAACCCCAGGTCGGCGGCGACCGCCTCGGCCACCGTTCGGGCGTCACCGGTGATCATCGCGATGGTTCGCACCCCCTCGGCGCGCAGCGCGGTGATCGCCTCCCGCGCCTCGGGGCGCACCTCGTCGGCGAGAGCGAGCAGACCGAGTACGGTGTCCGGCAGGCGGACCAGGTGCAGCACGGCCGTCCCGCGCCCCGCCCAGCCCCGGGCCTGCGGGGTCAACTCGTCGGGAAGCGCCAGTCCCCGTTCGCGCAGCAGGGCGGGGCCGCCGACCGCGTACGACGTACCGTCGATCTCCGCCTGGGCGCCCCGGCCCGGCAGCGACCGAAAGCCGCTGGCCGCGATCGGGCCGCCGCGATCGGCGGCAGCCGCCACGATCGCCCGGGCCAGCGGGTGCTCGCTGTCGGCCTCGACCCCGGCGGCGAGCCGCAGCACCTCGTCCTCGCTGATCCCCGGGGCGGCGGCGACGCCGGTGACCACGTGCCGGCCCCGGGTCAGCGTGCCCGTCTTGTCGAACAGCACCGCGTCAACGGTACGCATCCGCTCCAGCGCCAGCCGGTCCCGGACCAGCACCCCGGAACGAGCGGCGAGCCCGGTGGAGAGCGCTACCACCAGCGGGATGGCCAGTCCCAGCGCGTGCGGGCAGGCGATCACCAGCACCGTGACGCTACGCACCACGGCCTCGTCCCGGTCGCCGAGCGCGGTCCAGGCCACCGCGGTCAGCACGGCGCCACCGGTGGCGACGTAGAACAGCAGGGCCGCGAACCGGTCGGCGAGCACCTGGGCCCGCCCGCCGGACTGCTGGGCCTGTGCGACCAGTCGTCGAACCCCGGCCAGGGTGGTCTCATCGCCGACGGCCTCGACGCGGATCCGGACCGCCGAGTCCGTCGCCACCGTGCCGGCCACCACCCGGTCCCCCGGCTCCCGGGTGACCGGCCGGGACTCCCCGGTCACCATCGACTCGTCCAGCTCGGCGGCACCCTCGACGATCCGCCCGTCGGCCGGCACCCGGCCGCCGGGCCGGACCAGCACCACGTCCCCGACGCCCAGTTCGGCGATCGGCACCCGGACGACGGCGCCGTCCGCGCCGACCCGCTCGGCGTCGTCCGGAAGGAGCTCGGCCAACGCGGCGAGCGCCCCCCGGGCCTGGCCGATCGCCTTCATCTCCTGCCAGTGGCCCAGCAGCATGATCGTGACCAGCGCGGCCAGCTCCCACCAGAAGTCCAGGTCGAACGCGCCGAGGCTGGTGGTGAGCGAGGCGGCGTACGCGACGCTGATCGCCATCGCGACCAACAGCATCATTCCGGGGGCTCGGTCGCGTACCTCCCGCACGGCACCGACCAGGAACGGCCAGCCACCCCACCAGAAGACCACCGAGCCGAGCACTGGCCCGACCAGGGACCACCCCGGGAACTCCAGCGAGTAGCCGAACCAGTCCATCACCATGTCGCTGGTGACCACCACCGGGACGGTGAGCGCCAGACAGACCTGGAAGCGGCGGCGAAACATCTCCGGGTCGTGCCCGGCGTGCTTGTCGTGCCCGGCGTGCTTGTCGTGCCCGGCGTGCTTGTCGTGCCCGGCGTCTCGGCCGGCACCGGCTCCGGAATGGTGGCTCATGTCTCCAAAGATGCCGCCTCCGACCGCCCAGGACGGCGCGAACCGGGCGAGTCGACAGGTTGCCTGGCTACCATCTCCGACGATGACTCTGCGCTCACCGCTGCCACACCCCGCCCACCAGCCGGGGGGAGCAGCCATCGTGGCCACCGTGGTTGGGTGAACCGACCGACCGGCTGACACGTACTCCGCCCTGATCGTTGGGAGACTCGCAATGGGCGCCGACCACACCCGTCCCGCTCCGTCCACCCCGCCCCGGGTGCGGCGGATCCTCGTCGCGACGGTGGTCCCACTGTTCGTCGTCACGGTGATCGTCACCCTGGTGCTCTGGCCCCGGAACACACCCGAGCGAAACCCTGGCGAGGAGGCGCCGCGCTACCACGGCACCGTGACGCGGGTGGTGACCGAGCCCTGCCCGGAGATACCGGAGAGCCCGTCCGGGCAGGCGGACGGGCCGTGCGGCACGGTGACCGTCCGGGTCGAGCAGGGGCCGGACGCCGGGCAGCAGGTGGAGACGCCGGTGCCGGCCGGCCCCGGGGCGCCGAAGGTGGGCGTGGGCGACGAGATCATGCTGGTCAAGCTGACCGACCCGGCCGACCCGACGGTCAGCCGCTACGACATCGCCGAGCACCAGCGGGGCAAGCCGCTGGTCTGGCTGGCGGTGCTCTTCGCGGCGGCGATCATCGCGTTCGGGCGGCTGCGTGGGGTGGCGGCACTCGCCGGGCTGGCCGCGAGCTTCGCGATCCTGCTCACCTTCGTCGTGCCTGGCATCTCCGCCGGCGGTTCGCCGCTGCTGATCGCGATCACCGGCTCGGCGCTGATCATGTTCGTGGTGCTGTACCTGACCCACGGGATCACCGCGCAGACGTCGGTGGCGGTCCTCGGCACCCTCGGCAGCCTGGTGCTGACCGGCATCCTCGGCAGCCTGGCCATCGCCGCCACCCACCTGACCGGATTCGGCAACGAGGAGGCCACCACGCTGTCGATGTACCAGCGCGACGTGGACCTGCACGGACTGCTGCTGGCCGGCATCATCATCGGATCGCTCGGCGTGCTCGACGACGTCACGGTCACCCAGGCGGCCACCGTGACCGAACTGGCCAACGCCAACCCGGGGCTGTCCCGGGTGCAGTTGTACCGGTCCGCCACCCGGGTCGGCCGGGCGCACATCGCCTCCACGGTGAACACCATCGTGCTCGCCTACGCCGGTGCGTCGCTGCCGCTGCTGCTCCTGCTCACCGCCGACAGCAGGCCGGTGAGCCAGATCCTCACCAGCGAGTTCCTGACCCAGGAGATCGTCCGCAGCGCTGTGGCGACGTTGGGGCTGATCGCCGCCGTACCCCTGACCACCGGTCTGGCCGCGCTCGTCACCACCGCCGGCCGCGGCCGGGCCGATGACCCGCTGCCACTCGACGACCCGGCACCGAGACCCCGCCCCTCGGTCGACCGGGACGCCGCACTGGAAGCGTTGAGCGGCCCGCGACCGGGCGGACCGTCCACCCCGGCCCCCGCTCGGTGGCCCGAACCGGAAAGGAGCACCGACACCGCATGGTGAAACTCCACAGCGTCAGCGTGGACGACCCAGAACCTGACGACCGCGTCACTCCTCACGCAACGCCACGCCGAATTAACGCATTTAGTCGGGTTCAGGACGTAGCTCACCGGCACAGCTCTCGGGTAACCTCGCTGCCGGTCACCGCCGAAGGCGCGCACCGGCGCCTGCGGTGCCACCGCCCAATCGCCGCACGGCGAGCCGGGGAACCAGGTACCTGGGGTGAAGCCGCGACCGCGGTAGGGACCACTTCCGTCCCGAACCCGTCAGCTAACCCGGTCGGCGGTCGACGGAAGGGAACACTGTGACGGCACCCCTACGCCGCTGGTGGACACCGGTGGCGGCCGTGCTGGCCGCGCTGGCCGTCCTCGCCGGGCCGGTCCCGGCGAACGCCGCCCCCGCGACCCCCTCGGGCCACGAGGAGGGCGAGGAGCCCACGCTGCTCACCGACGTCATCGAGCTGCGCAACCGCGAGTACACCAAGGCGAAGGCACAGCTGGAGAAGTCGAAGAAGCGCCAGCTCCAGCTCGCGTTGGAGGTCAGGCGTGCCGAGGACGAGCTGGAGGCGCTGCGGCCGCAGGTCACCACCATCGCCGCGCAGTCCTACCGGACCGGCCGGATCGGCGCCGTGGCGATGCTGCTGGAGAGCAGCGATCCCGACTCGTTCGTCAAGCGGGCCGCCACCCTCGACGAGCTGAACATGGTCAACGCGCAGAAGCTGGCCGAGGTCACCGCCGCCAAGGACCGCGCCGAGCAGAACAAGCTGGCCCTCGACGCCGAGGTGCGCGAGCAGACCAAGCTGACCAACCAGATGGCCCGTAACAGCAGGGAAGCCGAGAAGGCCCTGGCCCTGGTCGGCGGCCGCGGCTTCACCGGTGGGCTGGTCGACGCGACCTCCCCGGTGGCCCGGATCGGTCCCGGCCGGACGGCCGACGGCGACTGGAGGCCGGAGTCGAAGACCGAGGCCGACCCGACCACCTCCGGCACGATCACCCCGCGCACCCTGCACGCCTACAAAGAGGTACGCCGGGCCGGCTTCAACCGGTTCGCCGGCTGCTTCCGCCCCGGCGGTCCCTTCGAGCACCCGAAGGGGCGGGCCTGCGACTGGTCGTTGCAGAACCGGGGCTTCGCGCCCTGGCACAACGACGACACCCGCAGGTACGGCAACAACCTCACCGCGTTCCTGGTCCGTAACGCCGACCGGCTCGGCATCTACTACGTGATCTGGAACCGGCAGATCTGGTTCCCGGCGACCGGATGGAAGTCCTACAGCGGGCCGTCGGACCACACCGACCACGTGCACATGTCGATGCTCTAGCGACGCCATACGAGGAGGGCGGTTCCCGACCCGGGGACCGCCCTCCTCGTGTCGCGTGGGTTCAGCCGGCGATGACGGCCTCCCGGTCGTGGTCGGTCCGGTCGGTGCCACCTTCGGGGCTGACTCCGGACGGCGGGACGGTGGCTGCGGCGGCCGGCGTCGCGACCACCGTGCGAACCTCACCGGCGGCCAGCCGGTACGACATGCCGACCACCCTGCACCGCCCGGCCGCCACCTCACCGGCCAGCGGGGCGGAACTGTCCAGCAGCGTCTGCACCGTCTGGGCGATGTGGACGTCCACGATGCCGTCGAGGTCCTCGATGCCCGTCGCGGCGGCCCGCCGGAGGCTGGGGGCCACCCCGGCCACCACGGCACCCAGGTGCCCGGGTGGCGTCGCGCCGGTCAGCGCTGCCTCCCGGGCGGCCTGCACCGCTCCGCAGGAGTCGTGGCCGAGCACCACCACCAGCGGGGTGCCGAGGACGGTCACCGCGTACTCCACGCTGCCCAGCACCTCAGGGCCGAGGGTGTGCCCGGCCGTCCGGACCACGAAGAGGTCGCCCAGGCCACGATCGAAGATGATCTCGGCGGCGAGGCGGGAGTCGGAGCAGCCGACGATCACCGCGAAGGGGTGCTGCCCTCCGGCGACGGCGGCCCGGTGCGCGGCGTTCTGGTTGGGGTGGCGCGGGGCGCCGGTGACGAAACGCTGGTTCCCGGCGTGCAGCTCGGCGAGCGCCCGCGTCGGATCCTTGAAGGTCATTGCCTCACCTCGGCTCACGTGGGGGCACTGGTGACACCGGCCGGCGACGCAGGCGGCCTCGCCCCACCGTCACACGCAGCCGAAGGTACGTCAAGATTTACGTGATATGGACTTCTGGCATTCCTGGTCAAGCCGGCCAGCGGCGGGAAGGCCAGGGCCGAAGAACCGACGGGCGGGCCATACGATGACGGGTATGGCGACGACAGCGGAGAACGGGAGCACCCGGAACTGGACGTTCCTCACCAACCACGCGCACGTGCTGCTGTCCATCGCCCGCAACCCCACCGCCCGGCTCCGTGACGTGGCCGACGAGGTGGGCGTCACCGAACGCGCCGCCCAGGCCATCGTCGCCGACCTCGAAGCCGGCGGCTACCTGCGGCGCACCCGCGTCGGGCGACGCAACGAATACACCGTCGATCCCAGCGGCCACTTCCGCCACCCGGCCGAGTCGGACCGCCAGGTCGGCGACCTGCTCGCTCTCTTCACCAGCGAGTCGGCGGACGCCTGACCGGACGCCACGTGCCGGCGACCTGGATCCAGCGAAGGCGGCCCCGTCGCCGCCCGTCACCGCACCCACGCGTCGACGGCGGTAGTCTCACCGCGTGCGCGACAGCTTCCGGCCGGGCGGGACGGTGGTGACCGGAACCGCCGGGCGTCCGACCCGGACGGTCCTCGGTGCGGTGGCGGTGACGCTGCTCGCCACACTCGTCGTACCGCCCGCCCCGGCCGTGGCGGAGCCCTCATGCCCCGCCCCGGCCGGGGGAGCGGCGCCCGCCGAAACGCCGTGGGCGTTGCGCCGGCTCGACCCCGCGTCCGCCTGGCGCATCACCCGGGGCGAAGGGGTCACCGTGGCGGTGATCGACTCCGGCGTCTCACCGACCCATCCGCTCCTGAGGGGACAGGTCCGCGAAGGCCGTGACTTCAACGGCCTGCCGCAGACGCGGGGCCGGTGCGACCTGGCCGGGCACGGCACCATCGTCGCCGGGATCATCGCCGGCCGGGACGACACCGGCAGCGCCTACAGCGGCATCGCGCCGGCCGCGCGGATCCTGCCGGTACGCGTGCTGCCCGACACCCGGCGCACCAGCGACCCCGGCCTGCCCCGGCAGATCGCCGCGGCGATCAGGTGGGCGGCCGACCGGGACGTCGAGGTGATCAACCTGTCCCTGGTCACCATCGATCATCCCGACCTGGCCGACGCCGTCCGGTACGCGCTGGACGCAGGTGTCGTGGTGGTGGCCGCCGCCGGCAACCGGGCACAGGACCAGCGGGACCTGCCGGCGTACCCGGCCGCGTACCCGGGCGTGATCGCCGTCGCTGGGGTCGACCGGGAGGGCGGTCACGTGGGCAGCTCGGTCAGCGGCAACTATGTCGACATCGCCGCGCCGGGGCTGGACATCGTGGGCCCGGCACCAGGCGGGCAGGGCTACCTCGCCGAACCGGAGGGCGGCACCAGCTTCGCCGCCGCGTACGTGTCCGGGGCGGTCGCGCTGCTGCGTTCCGCCCGCCCGGACCTCACCCCCCAGCAGGTGGCGCACCGGCTCACCCGAACGGCCGACAACCCGCCCGAGGGCCACAACCCGCAGCTCGGGTACGGAGTGGTCAACCCGTACCGTGCGCTGACCAGCCTGCTCGGCACCCGGCCCGCCCCGCCGCCCGGCGCGATGCCTTCGCCCGACCCGGCGGAGGACCCGTTGGCCCGGCAGCGCACCGTGGCGTTCTGGGCGGCCGGGGTGAGCGTGCTGCTCGCCGGGGCGCTGCTGCTCGCCCGGCCGGTCCTGGCCCTCGGTCGGCGGCGCGGCTGGCGGCCCGGACGCCGTACCGAGCCCGCGGACGTTTGACCCACGGCGCGCACTGGTCCGGGCGACGACACGGACGGGCGCGCGATGGCGCACACCGCACGCCCTACAGCACTTGAGTACATCCGTGAGTCGGTCGAGTTGGGTCCGGTACGGGGTCACACGGCCTGCTCGCGTGCGTCGCGGTCGGGTGCGGCGGGCACGGTCGCCGTACTTCCTGCGGTACTGCTGGCCTCAGACGAGAGATCAGGCAGGCATGAGCGGTGAAGTCAGTGCTGGTAGTCCAGATTGGAAGCCCCGTCGCTGCGGGTCGGGCAGACCGTCGGTCTGCCCGACCCGTCCGGCCTCAGCGCAGAATGCCAGGGGCGGCGTCGCCGTCGGCGCCCCAGACGTCCTCGTCCTCCTCCAGCCAACTGGTACGCGGAGCCTCCTCCTCGCCGTACCCGGCGCCCTGGCCCGGACCCATGCCGGCCACGCCGCCCCGGCCCGCGCCCGCGGTGGCGCCCCGGATCCCTGCCCCGGCGCCCTTTCCGGCACCGGGACCGCCCCGGCCAGCCGCGCCGCCCATACCGGGGGCCATCGCGCCCAGGCCGTTCATGCCGCCGAGCCGGCCACCGGCACCACGACCCGCGCCCCGACCGCCGGCACCGGCCGCACCGCCCATCATCGGCGGCATGCCGGCGGTGACCGGCTTGCCGAGCGCGCCGCCACCGGGGATCGCGCCGCCGCCCAGGCCACCGCCGCCACCGAGGCCGCCACCCGAGCCGAGGCCGGTGCTGCTGGGCAGGCCGCCGCCCCCACCACCGAAGCCGGTGCTGGGCAGGGTGCCGCCGCCGGCGCCGGCCAGGCCGCTGCCGTACTCGTCACCGAGGCTGCCGCCGCCGGGGGTGCCGATACCGGGGGTGGAGCCACCGCCGCCGTAGCCGCCGGTGCCGGTGGAGAGATCCGGGTGGGCGCCGGACCCGACGCCGGGGCCGCCGGAACCGATGCCGGGAGTCGGGCCGACACCGCCCATACCCGGGCCGCCGCCGAGCCCGCCGGCGGAGGGGCCACCGCCGAGGCCCGGGACGCTCCCCGCGCCGCCACCGCCCCCGCCGGTGTCCAGATCGGGCGTCGTCATGTTCGGGTCTGTCCTGTTGATGTTCTGCACCGCGCCGGGCGTGCGCTCCTCGACGGCCAGGTAGTCGCTGCTGACATCCTGGTAAACCCGCTGGGCATCCTCGGTCTTGTCGTTGAACCAGTCGGCCATGGCGTTGATCGGGTCGGCCCAGCCCAGGAAGTCGGGCTTCACCTTCATCTCGAAGAAGCCGACGCCGATGGTCAGCTTCGCGTTGCGAGCCTCCAGAACGTCGTTCACGCAGCTCGCGGGAATGGGGAAGTTCTGCTGGGCGGTGGTGAGGTCATTGGCCGCCCGCTTCAGCGACTGGACGATGCCGTCGTGCTTCTCGGCGTCCTCGACCACCCCGCCGGTCCGCTTGGCGATGCCCTCGACGTGCCCTTTGAACGACTCGTACGCCGGCCCCTTCCAGGCCGCGCCGAGATCCTTGACGTTCTTCTCCAGGTTCTCCTGCACCGTCCGCAGGTTCTTCAGCAACTGCTCCCAACCGAGAGCGGCGCTGGTGACGTCGCCGGGCCTGCCGTCCACGACGATCTGCTGACACATCTCTTCCCAGCTCGGCATCGCTCATCTCCCCCGGTTCAACCAGCCGTGCCGTTGCCCAGGGCCTGCGCCATCTGGTCGGCGGTCATCTTGTTGGCACCCTCGGCGGTCTCGTAGTCGTCCTTGACCTTCTGAAGCGCCTTCGCGGCGTTCCAGAGATCCTCGGCGAGCCCGCGGAGCGCGGTCTGGGTGCTGTCGTAGAGGCCGGCGTGCCGCCCCGCCAGCGCGTTGGCCCGCTCGAACGAGCCGAGCGGGCTCTTGCCGTCCGCACCGCCGACACCGCCCGCGCCGGACGGGTTGCGCATCCACTGCCGGATGTCTTCCTCCATCCGGTACGACTGGCTGTTGAGGAACTCGGCGTGCTCGTTGAGCCACCGGATGGCGTCGTCGAGGCTGGCGGCGTCCCACTCGGTGGTAGCCCCGGCACCGCCCGGGGCCGGGGTGAGGTGCGTCGGCTTGTGCGCCTTGTTGACGTTGTCGATCTCGTAGCCGTCCAGGTAGACGAACGGCGTGATCGTCGGCGCGACCGGCACGTTCGGCGTGTCGATCTTGAGCTGGTCCGGCTGGCCGGTCCTGTCGTCCGTCATCGCTTCCTCCCCGTCCCCGACAGACTCTTCCGCTTACTGGTGGTGGCCGCGCCGGCCCGGCGGCGGTGGCGGCGTTGCGCCCGGCGGAGGCATCACGCCGGACGGCGGCATCGCCCCATGGAGCGGCGCCACGCCGGACGGCGGCCAGGCGGCCCCGGGCTGTGCCACGCCCGGCACCGTGGCCGGCGGCGGGCCGGGTGGGGTGGCC
>NZ_SMKN01000158.1 GCF_004348675.1 Micromonospora sp. KC606 | reverse complement strand
GACCTGGGCATCATCCCGGGGTCGATGGGTACCGGCTCGTACATCGTGCGGGGCAGGGGCAACCCGGCCGCGTACTGCTCCGCGTCGCATGGCGCGGGACGGCGGATGTCGCGGGCGCAGGCCAAGCGGACGTACGGCGTCGAGGATCTGCGGCGGCAGACCGAGGGGGTGGAGTGCCGCAAGGACGCCGGGGTGGTCGACGAGATCCCCGGCGCGTACAAGGACATCACCCGGGTGATGTCCCAGCAGGACGATCTGGTCGAGGTGGTGGCGCACCTCAAGCAGGTGGTCTGTGTGAAGGGTTGAGCCGGCCGGCGTCCCCACGGCGCCGGCCGGACGTCCCGGGTCCTGACGTCGCCGCCGTCAGCACGTCGACCTGCCTCACCAGCGTCGAAGAGCCTGATGGTGGTAAATGTCGTACCCGGGCCGCAACATGGAGTCATGGCTGCCCCCGCGCTGACCCACCACGACGGTCGACCCCGATCCATGCCGCTGCGCGAGCTACGCACCCGGCTGACCCAGGTGATCGCCACGGCCGAGCTGACGGACACGGTCACCCTGGTCACCCGGGACGGCGATCCCCGCCCGATCGCCGCCGTCGTGCCGGCCGCGGCGGCACGGTCCGCCGCCCAGGCCCGCGCCGACGACGAGCGGCTCGCCGCCGTCACCGCGGGCTGGGCCCGCCGCCTGGAGGAGACCCACCGGCTCGGTGCCCGCCGGCACGCCGCCGAGCTGCGCGCGGTCACCGACGCCCTCGCCGAGGTGTGGGCCGAGCTGGACCGTCGTGTCCCGCCCGGCACCGACGCCACCGTCGACCGGCTGCGTGCCGCCCACCGGGACCTGTCGCGAAGCTGACTCGCCGTCAGCCGGCGACGTTCGGGTCGCCGGTGATCAGGCGCAGCGTGAAGCCGTCCGGGCCGCGCTGCATCGCGACGTGGTCACAGGACTGGTAGGTGATCCAGAGCCCCAGGCCGCCGGAGGTCGCGCCCCGCGCCGGCAGCAGCCCGGCGTACGGATCGGTCGGTCCCGTGCCGGCGTCGCCGACGGTCACCACCACCCGCCCGTCGCCGGCCCAGAGCCGGAACCGCACCGGCGGCCGACCGTGCCGCAGCGCGTTGGTAACCGTCTCGCTCACCGCCACGGACAGGTCGTCCACCTCGTCGGCGCTCAGGTGCTCGGGTGCCACGGCGCGCACCGCCGCCCGGGCCCGCGCCGGGGTCGGGTCGACCAGCTCGACCAGCGGCGTGCCGCGTTGCAGCGGGTCGGGCGTGACCGGGCGCGGCTCCCGCAGATAGACCTCGGGCGCGGTGTAGACCTCGTTGGGCAGGTGCCGGCCGTCCGCCGTGGCCGTCCGCGGATGCGTGCGGACCACGTCGGCCAGGACCTCCGGCGGGGTGCTCCGGGTGCCGTAGGCGCACATGCTCCACAGTGGGAAGTCGTCGTAGGCGTGGTTGGCCGCCGACTCGTACCGCCCCCACCAGTCCCAGGTACGGCCGAACGCGGCCGGGGGCAGCTCGCCGACGATCCGGATCTGCCTCGCGCCGGCGGCGACCTGGTCGGCCAGCAGCTGACGGTAGGAGCGGATCGCGGCGGAGGGCCGGGCGTAGACGTCGCCGCCGTCGAGGAAGGTCACACCGGAGCGAGGCGGCAGCGCCGCGCGCAGCAGGGCGGTGTGGCGTTCGCCGAAGGACACCATCGACGGCTCGCCCGCCGCGACCCCGTCGAGCAGGAACGGCAGCACGACGGCGAGGAGTTCCTCCGGCGAGTCGTAGAGGGCGGCCTCGTGGAAGTGGCCGGCATGCCCCGCGGCGGCCCCGGTCCTCATCGGGTCACCTCCACCCGCACCCGGGACAGCCCGAGCAGCGTCACGAGTCGGGACGCGGGGGCCAGCGAGGTACGCAGCACCACCTCGCCGTGCCGGCTCGCCGCGTGCCGATGCAGGTGCAGCAGGCTGCGATAGTCGATGAAGCGCAGCCCTTCGGCATGGAGCACCAGGTCGCCGGGGTCGTGGTCGGCGCGGCGCACCGCGGTGGCGAACACGTCGTGGTTGGACGTGTCCAGCTCACCGTCGAGGACCAGGCCACCGGCGCCGGCGTAGAGGTGGAACAGACTGATCCCCGGGTCGGACGTGGGGTGCAGGCACGCCAGCTCCTCGATCGTGCGTTCGTCGAGGCGGGTGCGGTCGTAGCCGCACACGGCGGACATCGGCCGGGTTCGCAGGAACCGGTCGACCATGTGCTCGTAGCGGGCGAACGCCTCCCGCCGCACCGGGTCGAGGACCAGCGGGGTGCCGTCCGCGGCGATCCGCCAGCCGGCGTGGCCGTCGGCGAGTGCGGCCTCGATCATGGTGGTGTAGGACGCCAGTTGGGCATCGCTGTCCAGAGGGCCTGAGCCGTACACGTCGTCGACGGAGCAGACCTCGGCCGCACCCGTGCACAGGGCGTCGCGCAGCCGGGACACGCCGCGCCACCGTTCGACCACCACGGGCACCGGCTCGGGGGTGACATAGCGGACGCGGTCACCGACGGCCAGACCGGCGAGCAGGAACTCCTGCGCCCGCGTCTCGAAGACGGCCGGATCGTCGTACGCCCAGCAGGCGTGACCGGGCCGCCCTGGCCGCACCGACGTGCTGGTCACACCGGCCGCCTCATGTGCGCAGTCTATGCCGATCCGGCCGGAGCCGTTCGTCGGCCCATCTGTCTGCGGATCCCGGACGGCCGCCGAGCTGTCAGGCGGGGCGGCGGCCCTTGAGACGACGGCCCAGCTCGCGGGCGATCTCCCGGTTGGCGTCACGCTCGGCGAGAGCCTGCCGCTTGTCGTACGACCGGTTGCCCCGTGCCAGGGCCAACTCGACCTTGGCCCAGCCGTTGCTGAAGTACATCGACAACGGCACCAGCGTGACGCCACCGTCGCGCAACCGCTCCAGGATCCGCGCGATCTCCACCCGGCGCAGCAGCAGCTTGCGGGTCCGGCGGGGCTGGTGGTTGGTCCAGGTGCCGAAGCCGTACTCGGCGATGTGCAGGCCGTGGAGCATGAGCTCACCGTCGCGTTCCTGGGCGAACGCGTCGACCAGCGACACCCGTCCCTCGCGCAGCGACTTAACCTCGGTGCCGGCCAGCACGATCCCCGCCTCATAGGTCTTGAGGACGGTGTAGTCGTGCCGCGCCTTCTTGTTCGAGGCGATGAGCGTCCGCCCGGTCTCTCTGGACACCACGACCTCCCGCCCTGCCTGAACCTGCTCGACGCACCCTATCCGCCGGGCGTCTCCCCGCGGTGGTGGGCGGACCGGGCCGGCCCGTACCGTCCCCGCGAAGTCGGCGTCGACGTGCCGGCGAAGGTCGCCGCCGTTCGTTGGCAGACAGTAGGGTCGGCGACCGTGACAGAGCCGAGCTTCCTGACCCGCACCCGTGCCGCGTACGACACCATGGCGGTGCGGTACACCGAGTTCACCCGCGACGAGCTGGCCGCCCGGCCGTGGGAACGGGCCATGCTCGCCGCCTTCGCCGAGCTGGTCCGCGCCGGCGGGGGCGGGCCGGTCCTCGACGTCGGCTGCGGCAACGGCCGCGTCGCCCGGCACCTGCGCGACCTCGGCCTCGACGTGGGCGGCGTCGACCTCTCTCCCGGCATGATCGCCGAGGCCCGCCGGCTCCACCCCGACCTGCGCTTCACGGTCGGGTCGATGCTCGCGCTCGACCTGCCCGACGCCACGCTCCCCGGGCTGCTCGCCTGGTATTCGGTCATCCACGTCTCCGACGACCTGTTGCCCGCCGTGTTCGCCGAGTTCCACCGCGTGCTCGCCCCCGGCGGGCACGCGCTGCTCGCCTTTCAGGTCGGCGACGAGGCGGTGCGCCGCACCGAAGCCTGGGGCGACCCGGTCGACGTGGTCTTCCACCGGCGCCATCCGGACCGGGTGGCGGAGCTGCTGGCGGCGGCCGGACTGACCGTGCACGCCCGGCTGCACCGCGAGCCGGAGCCACGTGGCGGCGGGCTCGAACCCACCCCGCAGGCGTTCCTGTTGGCCCGCCGGGCGGTGTGACGACCGGGTGTCACCGGACGGCCACGCGGCTCGTATCCTTTGCGCGGATCCCCGGGGACGGGACCGCGACGAGGATGAGGAGGTTGGTGTGAGCAGCCGGACCGAGACGTTGGAGTTCCAGGCGGAGACGCGTCAGCTGTTGCAGTTGATGGTGCACTCCATCTACTCGCACAAGGACGTCTTCCTGCGCGAGCTCGTGTCCAATGCCTCAGACGCGCTGGACAAGCTGCGGCTGGAGTCGATGGTCGACAAGGAGCTCGACGTCGACACCTCGGACCTGCACATCGAGATCTCCACCGACGCGCAGGCGCGGACGCTGACCGTGCGGGACAACGGCATCGGCATGTCCCGCGAGGACGTCGTGTCGCTGATCGGCACCATCGCCCGCTCCGGCACCGCCGAGCTGCTGCGCAGGCTCAAGGAGTCGAAGGAGTCCGCCAACCAGGACCTGATCGGGCAGTTCGGCGTCGGCTTCTACTCCACCTTCATGGTCGCCGAGCAGGTCACCCTGCTCACCCGCCGCGCCGGCCAGGCCGAGGGCACCCGCTGGGAGTCCACCGGCGAGGGCACGTACGTGATCGAGACCGTCGACGACGCCCCGCAGGGCACCTCGGTCACCGTGCACCTCAAGCCCGTCGACAGTGAGGACAACCTGCACGACTACACCGACCACGGCAGGATCCGCGAGATCGTCAAGCGGTACTCCGACTTCATCGCCTGGCCCATCCGGCTGGTCGACGCCGACGCCGACGCCGACGCGGAACCGGTCACCCTCAACTCGATGAAGGCACTGTGGGCCCGCCCCCGCGACGAGGTCGCCGAGGAGGAGTACCGGGACTTCTACCGGCACGTCAGCCACGACTGGGCCGACCCGCTGGAGACCATCCACATGCGCGGCGAGGGCGTCTTCGAGTACGAGGCGCTGCTGTTCATCCCCACGCACGCCCCGTTCGACCTCTACCGGGCCGACGGCCGCCGGGGCGTCCAGCTCTACGTCAAGCGCGTCTTCGTGATGGACGACTGCGCCGCGCTCATCCCGGATTACCTGCGCTTCGTCAAGGGCGTGGTCGACGCGCACGACCTGTCGCTCAACATCTCGCGGGAGATCCTCCAGCAGGACCGGCAGATCCAGATCGTGCGTCGCCGGCTGGTCCGCAAGGTGCTCGCCACCCTCAAGGAGATGCGTACCGCGCACGCCGAGCGCTACCGGACCTTCTGGTCGGAGTTCGGTCGGGTGCTCAAGGAGGGCCTGCTCGAGGACCCGGACAACGCCGAGGTGATCCTCGAGCTGCTCCGCGTCGAGTCCACCCACGACGCCACCGAGCCCACCACCCTGCCTGACTACGTCGCCAGGATGAAGGAGGGCCAGACCGAGATCTACTACGCCACCGGAGAGAGCCGGGCGACCCTGGAGAACTCCCCGCACCTGGAGGCGTTCCGGGCCAAGGGCTACGAGGTGCTGCTGCTCACCGACCCGGTCGACGAGGTCTGGGTGGACCGGATCGGCCAGTTCGACGGCCGGTCGCTGCGGTCCGTCGCCAAGGGGCAGGTTGACCTGGACACCGAGCAGGAGCGCAAGGAGGCCGAGACCGAAAGGGAACAGCAGGCCAAGGAGTACGCCGACCTGCTGACCTTCCTCCGCGACACGCTCGCCGACTCGGTCAAGGAGGTCCGCCTCTCCTCCCGGCTGACCACCTCGCCGGCCTGCATCGTCGGCGACGCGTACGACCTCACCCCGACGCTGGAGAAGATGTACCGCGCGATGGGCCAGGAGGTGCCGAAGGTCCTGCGGATCCTGGAGCTGAACCCGACGCATCCGCTGGTGACCGGGCTGCGCGCCGCCCACCAGCGGGACGCCGCCGATCCGGCTCTGGCCGAGACCGCCGAGCTGCTGTACGGGATGGCGCTGCTCGCCGAGGGCGGCGACCTGACCGACCCGGCCCGTTTCGCCCGGGTGCTCGCCGACCGACTCACCCGCACCCTCTGACGCCACCGGTCACCGCGGGCCCGGGACGGACCCCGTCCCGGGCCCGCGCGGCCTTTTTGTCCGCCAGAGAGGCCGCTCCCGCCGTGGACCAGAATGGGCGGTGACATGTCGGGGTGAGACGGTCACCGACCGCCCTCACCGAGCCGGGGAAATCGTCAGCGGTCAGGAGTCGATCTGTCACCGTGTGTTGCCGGATCGAGGTGACCGGGCATTGTGCACGGCGGCCTGTACTTCGCAAGCGGAGGCCCGAAGTCCTCGCCTGACCGGGTGAAGAACCTCTCAACAGGTGGGCGATCAGCCAAAACACTTCCTAACGTCGTTGGAGTCCGCGATCGCGGACACCGTGGCCGGTTACGCCTAATCCATGCCGCCGGTCGCGGCCACAGTCACCCGGGCATGGAGCGGGGGACCCACGTTCCTCGGTGCACGTCACCTCGGGGTGAAGCCGCCACGGCGGCCGGGCTCCTCGGCCCGAACCCGACAGCTCACCTCGTCGGCGTGGAGGATCACAGATGGCAACTGCATACGTCGCCCGTCATCGACGGGTCAGCTCGCGCCGCATCGCTGTCGGCACTCTCGCCGTCGGTGCGGTCACCGGGGTCGCCGCCGTGCTGGCACCGGCCTCGCCGGCGAGCGCCGCCAGCGTCAACTGGGACGCGATCGCCCAGTGCGAGTCCAGCGGCAACTGGCACATCAACACCGGCAACGGCTACTACGGTGGCCTGCAGTTCTCCCAGAGCACCTGGGCCGGCTACGGCGGCAAGAAGTACGCCGCCCGAGCCGACCTGGCCAGCCGGAGCGAGCAGATCGCGGTCGCCGAGAAGGTGCTCAAGGGCCAGGGCATCGGGGCCTGGCCGACCTGCGGCAAGAAGGGCGGCTCCACCAAGAGCTACGCCCCGAAGAAGGAGAAGTCGTCGCAGTCGGCGCAGCGCTCGCAGTCCCGTAAGCAGACCACGTCGACCGCTCAGCGGTCGTCGCGGGATGAGCAGCGCAGCACCCGCAACCAGCCGCGCCGCGCCCCGGTGACCAGCGGGGGCAGCTACGTGGTGCGGCCGGGGGACACCCTGTCCGAGATCGCCGAGGCCCGCAAGGTCTCCGGCGGCTGGAAGGCGCTGTACGAGCGCAACCGCAGTGTCGTCGGTGCCGACCCGGGTCTCATCTTCCCGGGGCAGAAGCTCAGCATCTGACGCATCGCCCTCGACGCCCGGCCGGAGGTCCACCGGCCGGGCGTCGACGTGTCCCGGTCCAGGTTCGGTCAGCCACCGGCGTGGTGCCGTCGGGGGCGAGCTGTTCGGCGTAGAGGTCCAGCGGGCCGGCGTACCCGCGCAGCTGGTCGAACACCTCCCGGGCCTCGTCGTGCCGCCCGGCGAGCACGAGCGCGGAGACCAGCTCGAAGCAGCAGAGCAGGAACGCGCCCTCCCCGCCGGGAAGCCCGTCGTCGATCCGGTAGCGCCGGAGCAGGCCGGGCCCCACGCCCAACTCTTCGCGGATCCGGTCGATGGTGGCGAGCATCCGTGGGTCGTCACCCCGCAGGAAGCCGACCAGCGGGATGCGCAACAGCGAGGCGTCCAGGTCGGTGCACTCGTACGCCATCACGAAGCTGCCGACGGTCTCGTCGTACCCGCGGTCGAGGATCTCGGCACGCAGGGCGTCCCGGGCCTCGGTCCACCGATCCGTCGGGGCTTGCGGGTCGCCCGGTCCGCAACTGGGACTACCGCTACACCTGGCACCGCGACGCGGCCCTGCTGCTGCTCGCCCTGTTCCGACTAGGACACGCCGAGGAGGGCAGTCGTTACCTGCACTTCCTGCTTCTCCGCGCGAATCGGGCGGGTGGCGTCGCCGGGGCGGACGGCGAGGAAATCGTGCCCGACCGCGACTCCGCCCGGGGCACGGTGCCGGCTCTCCAGCACCAGCGTCCCCGGCAGGTACCGCCGGTCGGGTTCGGCGCACCCCGCCACCGTCCACGACCACGCGCCGCCGCGCCGGCGGTCGAGCAGGCGGGCGAAGACCGCGTCGCCCTCGAAGTTCGGGACGCAGCACCACTCGACCGCCCCGTCCGGCCCGACCAGCGCCGAGGTGTGCGTGTCGGAGAGGAAGGCGTACCCGTCGATCGGTGGAACGCTCATGTCAGCTCCGGCAGGACGTGGCCGCCGAACACGTCGAGGAACCGCTGCTGATCGCGTCCCACGTGGTGCAGGTACAACTCGTCGACGCCCAGCTGGGCGTACTCCCGCAGCCAGGCGACGTGCCGGGCGGGGTCGGCGGAGACCAGCACGTGCGCCCACATGTCCTCGGGCCGTACGTAGGCGGTCGCCTCGGCGAGGTCCGCCGGGGTGGCCAGGTCCCAGCCCACGTCGCTGCCGAGGATCGCCGGACGCCACTGCTCGTGCGCGGTCCGCAGGGCGGTGTCCTCGTCGGGAGCCCAGCACAGGTGCACCTGGAGCAGCAGGGGGCCGCGACCGCCGGCGTCACGGTAGGCGTCGAAGACCCGGCGTACCTCGGCGACCCCTGGTTGATGGTGATCAGCCCGTCGGCCCAGGAGGCCGCCCAGGCGGCGGTGGCCGGGGTGACGGCGGCGGCGTAGAGCGGCGGCGGCTGCTCCGGCCGGGTCCACAGCTCCGCCCGGTCGACCGTGACCAGGCCGTGGTGGGTGACGCACTCACCGGCGAACAGGGCGCGGATGACGTCGACGCACTCCCGCAGTCGGGCGTTGCGTTCCGGTTTGGTGGGCCAGCGGTCGCCGGTGATGTGCTCGTGGGTCATCCGGATCTTCCCGTCGGGGCGGGGACGGAAACCCCACGGAACCTCAGCGGTCGGGCAGGCCGCCGAGCAACACCGGGCGGCGCGAGCGGTGCGCCATCTCCTCGGCCACGTCGCCGAGCAGCCGTTGACCCAGCCCATGCCCGCCACGCCCGACGACGATCAGGTCGGCGTCGCGGGTCTCGGCGACCGCCAGTAACGCGTCCACCGGATGGCCGGTGACGATCTCCGTGCTCGGCTCGGGCAGCGCCGCCGGCAGTCGGGCGACCCGCTCGTCGAGCAGCCGGCGGGCCCGCCGGTCCTCCTCGGCCGCCTCGACGTCGCCGAGGTCGGGGCTGGTGACGGTGACGAGCACCAGGTCGCTGGCGGTGCCGGCCAGCGCGCGGACGACGGAGTGCAGGGCCCGGTCGGAGTCGGCCGAGCCGTCCACCCCGACCAGGACCCGCAGCCCGTCGCGGCGGCCCGAGGGTGGGCGGGAGCGCACCTCGACCCGTCGGGTGCCGGCCCGGCCGCGTTCGATCGCGATGGGCACGAAGACCGGCCCGAGCAGGCCGCCGACCAGATACCACAGCAGGCTGCGGTGGCCGCCGCGGATGACGAAGACGGCCGCGGTGACCAGGCCGACCGCCAGCCACGCCAGCACCGCGAGGACGACCAACCACGCCTGCTCCATCGTCACCCCCGGGGTACGTCCGGTCGTCGGCTCGGCGACTACCCGCCCCGGCGGCGGGTAGTCGCGGTGTCCGAGGACGGAAGGGGGCCGCGTGGCGCGGCAGTTCGTCAACTGGTCCGGCAGCCTCGCCTTCACTCCCGGCGAGTTCGCCGAACCGGCCGACGAGAACGAGGTGCGGCGAGTGGTGACGCGGGCCCGGGAGTCCGGGGCGAAGATCCGTCCCGTCGGCTCCGGCCACTCGTCGAGCCCGCTGGTGCGAACCGACGGGATCCTGGTCAGTCTCGACCGCCTCGCCGGGTTGGTGCACGAGGACGGCGACCTCGCCACCGTCCTCGCCGGCACCAGGCTCAAGGCCCTCGGTGAGGGCCTCTACGACGCGGGGCTGGCCATGGACAACCTGGGCGACGTCGACTACCAGTCGATCGCCGGGGCCACCGCCACCGGCACCCACGGCACCGGGCTGGGCTTCGGCAACCTGTCGACCCAGGTGGCCGGGGTACGGCTGGTCACCGGCACCGGTGACGTGTTGGACGTCTCGGCGCAGCGCAACCCGCAGCTGCTGCCGGCGGTGCGGCTGTCGCTGGGCGCCCTGGGCGTGCTGACCCAGCTCACCCTCGATGTGCAGCCCCGCTACCAGCTGCGGCGGCGTGTGTGGTGCGCGCGCGTGGACTGGACGCTGAACCACTTGGCCGAGTTGCAGCACACCAACCGCAACATGGACTTCTACTGGTATCCGCGCAGCGACCTGACCCAGATCCGCACGATGAACCGGGAGGACGAGGCAGTTCAGCGGCCCACGTGGCCCAGCCCTCGGGGCGCGTCGTCGGGGGCGGGTGCGGTGCCGCGGGAGATGCAGGTGGGGCCCACCCATCGCACCATCCCCCGGCACCGGGAGCTGCGCTTCGAGGAGATCGAGTACATGCTGCCGACGGAGGCGTTCCATGCCTGTTTCGCCGAGGTTCGTCGCCGAATCCGGGAACGGCACCGCCGGTTGACGGCGTGGCGGGTGCTGGTGCGCACCATCGCGCCCGACGACATCTGGCTGAGCAACGCCCACGGCCGGCCGACCACCACCATCGCCTGCCTGCAGAACGCCGGCCTGCCGTACGAGGAGTACTTCCAGGACATGGAGGCCGTTTTCCGGCAGTACGGCGGGCGGCCGCACTGGGGCAAGAAGCACTGGTTGACCGCGCGGGACCTGCGTCCGCTCTACCCCCACTGGGACGACTTCCAGGCGGTGCGGCGGCAACTCGACCCGGACGGGGTGTTCCTCACCCCCGACCTGTCCCGACTGCTGGTGGAGGGGTGATGGGCCCGGTGGGTGCCCGGGTGTGGGTCGTGCCGGGCGGTCACATCCCCTTTCCCACATCCGGGCCGGAACCGGAGTTCTCCGGCTTCGACCAGCTCTGCGTGCTCAACGCCACCGACGACCGGGCCGATGTGCGGGTCCACGTGTACTACACCGACGCCGAGCCGGTCGGGCCGTACCTGATTCCGGTGGCTGCCCGGCGCGTCCGGCACGTTCGGGTGAACGACCTGGTCGACCCGGAGGCGGTCCGGTTGGACCGGCCGTACGGGCTGGTGCTGCGCTCACCGGTGCCGGTGGTGGTGCAGTTCCTGCGCCAGGACACCCGGCTCCCCGGAGTGGTCGCGTTGACCGGCACCATGGCCCATCCGGAGCCCGCCGCCCCGGACGTCGGCGGGTGACCGCACCGTGGGCACCGGGGCGGGGACGGGCTGGCCGCGGCGGCTGCGGGACCGGCTGGTCGGTTGCGGCCGGGAGACTACCGACTGCTCCGGTTGTACCTCATCGTCGCCGTCCAGGCCGGCCTGGCAGCCGCGCTGGCCTGGGTGGTGGCACGGGAGGTGTTCGGCAACCGGGAGCCCACGTTCGCCCCGGCGGCGGCGGTCGGTGTGATCGCCGCGGCGCTGAACGACCGGGCCCGCCGCGCCCTCGAACTGATCGGCGGCGTGCTCCTCGGCATCCTGGTCGGCGATGTGCTCATCGGGCTCGTCGGCACCGGCCCGTGGCAGACCGGTGTGGTCGTCTTCCTGGCGGTCACCGCCGCCGTGCTGGTGCGCGGCAGCGGGGCGCTGACGACGCAGGCCGGCGTCACGGCGGCGCTGGTCGCCACGCTCACCCCCACCGCGCCCCACCTGGAACTGCGCCGGACGGCCAACGCCCTGGCCGGGGGGAGTGGTGGGTCTGTTCGTGGCGCTCGTGCTCGCCCCGCTCAACCCGACCCGCACCGTTCGGCGGGTCGCCGATCCCGCCCTGGACCTCTTCGCCCGGGAGATGACGGAATCGGCGGCGGCGCTGGCCACCGGCGACGCCGAACGGGCCGAGCGGGTGCTCGACCGGATGCGGGCCGTCGAGCCGGAGCTGACCCGGCTCAGTGAGATCGTCGGCGCGGCGGAGGAGGTGGTGCGGCTCTCCCCGCTGTGGTGGCGCCGGCGCCGGGCGTTGGCCGCGTACCGGGCCGGCGCCGAGCACATGGAACGGGCCTTCCGCAACAGCCGTACCCTGGTCCGTCGCATCGGCGCGGCGTTGCGGGCGGGTGAGCCGGTGCCCGCCGGCCTGCCCTCGGCCGTGGAGTACTTCGGTGAGGCGGTGCGGTTGCTGCACCGGGAGTTCCTCCCGCGAGGGAGCCGGTGCGGGCCCGGGAGCGGGTACTCGCCGCCGTGCGGGCGGCCGGTGCGGCCTGCCGGCAGGAGATGGGGTTCTCCGGCACGATCGTCGTCTCGCAGCTTCGCACGGCCGCCAACGACCTGCTGCGGGCCACCGGAGTGTCCAGGAACGAGGCCCGGCGGATGGTTCGGCGTGCGGCGGCCGGGTACTAGGTGACGCGCCTGACCTCGGATGGGCGCGCCGGGCGACCCGCCGCGGGGCCGGATAGGGTTGGACCAGGTGTGCCGGGAAGTCTGGTCGGCGATGAATGAACGCGTCCCCCTGCCCGACGAGGAGTTTACGTGACCGACGCCACCCGGCGCCGCCCCCGCCTGTTCGCCCGCCGATCCTGGGGCGAGACCCGCCGCATCTCCGCCATTCTGCGGAGGGAGACGGTGGGTGGGGCGCTTCTGCTCGTCGGTGCGTTGCTGGCCCTGATCTGGTCGAACTCACCCTGGTCCGAGGGGTACGAGTCGCTGCGGAGCGTTCGGCTCGGCCCGGCGTCGCTGCACCTGGACCTGAGCCTCGCCACCTGGGCCGCCGACGGACTGCTGGCGATTTTCTTCTTCGTCGCCGGGCTGGAGCTCAAGCGTGAGTTCGTCGCCGGTGACCTGCGCGATCCGCGCCGGGCGGCGGTGCCGGTGGCCGCCGCGGCCGGTGGGGTGATCGTGCCGGCCCTGATCTACACGGTGATCGCCGGTGGGGCGGGCGC
>NZ_SMKN01000157.1 GCF_004348675.1 Micromonospora sp. KC606 | reverse complement strand
CCCCTGCACGGCGTAGAGAGCCGTGGCCCTCCGAGAGGTTTGCGGCGTGTCGCGGTGTCCCGGCGCCGGGACACCGCGACACGCCGCAAACCGGGGGGCCGTTTCCTTTCACGATCTCCGCGCGTCAGGGGCGGCAGCTCAGCTGGTGATGTCCTTGCGGGTGAAGCGCCAGAAGGCCAGCGCCCAGAAGACCGTCGCGTAGCTCACTGCCGAGATCGCGCCCCGCACCACGTCGTCGGTCTGCATCGGGGTGGAGAGCAACCCCAGCCAGGCGGTGCTGTAGTGGGTCGGCAGGAAGGAACGCAGCGCACCGAGCGCGGTGATCTGGTCCAGGATGCTGGACAGGATCCACAGCAACACCGCGCCCCCGACCGCGCCGAGCGCGGCGTCCGTGATCACCGACAGCAGGAACGCCAGCCCGGCCACCACCAGCAGTACGACCGCCAGGTAGCCGAGCACCGCCAGCAGCCGCAACACCCCCTCGCCCGGCGTCAGCTCGGCGGCCACCTGGCTGGACAGCGGCGCCCAGCCGTACCGCAGGGTGCCGGCCAGCAGGGCCGTGCCGGCGAGCAGCAGCAGGGCCAACACCGAGTACGCGAGCGCGACCAGCAACTTCACCGTGAGCAGCCGAGCCCGGGGCACCGGCACGGCCAGCAGGTAACGCAGGCTGCCCCAGCTCGCCTCGCTGGCCACGGTGTCCCCGCAGAACAGGGCCACCACCACGACCAGCAGGAAGGACGCCGAGACCAGGATCGAGAAGAGGGTGAAGTTCAACCCGCCCGAGGTGGCCAGGTCGGCCAGGCTGGAGAACTCACCCTGCCCGTCCCGGTCGTCGTCGCCGGAGCCGAACTGGAACGCGACCAGAATGATCAACGGCAGCAGCACCATGAACCCGAGCGCCAGCTGGGTACGCCGCCGCGACGCCTGCCGACGGAACTCGGCCACGAACGGCATGGTCGCCGACGGGCGGTAACCGGCCGCCGCCCCGCCCCGGACGACCGTGCCCGTCGCCCCGGCCCGCCCGGTCACCCCGGCCGAACCCGCGCCCGAAGTCGTCTCGACAGTAGAGTCGGCCATCACCGGTCCCCGCTTCCCCGAGAGTTCTCGCCCACCAGGGCGAGGAACGCGTCCTCCAGGCGACGCCGCGGCACCACCCGGTCCACCCCCACGCCGGCCCGCACCAGCTCGGCCACCACCTCGCTGCGCGCGGTGCCGTTGGTGTCCACCACCAGCTGGCCGTCGCCGTCGGGCAGCACCCGGACCCCGTCGAGCCGGCCGAGCACCTCCCGGGCCGCGGTTGGGTCGGACACCTCGAACAGCACGCTCGGCGAATCGCCGACGATCTCCCCGACCAGGCCGGACGCCACGATCCTCCCCTTGTTGACCACCACCGCGTGCGTGCAGGTCTGCTCCACCTCGGCGAGCAGGTGGCTGGAGACCAGCACGGCCCGGCCGTCGGTGGCGTACCGCTGGAGCACCCGGCGCATCTCGGCGATCTGCGGGGGGTCCAGACCGTCGGTCGGCTCGTCGAGCACCAGCAGCTCCGGCAGGCCGAGCATCGCCTGCGCGATGGCCAGCCGCTGCCGCATGCCGTGGCTGTAGTTCTTCGTCCGCCGGTGCACCGACGCGCCCAGGCCGGCGATCTCCAGCGCCTCGTCGAAGTGCGCGTCCTCCCACGGCCGCCCGGTGGCCCGCCAGTACGCCTTCAGGTTCTCAAAACCGGACAGGTGGGGCAGGAAGCCGGGCCCCTCCACCAGCGCGCCGATCCGCGACAGCACCGGCGACCCGGGCACCAACCGGTGCCCGAAGACGTAGATCTCGCCGGCGGTCGGCTGGGTCAACCCCATCAGCACCCGCAGCGTGGTGGTCTTGCCGGCGCCGTTCGGCCCGAGCAGGCCGACCACCTGGCCGGGGTGCACCTCGAAGTCCACCCGGGACACGGCGACGAAGCCGTCGGCGTACTCCTTGCGCAGCTCACGGACGGCGAGCGGGACGCCCGCGTACTCCGGGTGCACGGAGTCGTCCTGGCGGCGGTGCCGGCGGCGGGCGACCGCGACGACCACCACGAGCCCGACCGCGATGGCGGCGAGCAGCCCGAGCAGCACCCAGCGCCAGACGGTGGCGGAGGTGGGGATCGGCGCGGCGTCCACGGTCGGCAGCGCCAGCGGCGCGTCGCCCGCGGCGATGGTGTACACGGCCGGCTCCACGGGCGTGGCGTACGCCTGGTCGGAGGTGGCGACGACGAGCCGCAGCCGGTGCCCGGCCTCGATCCGGCGGACGATCGCCGGCAGGGTGACCTGGACCGGTCGCGCGGCGTCGATGCTCGCCGGCAGGCCGGTGAGCCGGACCGGGGCGACCAGCCCGGAGGGGAGGGTGGCCGCGCCGTTCGGGCCGACGTCGTAGAGCTTGACGAAGAGCACGGCCTCGCCGGTCGGCGAGGCCGCCCGGATCGAGACGGTGGGCGCGCCGACCACGTCGACCGCCTCGTCCAGTGGCGCGGACTCGAAGCGGGCGTGCTGGCCGGGGATGTCGCCGGCCACCCCGTCGAGCAGCGAGCTGAGCGCCCCGGCGAACGGCACCGCGGAGATCGCGGCCGGGTTGCCGGCGGGCGGGTTGGCGACCGGCTGGGCCGGACCGGCCACCGCCACCTCCCGGCGGGCCTGACCGGCGAGGCCCGGGTAGTCGGTGGTGCGGTACCCGGTGGCCACCAGCCCCCGGTCGAGCGCGTCGAAGCCGGCGATCCGGGAGAAGGTGAAGTCGTCACCGGGTGCCTCCCCCTCGCCCTTGACGTAGTGGTCGAGCCACTGCGCGGTGAGGAACTTCACCCGGTCGGAGTCGCTGGTCGGCCCCGCGCCGCCGTCGTGGCCGCCGGTGAACCAGGCGACCCGCACCGGGGTGCCGGCGGCGGCGATACCGCGCGCGTTCGCGTCCGCCTCGGTCAGCGGGAAGAGGGTGTCCGCCTCGCCCTGCACCAGCAGGGTCGGCGCCTTGATCCGGTCGAGCACGCCGGCCGGAGAGGAGCGGCGCAGCAGGTCCACGGCGGCCTGGTCGGCTCGGCCGGTGGTGGCGATCCGCAGGTACGCGGCGCAGACGTCCGCGGCGAACCGCCCGCAGGACGGGTCGACGGCCCCGGCGGGGGACCGCCCCGCGCCGGTCTCCGACCCCACCCCGGGTGCCGGCCCGGACGGGCTGGGCGACGCGGGGAGCCCCTCCGGCGGGACGGCGGTAGCGCCGGAGATCCCGGCCGGGCCGGCGCCGACGCTTCCGCCACCGCCGAAGAAGATGCCGGCCCAGCCCTTCTTGAACACGCCCTCGGTGGCCGGCCGGCCGGTGTTCTCCGGAAGGAAGGCCCGGGACAGGTCGTTCCAGGTGATCATCGGGACGATCGCGTCGACCCGCTGGTCCTGGGCGGCCAGCAGCAGGGCGAGGCCGCCGCCGTACGAGCCGCCGACCACACCGACCCGGGGGTCGCCGGCGGCGTCGGTCCGGATCTCCGGCCGCGCGGCGAGCCGGTCCAACAGCCGCTGCGCGTCCCGTACCTCGTAGTCGGGGTGGTCAAGGTGGATCTGCCCGCCGCTGCGGCCGAAGCCGCGCGCCGTCCAGGTCAGCACGGCATAGCCCCGGGTGACCAGGTCCTCGGCGTCGGTGCGGACGGATTCCTTCGTGCCGCCGAAGCCGTGCGCCAGGAGCACCGCCGGCACCGGATCGTCGGCCGAGGCGCCGTCGGGCAGCCAGAGCGTCGTGTCCAGCGCGACCGGCTCGCCACCGCGCGGTCCGGACTGGACGGTCACCATGGCTGACTCGGTACGGAAGTTGGGCCGATCCGGTCGGGCCGCCCAGGCCACGGCGGCGGCCAGCAGCACGACGGCGGTCGACGCGGCAACGATCCGGCGTCGGCTGCCCAGGATGCGCTTCAGCCGCACGGCCGACAGCGGTGATGTCATGCGGCAACGGTACGGCGGGGTTCCTGAGCGTTGGCTGGGATCCTCCATCCGGCAGGCTCGTGCCGTCCAATCGACGCTACGGCATGGTCGACCGACTCGCGTCCAGACAATTCCCAGCCCAATGACTTCGGATCGCGGGAATTTCGACTATCGCCCGAATTCCCCGCAGACCCCATCAGGACACCAAGCACCTCTTTGCCAGAAGTGACCGGTCGACCAACACTCGGTGACATCGCGGACTATGACGTGAAAAGGACAGTGGACCGATGGCACCGCCGACGACCCGGTCAGATACTTTTCCGGTCCGGTGCACGGGACTGCGTCGGCGACCCCCAGCACCGGACAGGAGACACCCGCTCGTCGCCGGAGGAGACCCACCCCATGACAGTCCCCACCCAGCGGGTCCGTCGACGACCCTCCGTCCCGGGCCGCCTGCTGCCGCTGGTACTCGTCCTGGCGCTGCTGGCGCCGGTGGCGGCGCTTTTCGTCCAGGCCTACGGGCGCACCGGAGACGACCGGGACCTCGCCACCCGGGAACGACTCGGCATCGAGTACCTGCGCGTGCTCGCCCCGGTCACCGAGGCGCTGGTCGAGGCCCAGTCCGCCGCCGTCGCCGGCCGACCCGCCTCCCCCGAGTCGCTCGACCGGGCGGTCGAGCGGGTTACCCAGGTCGACCTGCGCATCGGTGGCGAGCTGCGGAGCCAGGAACGGTGGTCGGGCCTGCGCGCCAAACTGGAGGCGCTGCCCGAGAAGAGGCTCACCGACCGGGAGGCCGCCTACACCGCGTACAGCGAGGTCACCGACCTGCTGCTGGCCCTGTACCGCAAGGTGCGGGAGAGTTCCGGGCTGGTGCGCGACCCGGAAGAGGACTCGTTCTTCCTCCAGGACGGCGTCGGTCGTGACCTGCCGACCGCGCTGGTCGCCGCCGGCCGCCTCGCCGACCTCACCGTCCTGGCCGCCACCCGCCCCGCCAGTCAGGCCACCCGCACCCTCGGCGAGCTGGCCGAGGCACGGATCATCGCCCTCGGCGCCGCGTCCGACCTGGTCGCTGACCTGCGCGCGGCGGTGGGCAACTCGGAGCGCACGGATCTCGGCGCCACGGTGCTCGCCCCGCTCGACACCTACCAGCGGGCCGTCGAGGCGCTCGCCGCATACTCCGCGCCCGAGCCCGGCTCCCGCACCAGCCTCGCCGACCCGGCCCAGGTCGGCGCCGCCCGCGCCAACGCCCAGTCCGCCGCCCGGCAACTCCAGCCGGTCATCCTCGACCAGCTCGACGCGCAGCTGGTCGACCGGATCGACGGGTACGACCGGGAGCGGTGGATCGCCGCCGGCAGCGCCGCCGTGGCGGCGCTGCTCGTGCTGATCCTGATCCGCGTGCTGGTGGGCGCGTTCCGCCGGGCGCGGCGGCGGGATGCCGAGTCCCGCCTCGGCACCGAAGCGGGGCCCGGTGGGCAGCCGGGCACGGGCTCCGGCTGGCAGCCGTCCACCGGCCCTCGCGCCTCCGGCACGGCCGGAGCCCTGGCGTCGCGCGGCCTGAGCCCCGAGGACCATCGGCTACTCCAACCCACCGGGCTGGGCCAGCACGGCGGCACCGACCCGTGGGAGACCTCCGATGCTGCTCGGTAAGCTCCGGATCCGGGGCAAGTTGGCGGTCCTGGTGATCATCCCGCTACTGAGCATGGTCGGGTTGGCCGTGCCGGTGGTGCTCGACCGGGTGTCGGAGGCCCGGCGGGCCACCGACACCTCCGAGGCCGTCCGGCTCGCCAACCGGGTCGGTAGCCTGGTCCAGGATCTGCAACAGGAACGCTTCCTCTCCGTCGGGCTGCTGCTCGGTCGGGTGTCCCGCAGCGAGCTGGTGCAGAAGTCGGCGGCGGTGGACGACCAGGTCGCCGACCTCCACGCCGAACTGGGCGACCAACTCTCGGCCGACCTCCGCGCCGCCCTGGACGGGGTCCGCAGGCTCGCCGAACTGCGTCCCCACGTGCTCACCGGGTCCACGAGCCCGAGTCAGGTCATGGAGGCGTTCGGCCCGATCAACATGGCGCTGATCGAGGCGCTGCGGCTGCCGTTTCGGGCCGACACCGACACCTCGGTCGGGCGGCAGGTCGTCGCGCTCGACGGGCTGATGCGCGCCGACGAGAGGCTGGGCGTGGCCGCCGCCCTGATCGTGCTGGTCAAGGCCACCTCGGACCCGAGGATCGCGGCCGCGTACGTCGCCAACATGGCCGCGCTCCAGGTGGACAGCCAGCGGTTCCGTCGCATGATCACCGCCGAGCAGTACAAGCTGGCGTTGCTCAACGACGCGGCGGTGGCCGCCCGGGGCAGCCCCACCTTCCAGTCCGACAGCGCCCGCGACCCGATCGCCGCCGTCCGGCACGTGCCGCTGGACGTGATGTTCCCCTCGGCCCGCTCGATGATCACCTTCGGGCAGTTCGTGGAGAAGAAGATCGCCGCCGACGTGATCGAGCAGACCCGCGCCGAACGGCAACGGGCACTGGCCGTGGCCTGGCTGGTGGGCGGCACCGCCGCCCTGGTGCTGCTGACCGTGGTGTTGCTGAGCATGGCCGTGGCCCGCACTGTCGCCCGGCCGCTGACCCGGCTCACCCGCTCCGCCGACCGGGTCGCCCGGGTCGCCGAGGCCGAGCTGACCCAGGTGGCCGACGACGAGTTCGACAGCGCCCCGCCGGTACGTCTCGACCCGGTCGACGTCCGCGCCCAGGACGAGATCGGCGATCTGGCCCGCGCCTTCGAACGGGTGCAGAACACCGCCGCCCGGTTGGTGGAGCGGCAGGTGGCCGGCCGACGCAACGTGGCCCAGATGTTCGGCCACGTGGGACGCCGTACCCAGAACCTGGTCGGCCGGCAGATCGCGCTCATCGACCGGCTGGAACGGCAGGAGACCGACCCCGGTCGGCTGGAACACCTCTACCGGCTGGACCACATCTCCAGCCGCCTGCGCCGCAGCGCGGGCAGCCTGATGGTGCTCTCCGGCGGCACCGGCGACGACGGCCACGTCGCCCCGGTGCCGCTGGCCGACGTGGTGCGGCTGGCGCTGGGAGAGATCGAGGACTACACCCGGGTGGACGTACGGGTGCCATCCGGGGTGTCCGCGGCGCCCGCGATCGTGGGCGACCTGGTGCTGGCGCTGGCCGAGCTGATGGAGAACGCCACCGTGTTCTCGCCACCGCACACCCGGGTGACGGTGTCCGGCGAGGTGACCGGGATCGGCGCCCTGCTCGCCGTGGCGGACGGCGGCATCGGCATGACCGAGGAGCGGCTGGCCGAGGAGAATGCCCGGTTGGCCCGTCGGGAGCGGCTGGACCTGGCTCCGACCGAGGTGCTCGGCCTCTTCGTGGTCGGCCGGCTGGCCCGCCGGCACGGCTGGTCGGTCGAGCTGACCCACACTCCCGGGGGCGGGGTGACCGCCCGGCTGGAGATACCGCAGTCGCTGCTGGTGCTGCGCCGGCCCGACCGGGTGGGCGTGACCTCCGCGCAGGCCGCCGTGCCGACGAGAGACCGGCGCACGCCGGGGGCGATCGAGCCGGCCCGGTCGGGTCGTGAGCTGTCCGCCGCGCCGCCGGCCCGGCCGGTCGGCACGCCCGCGCCCGCCTTCGATCCCGCGTTGCTGACCCGGGCCACCCACAGTATGGCCTCCGCGCGGTCCTGGGACGCCTTCGGCGCGGGCACCGGGGCGACCCCGGCCGGGACGACCACGTCCCCGCCGACCGGCCGGCAGGGCGGCGAGCCGACGGCCGCGCCCGACGAGACGATCACCCTCCTGCCGACCGGTCAGCCGGTCCAGCAGGCCGACGAGCCGACGGCCACCTCCGGCGGGACGACCGCGTGGTGGTTCGCGGGCCCGGACGCACCGGTGGCCGGTCACCATCCGGTTGCCCTGATCCCGCCGCACCCCGCGCCGCTGGTCCCGACGGCCACCGCGCCGCCGGTCCCGCCGCACCCCGCGCCGTCGGCGCCGGCCGGGCCGCCGGTCGGCTCGGACGCACCCGCCGGAGCACCCACAATCCGGCAGCGGGTGCCGGGGGCGAGTCTGCTGCCGGCCGGGCCGACGGCTGGCCCGGCCGACGCTGCCAGCGCCGACCCGGAGGCCGCACGGGCCCTGGTCGAGCAGTTCCAGTCGGGGGTACGCCGGGCCGAGCAGACCCACCCCGGACCGCCGGCCGGCGCGGGCACGAACCCGCCACGGCTCGCCCGGCGGGTCCCCGGAGCGAGCCTGGCCGGCGCACAGCCGCGGATCGCGCCGGCTGTCGCGCGGCCCCAGGATCCGAATGAGGTCCGCGACCGCATCGCGGAGTTCGAGGCGGGCGTCGCCCGCGCTCTGCGCCACGTCAGTACCGAACACCGCCCCAACCAAGAAGGATCATCACGGTGACCAGCCCGTACCTGCACGAGAACGTCGACCGCGCGCCCGGCCCGCAGCTCAGCCCGGAGGCGCGTACCTTCAACTGGCTGCTGGACTCGTTCACCTCCAGCACCGCCGGGGTGCTGGAGGCGATCGCCGTTTCGTCGGACGGTCTCCTGATGGCGATGTCGGCGATCAAGGACCGCTCCAACGCCGAACGCCTCGCCGCGGTGGTATCCGGAATGACGAGCCTGGCCAGCGGCGCGGCGAGCTGGTACGCCCTCGGCGGTCTGAATCGGGTGATCGTCGACATGGCCGACGGGTACCTGCTGATCAGCGCGATCAGCGCCGGCTCGGTGCTCGGCGTCGTCGCCGACCGGACGGCCAACCTGGGCACCGTGGCGTACGAGATGACTCTCTTCGCCGGACGGGCCGGCGGCGCGCTCACACCCAGACTGATCGCCGAGTTGAAGAACGCCGTACAGCAATGACTCGGCAGGCCGCCGGCGGGGAACCGGATCCGGAACCGCTGGTCCGGATCCGGCCCTACCTGCGGACGCCGGAGCCGCCCGGTGAGCACGCCCGGGCGGCGACGCCGACGCCCGAACCGAACGCCGACCGGCCGGCCGGGCCCCGCCCGTTCGTGCTCACCGCCGGGCGGGTCGCGGGCGCCGACCCGGCGATCGGCCTGGAGACCCAGGTGACCGCACGCCGTGGGGACGGCTCGCCGACTGCCGGCCTGGCCCCGGAACTTAGGGCGATCATCGCGCTCTGCGCCGAGCCGACCTCGGTCGCGGAGATATCCGCCCGGGCACGGCTGCACTTCGGCGTGACCCGGGTCCTGGTCGGCGACCTCCGGGCCGCCGGTCACCTCGACGTGCACGTCGGGGAAGTCGAGGACATCCCCGAACCCGACCTCATCCTGCGAGTGATTGATGGACTCCGTGCGATCTCCTGACTGGCCGGTCACCCCGCTGGGCGGGCTCGCCGCCAACAGCGCCTCCGCCCGCTACGGTCCCCCGTTGGGCGGAGCGGCCCCCGACGCGCCCTCGGCGCACGCGACCCCACCACCACCGCACCGGCCCGCAGCGCCGCCACCGCCGTACCGGCCCCCGGTGCCACCGGCCGCCGTGCCGCCGCCGACCCCACGGTCCGGGACCGGCCGACCACCGGTCCCGGTGAAGATCCTCATCGCCGGGGGCTTCGGGGTCGGCAAGACCACCACGGTCGGCGCGATCTCCGAGATCGCCCCGCTGACCACCGAGGCGGAGATGACCAGCGCCGGAGTCGGGGTGGACGACGCGGGTGGCCGGAGCACGAAGACCACCACCACGGTGGCGTTGGACTTCGGCTGCGTCACCATCGACCGCAGCCTGAAGCTCTACCTGTTCGGCACGCCCGGTCAGGACCGTTTCGGGTTCATGTGGGACGACCTGGCCCGGGGCGCGCTCGGCGCGCTCGTGGTGGTGGACAGTGCCCGGCTGGACGACGGCTATCCGGCGATCGACTACCTGGAGCGGGCCGGGCTGCCGTTCGCGGTCGGCGTCAACGCCTTCGACGGCCGGATCGCCCACGACCTGCGCGCCATCCGCTGGGCGCTGGCCATCGGCGACCACGTGCCGCTGGTCCGGTTCGACGCCCGGGACCGGCTGTCGGTACGCGACGCCCTGCTGGTCCTCCTCGACCGGGCGCTGGACCGGGCGATCAGCGTGAGGCGCACCTGAACCATTCGTCGCCGCGACCCGTTCTCCAGCAGAGAGGGGGACGTGATGAGAAATGGTCTGAACGAGACACTGGCTCGGATGGCCCGCCGGGAGGAGGCGTTGCGACGCCGGGCGGGGGACCCGGGCGACGACCCGGGCCGGAGTCCGTCGCCCGCCGCCTCGGCGGCGGCGGGGCGGGGTGGGCGTCCCGCCGGCCCCGGGCCGGGTGAGCTGACCGGCGACGGCCGGCCGGGCCCCGATCGGGACCCGGTTCGGGACGCCGTCGAGGCGGTCCGCCGGGTGGTGGACGCCCACCCTGGTCTCTCCGTGACGCTGCGGGTGGAGTACGAGGGACGGACGTTCCCGTTGCGGGTCGAGTGGACGGGAAGCGGCGCGACGGTCGGACCGGACCATCCGGCCCCGCCCCCGCCGGCGTGGCCGGTGTCGGGGCGTAGGGTGCCCGCCTGGGCACCCGCCACGGACGGGCTCACCGACGACTCGGCGGCCCGCCTGGCCGAGATGATCCGCCACGATCCGTCGCTGCTGACCGGCGACAGGTGAGGACGGGCCGGGGCATGTCCCGGCCCGCTAGTGTCGGGCGGTGGCCGAACCGGAGCTGACCCTCACCGCGAGCCTGCGTCCCGCCGCGCTGGACGCCCGACGGGGCGTCGTCCGGCTGCACCCGGAGGTGCTGACCGCGCTCGCGCTGCGCCCCGGCGACCCGGTGCGACTGGCGGGCCGGCGGGTGAGCGCGGGGATCGTCGCGCCCGCCGAGCCGGGTGCGAGCACCGCGCTGCTCTACGCCGACGACCTGGTCCTGGGCAACCTGGCGCTGCGCGACGGCGGGCAGGTGACGGTCTCCCCCGTTCCGGTGACCCAGGCCCGGCGGGTGACTCTGACCGGCCCGGTGCCGGTCGTCGCGGCGGTGGCGCCGCAGATGCTCCGGCTGGCCCTGCTCGGCAAGATGGTCACCCCCGGCGACGACGTCTCCCTCCTGCCGCAGGATGTGCTTCCCGACGCCTCCGCACGCGCCCTGGTGGCGGCCGCCCGCCGCAGCCTGGCCGACACCGTCGGGTACGCCTGGACGAGCACCCTGCTCACCGTCGTCGAGGCCGAGCCGGCCGACGGCGCGCTGGTCACGATGGACACCGTGGTCGGCTGGGAACACGACACCACCGAAGCCGGCCCGACCGAAGCCGGCCCGACCGAAGCCGGCCCGGCCGAAGCCGGCCCGGCCGAAGCCGGCCCGACCGGAGCCGGCCCGACCGGAGCCGGCCTGACCGGAGCCGGCCCCGTGGGAGTGGGCACCGCCGACGACGCGCCACGGGTGGACGAGCTGCCCGGGCTCCGTGCCCAGGCGGAGGAACTCACCGAGCTGCTCGACCTCGGCTTCCACCACCGTGAGGTGCTGGGCCGGCTGGGCACCACCGTCTCGCTGGGCGTACTGGTCAGCGGGCCGGCCGGGTCGGGTAAGTCGGCGCTGGTCCGGGCCGTCGCCGCGACCGTCGGCGCCCGGGTTCGCCGGCTCTGGGCCCCTGAGCTGGCCGCGCTCACCAACGACGCGGCGGCCCGCCGGCTGCGCGAAGCAGCCGCCGGGGTACGCGCCGAAGGGCCGGCCGTGCTGCTGGTCACCGACGTGGAGGCGCTGGCCCCGGCCGACGACGCCGGTCCGCTGGCCACCGTGTTCCGGCAGGTGCTCGCCGAGACCGTCCGGTCCGGCGCGGCGGTAATCTGCACCACCTCCCGCCCCGAGGCGGTCGACCCCGCACTGCGAGCCCCGGATCTGCTCTCCCTGCGGATCACCGTGCCACTGCCCGACCCGGCGCTGCGCCGCGAGCAGCTGAACGTGCTGACCCGACAGGTGCCGATGGCCGAGGACGTCCGCCTCGACGAGGTGGCCGGGCGGACCCCGGGATTCGTGGCGGCGGACCTGGCGGCGCTGGTGCGGGAGGCCGGTATGCGTGCGGCGCTGCGGCAGAAGTCGGCGCGGACGCCGACGGTGGCGATGGCCGACTTCACCGCCGCGCTGGAGGTGGTCCGGCCCACCTCGATGGCGGCCTCCACCCTGGAGCGGGCCTCGGTCACCCTGGACGACGTCGGCGACCTGGTCGAGGTGAAGAAGACCCTCACCGAGTCGGTGCTGTGGCCGCTGACCTACCCGGACACCTTCGCCCGGCTGGGCGTGCAGCCGCCCCGGGGTGTGCTGCTCTACGGCCCGCCCGGCTGCGGCAAGACCTACCTGGTGACCGCGCTGGCCGGATCCGGCCGGGCGAACGTGCTGTCGGTCAAGGGCGCGGAACTGCTCTCCAAGTGGGTGGGTGAGAGCGAGCGGGCCGTCCGGGAACTGTTCCGCCGCGCCCGCGAGGCCGCGCCCACCCTGGTCTTCCTCGACGAGGTGGACGCCCTGGCCCCGGTACGCGGCCAGGCGACCGACGGGGGCACCACCGATCGGGTGGTCGCCGCGCTGCTGACCGAGCTGGACGGGATGGAGGCGCTGCGGCACGTGGTGGTGGTCGGCGCGACCAACCGGCCCGATCTGGTTGACCCGGCGCTGCTGCGCCCCGGCCGGCTGGAACGGCTGGTCTATGTGCCGCCGCCGGACGGACCGGCCCGCGCGGAGATCCTGCGTGCCGCGTCCCGGATGGTGCCGCTCGCCGAGGACGTCGACCTGGGCGCGCTCGGCGAGGAGCTGACCGGTTTCTCGGCGGCGGACTGCGCGGCGCTGGTGCGGGAGGCGGCGCTGGCGGCCATGCGGGAGTCGCTGACCGCGTCCACCGTCACCGCCGTCCACGTGGCGACCGCCCGCCGTCGGGTCCGCCCCTCCCTCGACCCCGCCCAGGTCGCCTGGCTGGCCGCCTACGCCTCCACCCATCAATCCTGACCCCAGCCATCCGCCCGCGCGGTGGTGGGACGGGTCGCCATCGGCCGTTGCCTGGTCGGCGAGCGCCAGAGTGGCTTGACGTCGCCCCGACCCACTGACGAGGGCGCTGGATCCAGCCGGCGCGGTGGGTCAGAGGGCCGGCGGGGTGGCGTCCAGAGAGATTTCCGCGCGTACCGCGTCGCCGTTGTCGAACAGTTTCGCTCCGCACCTACGAAGCACTTTCACGGCACCCGCGTTGTCCCGGGTGGTGTCGGCGACGACGGCGTGCATGCCGGCCGCCGCGGCGGCGTCCAGCAACTCCCGCAGCGCGGCCACCCCGATGC
>NZ_SMKN01000156.1 GCF_004348675.1 Micromonospora sp. KC606 | reverse complement strand
GGCCACGATCGACTCCGTCTGAGGTGAAGCGGCGGTGTCCAGCTGCGGGGACAGCCCAGAATGCCGCGGTTCGAGTGGATCATGAGTGTGTGCGGCGCGGGGGCGAGAGGGTGGCAAAGGGGTAGTCGGTCGGTGGGTCAAGGGGTGCGGGCTGTCCGATCGGGGACAGCCTGGTGGCGGCGCGGAAGGTAGAACGGCCGGGTGGGTCTCGGCCGAGGGTTCGTCATCATCACAGTGATCCGCCTTCGGCCCTGCCCACGGTGTACGGTGACGCCGTCCGGCCCGTGAAGCCCGCGCGGCCCCGGCCAAAACGTACGCCGGGCGGGGCTGATCGCCGCCCCCGAAACCCGAAACCCGGGCGGCGCGTTACGTTGGACATCCGGACCGCCGGTGGTCCGGTGGGTGCAACACGGCCCGAAACGGGCATGAAGTAGCAGCCCGAAGCGGGCGAAAAGCAGGAGTGAGGTCGGGGAGAGACGTGCCGAGCAACGCTGGAACCACCCGTCTGGTCATCGTCGAGTCACCGGCGAAGGCCAAGACGATCTCGGGCTACCTCGGCCCGGGGTACGTCGTGGAGGCCAGCTTCGGTCATGTCCGCGACCTGCCGCGCAACGCCGCGGACGTGCCGGCGAAGTACAAGGGTGAGCCGTGGGCCCGGCTCGGGGTGGACGTCGACAACGGCTTCCACGCCCTCTACGTCGTCTCCGCCGACCGCCGGCAGCAGATCAACAAGCTGACCAAGCTCGCCAAGGAGGTCGACGAGATCCTCCTGGCGACGGATGAGGACCGCGAGGGCGAGGCGATCGCCTGGCACCTTGTGGAGACGCTCAAGCCCAAGGTCCCGGTCAAGCGGATGGTCTTCCACGAGATCACCAAGCCGGCGATCCAGGCCGCGGTGGCCAACCCGCGCGAGATCGACCGGGATCTGGTCGACGCCCAGGAGGCCCGGCGCATCCTCGACCGCCTCTACGGCTACGAGGTCTCCCCGGTGCTGTGGAAGAAGGTCATGCCGAAGCTCTCGGCGGGCCGGGTGCAGTCCGTGGCGACCCGGATCGTGGTCGAGCGGGAGCGGCAGCGGATGGCGTTCCGCACCGCCGAGTACTGGGACATCCTCGCCACCCTGGCGGTGCCGAACCCGGGCGAGGGTCCGCGCACCTTCCACGCGACCCTGGTCGCGCTGAACGGCGACCGGATCGCCACCGGCAAGGACTTCGAGCCCACCACGGGCCGGGTGAAGCCCGGGGCGGGCGTGGTGCACCTCGACGAGAGCGGCGCACGCGGGCTCGCCGCCCGCCTCGACGGGCGGCCGTTCACCGTCACCCGGGTCGAGGAGAAGCCCTACCGCCGCCGCCCGTACGCGCCGTTCATCACCTCCACCCTGCAGCAGGAGGCGGCCCGCAAGCTGCGGTTCTCGTCACAGCAGACGATGCGCACCGCGCAGCGTCTCTACGAGAACGGCTACATCACCTACATGCGTACCGACTCGGTGAACCTGTCGGAGACCGCCATCGCCGCGGCCCGCCGGCAGATCGTCGAGCTGTACGGCGAGCGCAGCGTGCCGCCGGAGCCGCGCCGCTACACCGGCAAGGTGAAGAACGCGCAGGAGGCGCACGAGGCGATCCGCCCGGCGGGGGACAACTTCCGCACCCCCGGCGAGGTCGCCAAGGAGTTGTCGGCCGAGGAGTTCAAGCTCTACGAGCTGATCTGGCGGCGCACCATCGCCTCGCAGATGACCGACGCCGTCGGCTCCAGCGTGTCGGTGCGCATCCGCGCGGTCACGGCCGCGCAGGAGGAGGCCGACTTCGGGGCGACCGGCAAGACCATCACCGACCCGGGCTTCCTGCGCGCGTACGTCGAGTCCAGCGACGACGAGAACGCCGAGGCCGAGGACGCCGAGCGCCGGCTGCCCAACCTGGTGAAGGACCAACCCCTCACCGCCGACGAGTTGGCCGCCCAGGGCCACCACACCCAGCCGCCGTCGCGCTACACCGAGGCATCGCTGGTCAAGGCCCTCGAAGAGCTGGGCATTGGCCGGCCGTCGACGTACGCGTCGATCATGCAGACCATCCAGGACCGCGGGTACGTGTTCAAGCGCGGCCAGGCGATGATCCCGTCCTTCCTGGCCTTCGCGGTGATCGGGTTGATGGAGCGGCACTACCCGCGCCTGATCGACTACGACTTCACCGCCAGCATGGAGAACGAGCTGGACGAGATCGCCGGCGGTGACCACGCCGCGGTCGACTTCCTCACCGCCTTCTACTTCGGCAGCACCAACGGCGCCGGCGACCAGACCATCGCCCACGCGGGCGGGCTGAAGAAACTGGTGACCGACAACCTCAGCGAGATCGACGCGCGCAGCGTCAACTCCATCCCGCTCTTCACCGACGACGAGGGGCGCGAGGTCGTCGTCCGGGTGGGCCGCTACGGGCCGTACCTGCAACGGGCGGTACCGGGCGAGCAGCCCGCGTTGGCGACGGAGGGCGAGGAGGGCGGCACGCCGGGCGACCGGGCGCCGATCCCCGAGGGGCTGGCGCCGGACGAGCTGACGCCGGAGAAGGTGCACGAGCTGTTCCTCGGCGGCGCAGGCGAGCGAAAGCTCGGCGACGACCCGGCCACCGGCGAGCCGATCCTGCTCAAGTCCGGCCGGTTCGGTCCGTACGTGGCCAGCGGCGAGCGAAAGTCCTCGCTGCTGCGCTCCCAGTCGCCCGACTCGCTCACCCTCGACGAGGCGCTCAAGCTGCTCAGCCTGCCCCGCCTGGTCGGCGTGGCCCCGGACGGTGTCGAGGTCTTCGCCAACAACGGCCGCTACGGCCCGTATGTCAAGCGCGGCGACGAGTTCCGCTCGCTGGACTCGGAAGAGAAGATGTTCACCGTCACGCTGGATGAGGCGCTGGCCCTGCTGGCCACCCCGAAGACCCGCCAGCGCCGGGCCGCCGCGCCACCGCTGCGGGAGATGGGCAACGACCCGCTGACCGAGAAGCCGCTGGTCATCAAGGACGGCCGGTTCGGGCCGTACGTCACCGACGGGGAGACGAACGCGTCGTTGCGGCGCGGGCAGACCCCGGAGGCGCTGACCCTCGAAGAGGCTTCGGAGATGCTGGCGGAGAAGCGGGCGAAGGGACCGGCGCCGAAGAAGGCGGCGGCGAAGAAGGCCCCCGCCAGGAAGGCCACGCCCGCGAAGAAGGCCACGGCCGCGAAGAAGGCCACGCCCGCGAAGAAGGCCACGGCCGCGAAGAAGGCCACGGCCGCGAAGAAGGCCACGCCCGCGAAGAAGGCCACCCCCAAGAAGGCCACCACCACCACCGACTGAACGGCGCCGTCGCGGATCTTGGAGGGAAACGGCCCCTACCGGCCTGGCCCTGCCAAGATCCCGACTTGTCCCGCAGGGGAAGCCCAGGGCAAGGTGTCGGGCGTCAGCCGAGGATGTGGGTGAGGTGGGGGTTGGTGAAGAGGTGGTGCGGGTCGAGGCGGGTGCGGACGGCCTGGAAGTCCTGCCACCTCGGATACGCGGGGGCGAGTGACGCCGCGTCGCGCCAGTGCAGCTTGCCCCAGTGGGGGCGACCGCCCAGCCCGGCGGCCACCTCCTCGAACGCCCGGAAGTACGGCTCGTACGGCATGCCGACGTACTGGTGGAGGGCGAGGTACGCCGAGTCCCGGCCGTACCCGTGCGACAGCCAGATGTCGTCGGCGGCGGTGAACCGTACCTCGACCGGGAAGAGCACCCTGAACGGCAGTCGGTCGACGATCCGGCGCAGTTCCGCCAGCGCCGTCGGCAGCGCGGCGCGCGGGATGCCGTACTCCATCTCCAGGAACCGGGTGCGGCGCAGGGAGCAGAAGACCGCGTCGGAGCGGCCGGTGTAGGTGCGCTCGCTCAGGGCCCGGGCGGAGACGGCGCTGATCGTCGGCGCCAGCGCGGGCACGGCCCGACCGAGCCGGCAGAGCCCGCCGAAGACCGTGTTGGCGAGGAAGTCGTCGTCCAGCCAGCCGCGCCACCGGGGCAGCGGCCGGTCGTCGGCGGGCACCCGGTCGTTGGTCTTGACCTGCACCCGGTCGGTGTACGGGAACCAGAAGAACTCGATGTGGTCGTGCCGGTCGACGAGTGCCGGCAGGGCGGCGAGGACCTCGTCCAATCGCCCGGGGCGTTCGTGGGCGCGCAGGACGAAGGCGTCGACGCACCGCAGGGTCACCTCGACCAGCACGCCGAGCGCCCCCAGCCCGACCCGGGCGGCGGCGAAGACGTCGGGGTGCTCGGCGGTGGAGCAGCGCAGCACCTCGCCGGTGCCGGTGACCAGGGTCAGCGCCTCGACGAAGGTGGCGAGGCAGCCGTACGCCGCGCCGGTGCCGTGGGTACCGGTGGCGATCGCGCCGGCGATGGTCTGGGCGTCGATGTCGCCGAGGTTGGGCAGGGCGAGGCCGTTCCCGGCGAGCAGCGCGTTGAGCGTACGCAGGGTCATCCCGGCCGGTACGGTGACGAGCCGGTTGGCGAGGTCCACCCGCACGTCGGTCTCTAGCGCGGTCAGTTCGAGCAGCCGCCCGTCGGGTACGGCGATCGGGGTGAACGAGTGTCCGCTGCCCACCACCCGGATTCGTTCGCCGGCCGCGGCGGCGTCCCGGATGGCCTCGGTGACGCCGTCGACCGTGGCCGGGCGCAGGATGGCGGTGGCGAGGCTGTGCTGGTTTCCGGCCCAGTTGGACCAGGTGGTGGTGCCGGCCATCCGCGCTCCTCGACATGAATGTGAACTGACTTCATATCAGGATCGTTGTGCCTGGTAAATACCGCAATCGAGGTCCGCTCGTTGTACCGGTAGTCACGAGCACGTGACATGTGGATATGTTTCTTCCGTCGAAGGGGGGTGGCGCCGAGTGTCCACACCAGCCGCCACGACCGGACCGCTGCGCCGCGTTCCGGTGCAGGGTCGAAGTGTCGCGCGGGTCCAGCGGATGCTGGACGCCTGTGCCGAACTCGTCGACGAAGTGGGGTACGAGGGGCTGACCACCACGCTGCTCGCCGAGCGGGCCGAGGTGGCGATCGGGTCGGTCTACCAGTTCTTTCCGGACAAGCGGGCCATCGTGCAGGCGCTGACCCTGCGGACCATGGAGTCCTACCTGCAACGGCTCGACGAGCGGTTCGCCTCGGACGACCTGACCCACTGGTGGGACGGCGTCGACGCGGGCATCGACGAGTACATCACGATGCACCGCACCGTCCCCGGGTTTCGTACCCTGCACTTCGGCGACGTGGTCGACCTGCACCTGCTGGACGAGCAGCGGGACAACAACGGCGTGATCGCCGACCAGTTGGGCCGGGTGCTCACCGAGCGGTTCGGGATGGCCGACGAGCCGCGGCTGAGGTTCTGCCTGGAGATCGCCGTCGAGGCCGCGGACGCCCTGATCAAGTTGGCGTTCCGTCGCAAGCCGGAGGGGGACGAACGGGTGCTGGCCGAGGCCAAGGCGCTGATCCGCGAGTACCTGCACCGCCACGTCGAGGCCACGGCCGAGCCCGCGCCGGCCGCGCAGACCTGAGCCCGGTCGCCGCTCACCCGGCGCGTCGAGCGACCGGGCGTCGCCGCGATGTCGGCGAGGCCCACAGCACGCCGGCCGGGGCGGGCCCGGAGCACGCCCATCCGGCGGCGCTCGGTTCAGAGGAAGGCGTGGCCCTCACCCCGGTACGTCGGCACGGCGTCGACCACCTCTTCCCCGGCGACCAGGTGCAACTCGTTGACGTGCTCGCACAGCTCACCGGCCTTGGCGTGCCGGAACCAGACCCGGTCGCCGATCCCCAGACCGGTCGTGGCCGGTCCGGCCAGCGGTGTCTGCACCTCGCCCGCACCCTCCGTGCCGACCAGCGACAGCCCAACCGGCAACCAGGGGCGAGGCAGCCGGCTCCGCTCGGCCGGGCCGGAGGCGGTCCAGCCGCCGCCGAGCACGGTGACCATGCCGGGTGCCGGCCGGCGGACCACCGCGCAGGCGAAGAACGCCGCGGGGGCCGGACGCCAGGCGCGGTACCCGTCGAACAGCGTCGGCCCGTACAGGCCCGACCCCGCGGCGACCTCGGTCACCGCGGGGTCGGCGCTGGTGGCGACCAGGCTGCCGGTGCCGCCGCCGTTGACGAACTCCAAGTCGGCGTGTTCGCGTACCGCGGCCACCGCCGCACCCCGGCGGGCCAGCAGTTCCCGGTACGACCTGCGCTGCACGAGCCGGATCACCGCGCCCACGACCGCCTGCCGGGGCGGGGCGTCGCCGAGCCCGGCGATCTGCGCCTCGTACGACATCAGCCCGACCAGTCGAAAGCCCGGCCGGCCGGCGACGGCGGCGGCGAGCGCACCGGCGGCCCGGGCGCTGTGCACGGGCGAACGGCGGACCCCGACGTGCACCCGCCCACCCAGCAAGCGCCAGGAGGCGTCCAGGTCGAGGCAGACCCGCAGCTCGGGGCGGCGGCCGGGGACGCAGACGGAGTCGACCAGATCGAGCTGCTCGGTCGCGTCGACCATCAGGGTGACGGCCGCGGCGAGGGCCGGGTCGGCGGCCAGTTGGGCGAGCGCCCCCCGGTCGGCCGTCGGGTAGGCGACCAGGGCGTCGTCGGTGACGCCGGCGCGCACCAGCCAGATCGCCTCGGGCAGCGTGAACGCCAGCACCCCGGCCCAACCCGGCCGGCCGAGCGCCCGGCTGATCAACCCGCGGGTCCGGATGGACTTGCTGGCGGCGCGGACGGGCTTGCCGCCGGCCCGGCGGACCAGCGCGGTGGCGTTGGCGTCGAAAGCGGTGAGGTCGACCACGGCGTACGGCGGATCGAGGTGGGCGGTCGCCCGGTCGAGGCGCTCGCGCAGAGCATCGCTGTCGGTGGCCACGGGTGCACGCTAACTGTCCGGAGTTGGAATGCGAAATGGGCTCACGTACGCCGGCTGCGGGCGCTGGTGCCGGCGGCCTAGGCTCGGCGAGCAGGAGAATGTAACGGCGGGAAGGGCTCCCGCCGGGACTAGAGTGTTGCACCGGGACCGCCCAGTGTTGGGCCGGCACGTGGAGGTACGGCCATCGAAAGCCAGCAGAACGGCGAGTCGTCCGGCGTGTCGTCGTCTTCCCCGCACACCGGTGGCGCCGCCGGGCAGACCGGCCCCGCCGGGCAGACCAGCTCCGCCGGCCAGTCTGCCCCGCAGACTGGCCCCGCTCCGCAGCCCGCTCCGCCGGCCGACCTGTCCGGCTATGCCGCGATCCGCTCGGTGCTGCGCATCCGCCCGTTCCGGCGGCTCTGGATAGTGCTCGGCGCCGCTTCGTTCGGCGACTGGTTCGGCCTGCTCGCCACCTCCGTCTTCGCCGCCTCCCAGGTGTCCGGCAGCACGGCCAAGGGCGCCGCCTTCGGGGGCGTGATCGCCGTCCGGCTGCTGCCGGCGCTGCTGCTCGGCCCGGTGGCGGGCGTCCTCGCCGACCGCTTCGACCGGCGCTGGACGATGGTCATCTGCGACATCCTGCGCTTCCTGCTCTTCGCCTCGATCCCGCTGGTGGCGTTGCTGGGGGCGAGCGGCGCCGCGGTGGTCGGCTGGGCGGCGATCGCCACCTTCCTGATCGAGTCGGTCACCCTGCTCTGGATCCCGGCCAAGGAGGCCGCGGTCCCCAACCTGATCCCGCGCGCCCGGCTGGAGGCGGCCAACCAGCTCACCCTGATCACCACGTACGGACTCACCCCGATCCTCGCGGCGGTCGTCGCCGCGGTGCTCGACCGCAGCGTCCGGGCGATCACCGGTGGCGAGATGCCCGCCTGGGCCGAACCGGCGGACCTCGCGCTCTGGGTCAACTCGTTCTCCCGGCTGGCCACCGCGCTGGTGGTGGCGTTCGGCATCCGGGAGATCAGCCAGGGGAAGACCGGCGGGCAGGGACGCAGCGAGCAGACCATGCTGCGCCAGTTCACCGAGGGCTGGAAGTTCATCGGCCAGACCCCGCTGGTACGCGGACTGGTGCTCGGGATTCTCGGCGCGTTCGCCGGCGGCGGCATCGTGATCGGCACCGCCCAGTTCTTCACCACCTCGCTGAACGCCGGTGATGCCGCCTTCTTCCTGCTCTTCGGGGCGATCTTCATCGGTCTCGCGGTCGGCATCGGCCTCGGTCCGATGATCGTCCGGGACCTGTCCCGCCGCCGCTGGTTCGGCATGAGCATCGTGCTGGCCAGCGCGTCGGTGATGACCCTCGCCTTCGCGATCCACCTCTCCATGGCGATCGTCGGGGCGATCCTGGTGGGAGCCGGCGCCGGCATGGCCTTCCTCTCCGGGGTCACCCTGCTCGGCGGCGAGATCGCCGACGAGGTGCGCGGCCGGGTCTTCGCGGTGGTGCAGATCGGCACCCGGTTGGTGCTGATCCTCGCCATCGCCCTGGGCAGCCTGCTCGCCGGCATCGGCGGCTCACACACCCTCGACATCGCCGGTGCGGACATCTCGATCTCCTCCACCCGGGTGCTGCTCCTGGTCGCGGGCGCCGCCGGCATCTTCGCCGGGATCAGCGCCTTCGGTCAGATGGACGACAAGAAGGGCGTGCCGGTCCTCGCCGACCTGTGGGGCTCGATCCGGGGCCGTCCGCTGATGCCGGCCGAGTCGTTCGTCTCCAACGGCCTCTTCGTGGTCTTCGAGGGGGGCGAGGGCGCCGGTAAGTCCACCCAACTGCAGGCGCTCGCCGAGCGGCTGCGCGAGCAGGGCCGGGAGGTCGTGGTCACCCGCGAGCCGGGAGCCACCGCGATGGGCGCGCGGATCCGCCCCCTGCTGTTGGAGCACTCCGGCGACGATGCGCCCTCCCCACGCGCCGAGGCGCTGCTCTACGCCGCCGACCGTGCCCATCATGTGGCCACCGTGGTCCGGCCGGCGCTGGCCCGCGGCGCGATCGTTGTCAGCGACCGGTACGTCGACTCGTCCCTGGCGTACCAGGGGGCCGGCCGGACGCTCCCGGTCGAGGAGGTCTCCTGGCTCTCCTCCTGGGCCACCGGCGGCCTCAAGCCCGACCTGGTGGTGCTCCTCGACGTGGACCCGCACACCGGCCGTTCCCGGGTGTCCGCCCGCAACCAGGGCCCCGACCGGCTGGAGGCCGAGTCGCTCGCCTTCCACGAGCGGGTCCGGTACGCCTTCCTCGACCTGGCCGCCACCGACCCGAAGCGCTACCTGGTGCTGGACGCCGCCCGCCCGGTCGAGGAGGTCGCCCACCTGGTGGCCCGCCGGGTGGAGGAGTTCCTGGTCGACCCGGCGGGCATTGTGCACCCGCGCCCGGCGCACGGCCCGGACACCTCGGTGCAGCCCGAGTTATCCGACGCGGAGCTGGTGACGATGGAGCATCGGACCTGATGCCGGACGTCTTCGCCGACCTGGTCGGCCAGGACGAGGCGGTCGACACGCTGCGCCGGGCCGCCACGTCGGCCGCCGCCGTGCTGCGCGCCGCCCACGTCGCCGTGCCGTCCACCGGGGAGCCGGACGACCTGGACGCCCTGGCCGAGGAGATCGTCGGGGAGGCACCCGCCGAGCAGGGCGCGGGGATGACCCACGCCTGGATATTCACCGGCCCGCCCGGCTCTGGCCGGTCGGTGGCCGCCCGGGCCTTCGCCGCCGCCCTCCAGTGCGAGTACGGCACCGGCTGCGGCCACTGCCCCGGCTGCCACACCACGCTGACCGGCACCCACGCCGACGTCCGGCTGGTGGTGCCCGAAGGGCTCTCCATCGGGGTGGGCGAGATGCGGGCCCTCGTGCTCCGGGCGGCCAGCACGCCGTCCGGCGGCCGCTGGCAGGTCGTCGTCATCGAGGACGCCGACCGGCTCACCGAGGCGGCGGGCAACGCGTTGCTCAAGGCCATCGAGGAGCCACCCCCGCGGACCGTCTTCCTGCTCTGCGCCCCGTCCACCCACCCGGACGACGTGTCGGTGACCATCCGGTCGCGCTGCCGGGTCGTACCCCTGCGGCAGCCGCCGCCCGCCGCGGTGGCCGAGGTGTTGGTACGCCGGGACGGCGTCGAGCCGGACGTGGCTGCCTGGGCCGCGGCCGCCGCCCAGGGACACGTCGGGCGGGCCCGGCGACTGGCCCGTGACCCGGAGGCTCGCCGCAGGCGGGACGCGGTCCTGGCGGTGCCGCGCCGGCTCACCGGTGTCGGTGCGGCGCTGGACGCAGCGTCCGCGCTGATCGAGGCGGCCGAGGCGGAGGCCGAGGCGTCGGTCGTGGAGACCGACGCGGCCGAGCGGGCCGCCCTGCAGACCGCGCTCGGCGCGGGTGGCACCGGGCGCGGCGCGGCCGGCGCCATGCGCGGTGCCGCCGGGCAGCTCAAGGACCTGGAGAAGCGGCAGAAGTCACGGGCTACCCGGGCCCAGCGCGACGCCCTCGACCGCGCCCTGGTCGACCTGGCCGGCTTCTACCGCGACGCGCTCACCATGGCGTTGCGCGCACCGGTGGCCCCGGTGCACACCGACACCGCCGAGATGGCCGAGGCCGGGGCTCGGAAGTGGGACGCCGAGGGCGCCCTGCGCCGGTTGGAGGCCGTGCTGGGGTGCCGGGCAGCCATCGAGGCCAACGTCAAGCCGCGGATCGCGGTGGAGGCGATGATGCTCGCCCTCTGGAAGGGGTGACCAGCCCCACCTTCGGCATCGACACGTGTCGTCGGCGTGCGGTACGGTCCGGTGTGCCTTGGTGACGGCGGTGGCACGCTGGGTGAGGTCGGCGGGGGGAGAACCTATGCCGCGCGAGATCGACGAGGCGTGGATCGAGGAGGCGGTGCGGCGCTACCGTCGCATCGAGTCCCTGCAGGCCGAGTTCGACCAGGCGGTCGACACCGTCGAGGTGACCGTCCGGTCACCGGACGGGCTGGTCGAGGTGGTGGTGACCGCCAACGGTCGCATCACCGACGTGCGTTTCCTCGGCCCGCTGCACCACCGCCACCCCCGGGAGGTCGCCGGCTCGGTGCGGGCCGCCGTGACCGCCGCCGCCGACGCGGCGCTCTGGGCCCGGGAGAAGCTGCACAACGAGACCTTCGCGGCGTACCGGCCGCTGGCGGGGGCCTGAGATGGACCCGCTGCGCGCCCTCGCCGCCCGGCTCGAGGAGGAGAGCGCCTCGCTGGCTCTGCTCTCCCGCACGGTGACCGCCGCCGACCCGGCGCACCCGGCGTTCGGTGCGGACGCGCCGGGCCGCCCCGGGGAGATCGGCCGGGCCCTGCACCGGCAGTGGACCGCCGCGACCGGCGACCGGGCCCGCGAGGCGGAGGCCGCCGCCGCCCGGCTGGCTGCCGCTGCCGCCGCCCTGCGCAGCGCCGCCGACCGGTACGCGGCAGCCGACGACTCCGCGCGGCGGCGGCTGCTCGGGGAGGTCTGATGGACGCCCTGGACCGGCTCGCCGAGCCCGGCCTTGATCTGCTGCGCCGGGTCGACCAGCTGCTCGCCGCGGGTGCTCCGGAGGGGCACCGGCTCTGGCCGCTGCTGCGTCGCATGCAGGTGCTGCCGGGCGACGCGCTGCGCGCCTTCCTCGACCTGCACCCGGCGCCGCTGGCGAACGCCGGGCACGCGGTGCGCCGGCTGGTCCCCCGGTACGACGACGCGTGCGCCGCCCTGACCGACCCGGCCCTGTGGAGCGGCCCGGCCGCCTCGGCGTACGACGAGGCCCGCGCGGCGCTGCTGCGTCACCTCGACGAGGGGCCGGAGAGCCTGGTCGGGCGGCTGGAGGCGACGGCCGGGTACGCCGACGCCCTGGCGCAGTGGGTGGACGGGAGCCGGCTCGCGGTGGCCCGGGTGCTCGCCGAGGTGGTGAGCTCGGCCGAGGCGGTCCGAGTGCACGCCGCCACCGCCCCGGGCGCGGCACCCGGGGCGGGCATCCACGCGGCGGCGGAGGTCGCCGCCCGGGTGTTGGCGGTGCTCGGGGTGGCCTACGACGGGGCGGAGACGCTGCTGCGCCAGTGGTCGTCGAGCCTGGCGGAGTCGACGTGGCGCGGATCGGCCGGCGCCGCGATCCACCACGACGGCACCCTGCGGGTCGGCCACTGAGCCGCCTCGGTGTGGTCGTTTCGGCGGGTTGTGCCGACCCGGTGTGTCCCGGGTGACCGGAGGTTACCGGGGTCCGGGCCAACAACCGTCGTGGGTCGACGACGATGGATGAACGCGTGGGGTGACGGTACGGCGACGGGCTGCCGGCCGGCCGCTCGTCGTAGGGTGGAACACATGGGCATGCTCTGTGCGGTCAGCTTCAACCGGTACGGGCGCCTCTACTACCTGGATCCGGGCGAGTTCCGCCCGCGAGTCGGCGACCGGGTGCTGGTGCCGACCGACGACGGGCCGGAGGTGGCGGAGTGCGTCTGGGCCGCGCAGTGGGTCTCGGAGGACACCGACGGCTTTCCGAAGCTGGCCGGGCTGGCCCAGGAGGACGACCTGCGCCGTGACGAACTGCTGCGCCGGCGCAAGGCCGAGACGAAGGTGGCGGCGAAGCGGCTGATCCGGGAGCACGGGCTGCCGATGAAGGTGGTCGCTGTCGACCACGTGCTGGCCGCCGAGGGCGCCGGCGAGCGGAGCACGGTCTACTTCACCGCGCCGCACCGGGTGGACTTCCGGTCGCTGGTCCGCGACCTGGGTGCGACCCTGCGCTGCCGGGTCGAGCTGCGGCAGCTCTCCGCACGGGACTCGGCGCGGGTGCAGGGTGGCATCGGCTCGTGCGGCCGGGATCTGTGCTGCGCGACGTTCCTCAACGACTTCGAGCCGGTGACGATCCGGATGGCGAAGGACCAGGACCTGCCACTCAATCCGCTGCGGATCTCCGGTGCCTGCGGCCGGCTGATGTGCTGCCTGAAGTACGAGCATCCGCTCTACGCCGCGAGCAGCGACTATCCGGCGAGCGGTCAGCGGGTCGAGACCCCCGACGGCTTGGGGAAAGTCGTGTCCCGCCACCCGCCGAGCGAGACGGTCACCGTCCGGTCGATCTCCGACGGGTCGACGAAGCGTTGCGCCCTGTCCGACGTCTGCGGGCCCCGCCGAGCCTACGACGACCGCCCCCCGGCGTAGTCTGATCGACTCCGTTCGCGCCAGGTCGGCGTGTCCCGGCGGTTGATCGATATCCGCCTGCGCCAGGTGGGGTGTCCGGGCGGTTGATCGAGTCCGATTGCGCCAGGTGGGGCTTTCCGCTTTGCAGGGTCAGCCCGATGTGGCGTAACCGGAGTCGATCATCCCCCATGACGGCCGCCAACTTCATGATCGCCGCTGTGGAGGCGAGGCGGGTGCGGGG
>NZ_SMKN01000155.1 GCF_004348675.1 Micromonospora sp. KC606 | reverse complement strand
GCCGCCACCAAGGGGTTAGTCTGCGGGTTCACCAGGTCCGCGCAGCCCGCGACGGTACGGCGGCCACCGGACGAGGATCGAGAAGGTGCATCTCAAGAGCCTGACGGTGAAGGGGTTCAAGTCCTTCGCCTCCGCGACGACGCTGAAGCTGGAGCCCGGGATCACCTGCGTGGTCGGCCCGAACGGCTCCGGCAAGTCCAACGTCGTCGACGCCATCGCCTGGGTGCTCGGCGAGCAGGGCGCCAAGGCGCTGCGTGGCGGCAAGATGGAGGACGTCATCTTCGCCGGCACCGCCGGGCGGGCGCCGCTGGGCCGGGCCGAGGTCACCCTCACCATCGACAACACCGACGGCGCGCTGCCCATCGACTACACCGAGGTCTCCATCACCCGCCGGATGTTCCGCTCCGGCGAGAGCGAGTACGAGATCAACGGCGATTCCTGTCGCCTGCTCGACATCCAGGAGCTGCTGTCGGACTCCGGCATCGGCCGGGAGATGCACATCATCGTCGGGCAGGGCCGGCTCGACGGCATGCTGCACGCCAAGCCGGAGGACCGCCGGGCGTTCATCGAGGAGGCGGCCGGCGTCCTCAAGCACCGCAAGCGCAAGGAAAAGGCGCTGCGGAAGCTCGACGCGATGCAGACCAACCTCAACCGGCTCACCGACCTCACCGCCGAGCTGCGCCGGCAACTCAAGCCGCTGGGCCGGCAGGCCGAGGTGGCCCGCCGCGCCGCGGCCATCCAGGCCAACCTGCGCGACGCCCGGCTGCGGCTGCTCGCCGACGACCTGCACACCCTGCGGACCACCCTGGACAGGGAGATCGCCGACGAGACCGCGCTGCGCGAGCGGCGCGAGCAGGTCGAGGCGGAGCACGTCGAGGTCCAGGCCCGGCTCGGCGAACTGGAGGCCGCCCTCGCCGAGGACGCGCCGCTGCTCGCCGCCGCCCAGGACACCTGGTACAAGCTCTCCGCCCTTCAGGAGCGGTTCCGCTCCATCGAGCAGCTCGCCCGGGAACGGCTGCGTCATCTCAGCGCCACGCCCGACGACGAGCGCCTCGGCCGTGACCCCGACCAGCTGGAGGCCGAGTCGCAGCGGGTCCGCGAACAGGAGGACGACCTGCGCGCGGCGCTGACCGAGGACCAGATCCGGCTGGCCGAGGCGGTCGAGCAACGGCAGGAGTTGGAACGCCAACTCGACGCCGCCGAACGGGAACTGGTCGCCGCCGCCAAGGCCATCGCCGACCGGCGGGAGGGGCTGGCCCGGCTCACCGGCCAGGTCAACTCCGCCCGGGCCCGCACCACCAGCGCCGGGGAGGAGATCGAACGGCTCGCCGCCGCGCACGCCGACGCCCGCGCCCGCGCCGAGAAGGCCCAGGCCGACCTGGACGCGGTGGCGGAGCAGTCCACCGAGGCCGACCGGGACAACGCCGAACTCGACGAGCGGCACGCCGAGGCGGTCGCCGTCCAGGAGCGCGCCCAGGCCGCCGTGCGCGCCCTCGCCGACGCCGAGCGTGCCGCCGAGAAGGACGCCGCCACCTGGAAGGCTCGCGAGGAGGCGCTCGCCCTCGGCCTGCGCCGCAAGGACGGCGCCGGCGCGTTGCTCGCCCGCGCCGGCGAGGTGCCCGGCCTGCTGGGCAGCCTGGCCGGGCTGCTCACCGTCGCCCCCGGCCACGAGGCGGCGCTCGCCGCCGCGCTCGGCGGGCTCGCCGACGCGGTCGCGGTCACCGGGGTGGACGAGGCCGTCGAGGCGATGCGGCTGCTGAAGATCTCCGACGCCGGCCGGGCCGGCCTGCTGGTCGGCAGCGCCGCCGGCCCCGGCATGGACGGGCCCGCCGACGCGCTGCGCCCGAAGCTGCCCGAGCACGCCCGTTGGGCTCCCGACCTGGTCGAGTGCGCCGCCGAGATCCGTCCGGCGGTGCACCGCGCGCTGCGGGACGTGGTGCTCGTCGACGACCTCGCCGCCGCCGCGGAGCTGGTCGCCGGCAATGCCGAGCTGCGCGCGGTCACCCCGGACGGTGACGTGGTCGGGGCGTACGCGGCGGCCGGCGGGTCGGCGAAGGCCCCCAGCTACATCGAGGTGCAGGCCGCCGTGGAGGAGGCCCGAAACAACCGGGCCACCGCCGAGCACACCAGCGCCGAGCTGCGTGAGCAACTGGCCGAGGCCCGCGCCGAGGTGGCCGCCGCCAAGGAGGCGGTGCAGCACGCCTCCGCCGCGAAGCGGGAGGCGGAGAGCCACCGCAATGCCGCCGCCCGCCGGCTCGCCGAACTCGGGGCCGCCGCCCGGTCGGCGAAGGCGGAGACCGACCGGCTCGGTGAGTCCCGGGCCCGCGCCGAGGCTGCCCGGGAACGCGACCTGGCCGCCCTGGCCGAGCTGGAGGAGCGGCTGCGGCTGGCTGAGGCCACCCCGACCGACGCCGAGCCCTCCACCGAGGAGCGGGACCAGCTCGCCGCGATGGTGCCCCGGGCCCGGCAGAACGAGATGGAGGTCCGGCTGGCGGTGCGAACCGCCGAGGAGCGGGTCGCGTCCATCGCCGGCCGGGCCGACTCGCTGGCCCGACAGGCCGCCGCCGAGCGGGCCGCGCGCGAACGCGCCGCCGCCAGGCGGGCGGCCCGTACCCGGGGGGCCCAGATCGCCCGGGCGGTGGTCGGCGGTGCCCGGGAGGCGCTCACCCGACTGACCGGGTCGATCGCGGCGGCCGAGGAGCACCGCGACGCCGTGGCGCGCGAACGCGCCGCCCGCGAGGCCGAGCTGTCCGAGGTACGCGGCGCGGCCAAGCGCCTCGGCGCGGAGCTGGAACGGCTCACCAGCCAGGTGCACCGGGACGAGGTGGCCCGCGCCGAGCAGCGGCTGCGCATCGAGCAGCTGGAGGCGAAGGCGGCCGAGGACTTCGGTCTCGACGTGGAGACCCTGGTCGCCGAGTACGGCCCCACCCAGCCTGTGCCGCCCACCCAGGCGGACGTCGCCGCCGCCGAGCGCGACGGTTTGCCGGTGCCCGAGCCGGTCCGCTACGAGCGGCCGGTGCAGGAGAAACGGGCGGCCAAGGCGGAACGGGAACTGGCCCTGCTCGGCAAGGTCAACCCGCTCGCGCTGGAGGAGTTCGCCGCGCTGGAGGAACGCTACAAGTTCCTCTCCGAACAGTTGGAGGACCTCAAGGCCACCCGTAGGGACCTGCTCACCGTGGTCAAGGACGTCGACGACCGGATCCTGGAGGTCTTCGCCAGCGCGTTCGCCGACACCGCCCGGGAGTTCGAGCAGGTCTTCACCGTGCTCTTCCCCGGCGGCGAGGGCCGGCTGGTCCTCACCGACCCCGACGACCTGCTCACCACCGGCGTCGAGGTCGAGGCGCGGCCCCCGGGCAAGAAGATCAAGCGACTGTCGCTGCTCTCCGGCGGCGAGCGGTCGCTGACCGCGGTGGCGATGCTGGTGGCGATCTTCCGGGCCCGGCCCAGCCCGTTCTACATCATGGACGAGGTCGAGGCGGCGCTGGACGACGTCAACCTGGGCCGGTTGATCACCCTGCTGGCACAGTTGCGGGAGAAGAGTCAACTGATCGTCATCACGCACCAGAAACGGACGATGGAAATCGCCGACGCGCTCTACGGGGTGACCATGCGCAGCGGGGTCACCCAGGTGATCAGCCAACGGCTCAACCGGGCCGACGACGGGCAGGAGAACGACTAGTGGGTCGGGAACGCGCCACGGCGCTCCTGATGGACTTCGACGGGGTGCTGCGCCGCTGGGATCCGGCGGTGGCCGCCGGGGTCGAGCGGGCGTACGGCCTCCCGGCGGGGGTGCTTGGCGAGATCGCCATGCAGTGGGGGCGGCTCCAGCCGGTGCTGACCGGCCGGGTCAGCCACGCCGAGTGGATGACCAGCGTCGCCGACGCGCTCACCCCGTCGCTGGGCGACCCGGCCCGGGCGCGTGCCGCGGTCGAGGACTGGCAGCGCTACCGGGGTGAGGTCGACCCGGTAGTGCTGGCCTTCGTCCGCGAGGCGCGGGCCGCCGGGATCACGGTGGGCCTGGGCACCAACGCGACCGACCTGCTCGACGCCGACCTGGCCGCGCTGGGCCTGGCCGGTGAGCTGGACGTGGTGGTCAACTCCTCGGTCGTCGGCGTGCACAAACCGGCCAAGGAGTACTTCCAGGCCGCCTGCGCGGCGCTGGAGACCGCGCCGTCGCGGGTGCTCTTCGTCGACGACGAGGACCGGGCGATCCGGGGCGCGCGGGCCGCCGGGCTGTCGGCGCTGCGCTGGTCCGGCCCCGACGACCTGTACTACCTGCGCAAGGCCCTGGCGTACTGAGCCGGACGCGGGGGAGGCGGCCGATCGCGGGGGTCCCCGTCGGGGAGAGCACCACGGGCCGCGTCCCGGGGTGTGGCCCGGCCCGTGGTGGTCAGTCGCCGGTGACGCCGTCGAGGCGTTCCCGGATCAGGTCGGCGTGCCCGTTGTGCCGGGCGTACTCCTCGATCATGTGGAGGTAGACCCAGCGGACGTTGAAGGTGTCGGCGCTGCCGTCGCGACGGTGACGCAGGAAGGTGCGCTCCAGCGAGACGTCGGCGACGGCCTTGCGGGCAGCCTCGACCTCGGCGGCGAAGGTGGCGAAGTCAGCCTCCGCGTCGGCGTCGGCGACGGCGTTGAAGTCGGCGTCCGGGTCCTCGTCCGTGCCGTAGATGCCGGTGATGTCCTGCCCTGCGGCCCGGATCCGGAACCACCAGCGCTCCACGTCCGCCATGTGCCGCACCAGCCCGAGCAGGGTCAGCCCGGAGGGCTCCACGCTCGGCGTCTTCAACTGCTCCGCAGTCAGCCCCGCGCACTTGAGCAGCAGGGTGTCGCGGTGGTAGTCGAGCCAGCCCTCCAGCATGGTGCGTTCGTCGGCGACGTACGGTTCCTTGGTCCGGGTGGTTCCCGGTGCTCTCCAGGTCATGCCGGCCATCCTCGCCGGACCCCCCGACAACGGATGACCCGGGTCAGGGCCGGGCGGGGAGGAGTTGTCGTCGCCCCGTTCAGCCGGTGCCGTTCAGCCGGTGGTGCATCACCGGGCGCAGTTGCCCGTCGGCGGTGGTGCCCTCGATGGTCACCTCGGCCGATCGTCCGCTGAGCGCCAGCGTCGCCACCGCGTTGCCGAAGTACGGGCCGGCCAGCTTCCGCCACCGCACCGCCGGCCGGCGCACCCCGGCCGCGCGGGCCAGCGCCCGGGCGGCTCCGGCCGGGCCACGGGACCAGCCCAGCCTCATCAGCGGGCGCATGCCGGCTGGCACCTGGTTGTGGATCGGTGAGCAGGTCAACTGGTGCACCGGGGTACGCACCGCGGGGTCGTCGAACCGGGCCCGCGCCACGTACGAGTGGTGCACGTCGCCGGAGAGCACGCTGATCGAGGCGGGCGCCGGGTACGCCGGCCCCGCCCCGACCCGGTCCCCGGGCGTCGCCGCCGCGCCGCTGCCCAGCCGGGCGAAGAGTGCGCCCAGCGCGTCGAACGACCGGCGGAACGCCGCCCAGTGCTCCAGGTCCCAGGCCCGGCGGATCCGTTCGGACAGCGTCGCCACCCAGGGCCGGCCGGAGTCGGCCAGGCGCTCGTTCCACGCCTCCACGTGGTGGATGGCCGGCGGCAGCAGCCAGGGCAGTGACGCGCCGACCACCAGGTGGTCGTAGACGCCGTGCGCCCGGTCCAGGAACCAGGACCACTCGCCGGCCGGCAGCATCGCCCGGCTGCCCGGTTCGAGCACCCGGCTGCACCGGTTGTCCAGCACCACCAGGCGGGTCCGCCCCAGGTCGAGGGCGTAACTCCACTGGTACTGCACGGCCCGCCAGCGCGCGGTGTCGTGCGCCTCGTCGGCCTCCCGGTCGACCCGTTCGCCGAACTCGCGCAGCACCTCGGTGGCGTCCTCGGCGGCCGTCACCTTGGCGTACAGCGGGTCCTCGGCGATCTCGTCCGGGGCGAGGTTGCCCAGGTGCTGGTAGACCCAGTACGAGATCAGGCCGCTGCGGATCCGCTCCGCCCACCACGGCTGCGCCCGCATGTCCGCCCGCCACGACGCCGAGGTGTTCCAGTCGTCGATGATCTCGTGGTCGTCGAAGATCATCACGCTCGGCACGGTGGAGAGGAGCCAGCGGATCTCCGGGTCGCGCCACGATTCCAGGTAGAGCTTCGTGTACTCGTCGAAGCTGACCACCTGGGTGGCCGGGGCGCCCCTCGGCCGCCGCCGGCGTCGTCGCAGCAACCGGCGCACCGTGGGGGAGGTCACGTCGGCGTAGACCTGGTCGCCGAGGAGCACCAGCAGGTCGGGCAGGCCCGCCGGGTCCGGGGCGGACATCAACCGCCGGGCGTACGCGTCGAGCGCGTCCGGGGGCAGCCGGCGGGCGGTGGCGTGCTGGGTGGTCTCCCGGCAGGATCCGAAGAGCAGCCGCACCGGCTGGTCCCGGTCGTCGGCGGCCCTGGTCCGGATCACGCTGGGCGGGAGGTCGGCGCCCGGTGCCGGCCAGGCGACCTCGTCGTCGATGAGCACCTGGTAGGAGCTGGCGCTGCCCGGGGTGAGCCCGGCCACCACGACGAGCGCGTAGTGGTGGTCGTACGCGGAGAAGGTCGGTGCGGAGCCGGCGGCCCCGCCGGCCGTGCGGACGGTGACCACCGCGGGCCCGCTGGTCTCCACCCAGACGGTGGCGCGGGTGCCGACCACCCGCCTCAGCAGAGGTCCGATGAGCAGGTGCGCGGCGGGCATGGCGGGACCTCCGGGATGAGCGGACTTCATCTTTACTACCCCGCCGGCGATCACACCACTGCTGGCTGTGGGCGAGCCTACTGCCGCGTGTGTCGGGCGGCGCGGGGGTGCGGTCGATGAGACGCCGTCGCCGGCATCTGACAGGATTTCGGCATGACGGAATACCTCCTCGTCGCACTCGCCCTGCTCGGTGTGCTGATTCTCGGCGCCCTCAGCCTGGTGGTGCCCCGGCTGCGCCGGCGCCCCGAGCCGCCGCTGCCGGAGACCGCGGTCGACACCCGGGCCGAGGAGGACCTGGCCGGGCCCCCCGTCGAGGCACCCGAGTCCGAACTCTCCACCGGCATCCTGGTCGAGCCGCCGGTGGTCGAGGCGCCCCCGCTGGAGGTTCCCGAGCCGACCGCCGGCCGCCTGGTACGGCTGCGCTCCCGGTTGTCCCGCTCGCAGAACGCCTTCGGCAAGGGCCTGCTCGGCCTGCTCAGCCGCGACCACCTCGACGAGGACGCCTGGGAGGAGATCGAGGACAGCCTGATCACCGCCGATGTCGGCATCGACGCCACCCGGGAGATCGTCGACCGGCTCCGCGAGCGCACCCGGGTGCTCGGCACCCGGTCCGCCACCGAGCTGCGCGCGCTGCTCGCCGCCGAGCTGGTCAACGCCCTCGACCCGAGCCTGGACCGGTCGCTGCGGACCACCCCGAAGGAGGGCATGCCGGCGGTGCTGCTGGTGGTCGGCGTGAACGGGGCCGGCAAGACCACCACCTGCGGCAAGATCGCGCGGGTGCTGGTCGCCGACGGCCGTACCGTAACCCTCGGCGCGGCCGACACCTTCCGGGCCGCCGCCGCCGACCAGCTGGAGACCTGGGCCGGCCGGGTGGGCGCGCAGACCGTGCGCGGCCCGGAGGGCGCCGACCCGGCCAGCGTCGCCTTCGACGCGGTCCGCCGGGGCATCGACGCCGGCACCGACACGGTGCTGATCGACACCGCCGGCCGGCTACAGAACAAGATCGGCCTGATGGACGAGCTGGGCAAGGTCAAGCGGGTGGTGGAGAAGCACGGCCCGATCGACGAGACGCTGCTCGTCCTCGACGCCACCACCGGGCAGAACGGCCTGGAACAGGCCCGGGTCTTCACCGAGGTGGTCAACGTGACCGGCGTGGTGCTGACCAAGCTCGACGGCACCGCGAAGGGCGGCATCGTGATCGCCGTGCAGCGCAAGCTCGGCATCCCCGTCAAACTGGTCGGCCTCGGCGAGGGCGCGGACGACCTGGCCCCGTTCGATCCGGCGCAGTTCGTCGACGCGCTGCTCGGGACCGAGCCGCTCGCCCGGGACGCGTAACCTCGCGGTGACGAACGACGATCGCGCGTTCGCCGGCTGGCGCGACCCCCGCCACTCCGGTCCGCGCCTGGGGAGACCGTACGTGACCTCGCAGGAGATCCCGCTGCACGGCGGGAACGTGAGCACCGTGGTGCGGGTCGGCGACACGGTCCGTCGCAACGCCGGCCCCTGGACGCCCGCGGTGCACGCCCTGCTGCGTCATCTGGAGTACGTCGGGTTCAGCGGCGCGCCTCGCGCGCTGGGCATGGACGAGCGCAACCGCGAGGTCCTGTCGTACCTGGAGGGGGAGTGCGGGGAATACCCGTTGGCTCCGCACTGGGTCACCGACGAGGCGCTGGTGACCGTGGCCACCATGCTGCGGATGTTCCACGACGCCCAGTACGGTTTCGCGCCGCCACCGGGAGCGGTCTGGCGTTCTTTCGGCCCGCCCCCGCCGGACACCGAGGTGATCTGCCACCACGACGCCGCCCCGCACAACGTGATCTGGCGGCCGGACGGCACCCTCGGGCTGATCGACTTCGACCTGGCCTCGCCGGGCGCCCGGATCTACGACGTGGCGTACGCCGCCTGGACCTGGGTGCCGATCTTCTCCGACCGGGACTCGATCACCCTCGGTTGGAAGCGCCCCGACCGGCCGCGTCGGCTGCGCCTGTTCGCCGACGCGTACGGGTTGATCCCGCGCGACCGGCACCGGCTGATCCGGACGATCCGCAAGCGGATCGTGGACCACGTGGAGGGCATCCGCCGGATGGCGGCGGCCGGCGAGCCGGCGTTCGTCCGGATCGTGCACAAGGGTCACCTGCGGCGCCCGATGCGCGACCTGCGCCTGCTCGACTACGAACGGCACACCCTCGAGCGCGCCCTCTACTGAATCGGACAAACTGGCCAAGAGTTGCCATTTCCCGTGTAACGACCCTTCATGTCCGGGTTTCCCGGCTGATGATCGCGGTTCTTCACATGCCGGAAACAAGCCGTCACGTGCCGGAAATCGAGCCGTGTCGGTGAAGGAAACAGGCGGCGGCCAAGCTTCCGCGCAACCGGCGTACGGGCGACGCTGCCCCGGAAGCCGCGAAGGAGGGCAAACTCAATTTAGGAGGCCAGCGTGCCTGAAGCACCGACGATCGATACCGGCAACACCGCCTGGTTGTTGGTATCGAGCGCGATCGTGCTGCTCATGACACCGGGTCTGGCGCTGTTCTACGGCGGTCTGAACCGGTCCAAGGGCGTGCTCAACATGATGATGATGAGCTTCTCCTCGATCGGGCTCGTCAGTATTCTCTGGCTCTTGTACGGCTTTTCCGTCGCCTTCGGTGACGACAAGGGTGGTGTGATCGGCGACGTGGGTCAGTACCTCGGTACGAAGACCTTCATGGCCGAGACCGATCTGTGGGGCGAGACGGGCATCCCGCTCTACGTGTTCCTGGCCTTCCAGATGATGTTCGCGATCATCACGGTCGCGCTGATCAGCGGCGCGATCTCGGACCGGGCCAAGTTCTCCGGCTGGCTGCTGTTCGCCTTCGGCTGGGCGACCCTGGTCTACTTCCCGGTGGCCCACTGGGTCTGGGGCGGTGGCTTCATCGGCGCCGGCCTCGGCGCGCTGGACTTCGCCGGTGGAACGGCGGTGCACATCAACGCCGGTGCCGCCGCTCTGGCACTGGTGATCGTGCTCGGCAAGCGGCTCGGCTGGCCCCGCGAGACCATGAAGCCGCACAACGTGCCGATGGTCGCCCTCGGCACCGGTCTGCTCTGGTTCGGCTGGTTCGGTTTCAACGCCGGCTCGGAGCTGACCGCAGACCTGACCACCGGCATCGCGTTCCTCAACACCCAGGTCTGCACCGCCGCCGCGGTGCTCGGCTGGCTGTTCGTGGAGAAGGTCCGCGACGGCAAGCCGACCCTGGTCGGCGCGTCCTCCGGCGCGATCGCCGGTCTGGTCGCGATCACCCCGGCCTGCGCCTTCGTCGCCCCGTGGGCGGCGGTCCTGCTCGGCCTGGTCGCCGGCGCGGTCTGTGCCCTGGCCGTCGGCCTGAAGTACAAGCTCGGCTACGACGACTCCCTCGACGTGGTCGGCGTGCACTTCGTCGGTGGCTGGATCGGCTGCCTCTGGATCGGTCTCTTCGGCACCAGCTCGGTCAGCTCGCTGGTCGAGAGGGAGGGCCTCTTCTACGGCGGCGGCGTCACCCAGCTCGGGGTGCAGGCCCTGAGCGCCCTGATCGTCACGGCGTACTCGTTCGTGGTGGCCTTCGCGCTCGGCTTCGCCATCGACAAGACGATCGGCTTCCGGGTCTCGGCCGAGGACGAGGTCAACGGCATCGACCTCAGCGAGCACGCGGAGAGCGGCTACGACCTGTCGCCGACCACGGGCGGCTCGAGCGGTGCCTTCGCGATGGCCGGGATCACCCCGGTCGGCACGAAGTCGGCCTCCGGGGAGGTCCCCACGCCGGCGACCGGGCCGGTGGACGAGAAAGTCGCCGGTTAACGTTCCTGGAATGGAGGGCTTGGACATGAAGCTGGTGACCGCGGTCATCAAGCCGTACCAGCTGGACGCGGTGAAGGAGGCCCTGCACGCCCTGGGCGTGGCCGGCCTGACCGTCAGCGAGGTCCAGGGGTACGGGCGGCAGAAGGGGCACACCGAGGTCTACCGGGGTGCCGAGTACACGGTCGAGTTCCTGCCCAAGATCCGGGTCGAGGTGCTCACCGACGAGATGGACGTCGACAAGATCGTGGACGCCATCGTCACCGCGGCCCGGACCGGCAAGATCGGCGACGGCAAGGTCTGGGTGACCGGGGTCGAGGAGGTCGTCCGGGTACGTACCGGCGAGCGCGGCCTCGACGCGCTGTAGGGAATCGCTGCCGTGACCCCGTCGACCAGGAGCACCGCGTCGGACATCCCCGCACCGACCGACGCGTGCGCCCCGGTCGACGGGGTCGGCGGCATCGGGGAAGCCGCCCGGGCCAGGCGTGCGGAAGGGTACGACGCCTGGCTCGGGTCGCTGCTGCCCGCCCGGGACGGGATCGCGCTGGTCGCCGTCGGCGGTTTGGGTCGGCGGCAGTGCGCCCCGCACGGCGACCTCGATCTGGTGTTGCTGCACACCGGGGTGCCCGGGGTGGACGAACTCGCCGCCTCGCTCTGGTACCCGATCTGGGACGCCGGGGTGCGGCTGGACCACTCGGTGCGTACCCTCGCCGAGGCGCTGTCGGTGGCCCAGGACGACGTCAAGGTGGCCCTGGCCCTGCTCGACGTGCGTTTCGTCGCCGGTGACCGGGCGCTCGCCGACCAACTGGCCCACACGGCCGTCGACCACTGGCGGCGTACCGCCGTCCGCCGGCTCCCCGCGCTGCGGGAGATCACCGAGGCTCGCTGGCGGACCCACGGGGAGCTGGCCTTCCTGCTGGAGGGCGACCTCAAGGAGGCGGCCGGCGGGCTGCGTGACGTGGGTCTCCTGCGCGCCATCGCCACCGCCGGCGTCACCGACGCGCTGCGCCCCGCCGTCCACGCCGCGCACCTGCGCCTGCTGGACACCCGCGACGCCCTGCACGAGCAGGTCGGCCGCCGGGTCGACCGGCTGCTCGCCCAGGAACGCGACGGGGTGGCCCGACTGCTCGGTCTGCGCCGCTCCCCGTCCGATGGCGGTCCGGACGGCGTCGTCGTCCACGACGGCGACGCGCTGCTGCGGCGGGTCGCCGGGGATGCCCGGACTGTCAGCCACGCCCTCGACGACGCCTGGCGGGCCGCCGACCGGCTGCGCGCCGGCCGCCGTCGGGGCGGGGACGGCCGGCCGGTGCGCCGGCCGGTCGCCCGGGATGTGGTCGAGCACGACGGTGAGTTGGTGCTCGCCCGTACCGCCATCGGCGCCCGCCCCGATCCGAGCCTGTCCCTGCGGGTCGCCGCGGCGGCGGCCACCACCCGGCTGCCGATCGCCCGGGCCACCTGCGAGTGGCTGGCCGCGTACTGCCCGCCGCTGCCGGCGCCGTGGCCGCCGGCCGCCCGCGCCGCGCTGACCACCCTGCTCGGGGCCGGTGCCGGCCTGCTGCCGGCGTGGGAGACCTGCGACCGGTACGGGCTGATCGACGGCTGGCTGCCCGAGTGGACCCGGATGCGCAGCCTGCCCCAGCACAACCCGGTGCACCGGTTCACCCTGGACCGGCACCTGGTGGAGACCGCGTACGAGGCGAGCCGGCACACCCGGGACGTGGACCGGCCCGACCTGTTGCTGCTCGCGGCGTTCCTGCACGACATCGGCAAGGGGCTTCCCGGCGACCACAGTGCCGTCGGCGCGCCGATCGCCGAGGCGGTCGCCGGCCGGATCGGTCTGCCGGCGGCGGAGGCGGCGCTGATCGGCACGCTGGTCCGGCTGCACCTGCTGCTGCCCGACGTGGCCACCCGGCGGGACCTGTCCGACCCGAAGACGGTGGCCGGTGTCGCCGAGCAGGTCGGCGACACCACCACCCTGGACCTGCTGCACGCCCTGGTCCGGGCCGACGCGGCGGCCACCGGCCCGGCCGCCTGGTCGGACTGGAAGGGGCGGCTGGTCGCCGAGCTGGTCGGCCGGGTGCGCACCGCGTTGGACACCGGCGTGGTGCCCCCGCCGCCGGCCCCGGATCCGGCGCTGGTGGCGGGGCCGCTTCCCGTCGTGCACCTGGCGGAGGGCCGGGTGTCGGTGGCCGCTGCCGACCGGCGGGGCCTGCTCGCGACGGTGGCCGGTTGCCTGGCCCTGCACCGGCTGGAGGTGCTCGCCGCGGACGCCACCACCGTCGACGGCCGGGCCCTGGTCGAGTGCCGGGTGCAGCCGCGGTACGGCCTCGCGCCCGACCCGATCGCGCTCAGCACCGACCTGCGCCGCGCGGTCAACGGGGACGTGTCGGTCACCCAGCGGCTGCGCGGGCGGGCCCTCGCGGCCCGGGGCGCGGGTGCCGCGCCCCGGGTGGTCTGGCACCGGGAGGCGGCCACCGACGCGGTGCTGCTGGAGCTGCGGGCCGCCGACGCGGCCGGGCTGCTCTACCGGGTGACCTGCGCCCTCGACGAGGCCGGCGCCCAGGTGCGCGCCGCCCGCATCTCCACGCTGGGCGGCGACGTGGTGGACGTGTTCTATCTGGTCGGCGGCTGGCCGGAGGACGCCGAGCGGACCCGGCTGGAAGCGGCCGTGCTGGCCGCCGTCTGAGGCGTCGTGGCCGGGCCGGAGCACGGGGG
>NZ_SMKN01000154.1 GCF_004348675.1 Micromonospora sp. KC606 | reverse complement strand
GGATGGGCCCGTGCCAACCCCACCACCCACGGACGTCATCGCGCCGCACGACACCAGCCACGACGAGATCGAGACCCGGGCCGCGTTCGACCGGTGGCTGGCCACCGGGAGCCTGGCCGGGCTGACCGTCCAGGGGCTCCGTTTCGACCTCGACCCGGTCCCCGACCTCACCACCGTCGACGTGACGGGCACCCTCTTCGTCGGCTGCCGATTCGTCGACCGGGAGGCCGGCGCCGACCTGGTCCGGCGCGGCGCGAACGTGGTGCCGCCCTTCTCCGGGCTGCCGTACCCGACCCAGCCGTCGCACCTCTACACCCCCGACGACCTGGCGGCCGGCTTCGCCGAGGGCGGCTTCGCCGGCATGTACGACACCCGGGTGTACGCGCACTTCCGCGCGCACGGCGGCGCGTTGCCGGACGTCAAGGAGGCGCTCGGGCAGCGGCTGCACGACCACGGCGTCGACAACGCGCTGGCTGACGCGACCCGGGCCTGGCTGGCGACGCACGGCCCGCAGTCTGTGGTGGGCGTGATGGGCGGGCACGCGGTACCGCGCGGCAGCGTGCCGTACCGGATGGCGGCCGTGCTGGGCTGGGAGCTGGCCCGGGCCGACCGGCTGGTGGTGACCGGTGGCGGACCCGGCGTGATGGAGGCGGCGAACCTCGGCGCGTTCCTGGCCGCCTGGCCGGCCGACGAAGTGAACGCGGCGATCGACCTGCTCGCGGCGGCCCCCGACTTCACCGACCACGACCACTACACCGCGGCGGCGCTGGCCGTCCGCCAGCGGTACGCCGCCCCGCCGGCCGTCCCGCAGCAGCGAGGGCCGGGGCTGGACTGGGCGCGCGCCGGTGGACTGGCCATCCCCACCTGGCTGTACGGCCACGAGCCGGCGAACCTCTTCGCCGGGAGGATCGCCAAGTACTTCTCCAACGCCATCCGGGAGGACACCATCCTGCGGCTGGCCCGGGGCGGGATCGTCTTCGCGCCCGGCCGGGCCGGCACCGTGCAGGAGGTGTTCCAGGCGGCGACCAAGACGTACTACGGCACCGACGGGGCGAGCGGGGCGTACGTCTTCCTGGACCGGGCGTACTGGACCAGGGAGCTGCCGGTCGAGTCGCTGCTGCGGCCGCTCTTCGCCAGCTCCCCGTTCGGTGACCTGTCCACGACGGTGCACCTGACCGACGACGTGCGCGAGGCCGTCCGGGTGCTCACGGCGACGGCGTAGACGCGCCGACGGCCGGCGTCCCGGATCGGGGACGCCGGCCGTCAAGCGCAGGTCACTTCAGCTTGGTGCCGGTGGAGCGCAGGTGTTCGCATGCCTCCACGACGCGGGCGGCCATGCCGGCCTCGGCGGCCTTGCCCCAGACACGCGGGTCGTACAACTTCTTGTTGCCGACCTCGCCGTCGACCTTCAGCACGCCGTCGTAGTTGCGGAACATGTGGTCCGCGACCGGCCGGGAGAAGGTGTACTGGGTGTCGGTGTCGATGTTCATCTTCACCACGCCGTAGTCCAGCGCCTCCCGGATCTCCGACAGCAGCGAGCCGGAACCGCCGTGGAAGACCAGGCTGAGCGGCTTCTCATTGCCGTACTTGGCGCCGACCGCGAGCTGGATGTGGTTGAGCACCTCGGGGCGGAGCTTGACGTTGCCCGGCTTGTAGACGCCGTGCACGTTGCCGAACGTCAGCGCCGCCATGTAGCGGCCCTTCTCACCCAGGCCGAGCGCCTCGACCATGGCCAGGCCGTCCTCGACGGTGGTGTAGAGCTTGTCGTTGATGGCGTTCTCGACGCCGTCCTCCTCGCCGCCGACGACACCGACCTCGATCTCCAGGACGATCTTGGCCTTGGCGGCCTCGTCGAGCAGCTGCGCGGCGATCTCCAGGTTCTCCGCCACCGGCACGGCCGAGCCGTCCCACATGTGTGACTGGAACAGCGGCTCCTGGCCGTTCTTCACCCGCTCCTGCGAGATGGCCATCAGGGGCCGGACGAACTTGTCCAGCTTCTCCTTCGGGCAGTGGTCGGTGTGCAACGCGATGTTGACCGGGTACTTCTTCGCCACCTCCTGCGCGTACGCCGCGAAGGCGACCGCGCCGGTGACCATGTCCTTGATCGACGGGCCGGAGAGGTACTCGGCGCCACCGGTGGAGACCTGGATGATGCCGTCGCTCTCCGCGTCGGCGAAGCCCTTCAGCGCCGCGTTCAGGGTCTGCGACGACGTCACGTTGATCGCGGGGTACGCGTACCGGCCGGCCTTGGCCCGGTCCAGCATCTCCGCGTAAGTCTCGGGGGAAGCGATGGGCATGTCGAACGCTCCTTACTTACCGCTCTCGGCCGCGCTGGCCGTTGTCTTCCATCGGGTGCGCCGGACCGCGCTGTCCACCGCGGGAAGTATCCCGTAGTAGCCGGCGGTCGACACAACCGCCCCGGTGCCCGCCCACCAGGGCCGTCACCGGCGCTCCAGCCTGTCCGGCACGACGACGCTGATCAACCAGCTCACCACCGCCATCACGATGGCCCCCCAGAACGCCGCCCAGAAACCGTCCACCCGGAACGGCAGGTCCAGCCCGCGCGCGATCCAGTCGGTGAGCAGGAACAGCAACGCGTTGACGACCAGCGCGATCAGACCGAGCGTGAGCAGGTAGAACACGCAGCCGACCACCTTGATGACCGGTTTGAGCACCGCGTTGACCACGCCGAAGATCAAAGCCACGGCGAGCAGGGTCAGCACGGTGTTCGTGCCGGTGCGGCCGGCGACGTCGACCCCGGGCACGACCAGCGTGGTGACCCACAGCGCGATCGCCGTGATCATCAACCGGATCAGGAAGCCCACGCCACCATCCTGGCACCGCCGGGGGCCGCCGGTGGCGTGATCCACCGAGTCCGCCTGCCCGCCCACCGGGCGACAACCGCCCGCAACCCGTACCGTGTGGGTGGAAATCCGCCGGAACTCAGGAGGACGAGGATGGGTCAGCCCGAAGAGGAGTTCACCCCGAGCGACCACCTCAGCCCGGAGGAGCGCGACCTGGAGGCCGAGCCGGCCGACGCGGTCGAGCAGTCCGTGGTGGCCGGTCCCACCGAGGACGACGTCGAGCCGCACCGCGGCCTGGAGGTCGCCGACTGGGACGCGATGGAACAGGCCCGGGTGGTCACCGCCGACGAGGACGACTACCGCTGACAACAGGCGCCGGTCGGGTCACCCCATCGGGGTGACCCGACCCGGGTGCTCCGCCACCCACTGCGCCAGCCGGTCCTGACGCAGCGCGGCGAGGAACTGCGGTGTCGCCGCCGGGTCCGTCCCGACCACCCAGCTCCGGTCGGCGGGCGCATCAACCGGCAGGTTGATCCCGACCGGGTCGAGGGACTTCAGCTCCGGCACCACCCGGAGCAGTTCCAGTAGCGAGGTCGCACCGCCGGCCACCGCCACCTTCGGCCCGACCGCGGCGACCAGCCCGGAGAGCCGAGCCGGATCACTGAGAACGCCCTGTCCTCCGGCCCTGCGGACCAGCCCGGCGGCGAAGGCCTGGGCGGTGCGGTCCCGGTCGAAGGCGCCGTCGGGCAGCCCTCGCCGCTGGCGGAGCCGATCGACCGAGGCCGCGCCGTCTAGCCGTTGACAGCCGGCTCGGAAGACCCGCGAGGTGTGCACGGACGCGACCCGCGTCTCCTGCACCAGATCCTGTGCCTGGTGCGAATCGCCGCGCCTGGTCGAGCCGCCGGCGGCGGGACATCACCGCGGTCGGTCCGATGCGCCGAACATCCTCAGCCGTTCGGCTCATTCCCTGATCGAGTGGCGTTCCGGGGCGACGGGCAGCATTCAGGAGTCCTTAGGATCCGCAGGCTTCACCTTGGACACCCCACGGGAGGAACCCCGCACATGCTCAAGCACTCCACCCGGCGTTGGCTCGCCGGGCTGGGCGTCGCAGGCGCTTTCGTCGCGGCCTCCGCCACCCCCGCCGCCGCGGAGCCCGGCTCGGACGACATTTTGCTCTACGCCAACAACGCGCTGATCGCGGTCGGCGGCGAGGACAAGTACATCGAGCTGTCCGCTTTCGCCGAAGTCATGCCGAAGGACGTGACGATCACCGTCAACCGTGGCGCGGTCACCGACTTCGCCTCGGTCGTGCTCAGCGACGACGTGACGGGCTGCACCGAGACCGCCACGGTGATCACCTGCAACGTCAAGGGCAGCCGGCTGATCGACGATTCTCTGGTCCTGAGGGTCACCGCGAAGGACAAGGCCGTCGCCGGCGCCAAGGGCGACGTGGTGCTGAGCGTGGGCGCCAAGGGCGGTCCCGCGACCACCACGCGCGCCTCCGTCGAGGTTGGCGAGGGCGTCGACCTGCGGGCCCAGGACCTGCTGGAGGCCGCCGGTGCGCCTGGCACGACGGTGAAGACCCCGCTGGGGGTGGCCAACATCGGCGACACGACGACCCGTGGCACGGTGCTCTTCATGGCCAACACGCAGGCGCTCGCCCCGGCGCAGCGCTACAGCAACTGCTCATACGCCGAGGGCTTCGGCTACCTCCTGACCGTCTGCCGCTTCGACGATGAGATTCCGGCGGGCGTCGCTCTCCGGCTCGACGGCTCCGCCGGCCTGAAGATCGCGTCTGACGCCTGGGCGCCGAGCGTGCAGGGCGGATCGGCCTTCTGGTTCGCCAGCGGCGACTACGAGGAGTTCGCGCGGCAGCAACTTCCCGAGGACGGCTGGCAGAAGGGCAACGGCAGTGCGCTGACGCTCGTGCCGGCTCCGGCCGCGCAGGCCCGCAGCCTGCGGCAGACAGACAAGGACACGAGCAACAACAGCACTCTCGTCCACCTGAGGGTGACCGGCGACCAGCGGGCCGACCTTGTCGCCACCGGCGCCGAGCTGCCCGGCACGATCGGCAAGACGGTCACCGCCAAGGTCGGCTTCGTGAACAACGGGCCGGCCCGGACCAACGGGTACACGACCGGCGAGATCATCACCGCAACCAAGGTCACCGTCCCGGAGGGCGCCACGGTGGTAAACGCGCCGGAGAACTGCGCGCCCACCAAGGGCGACAAGCCGGCCGGGGAGCACGGTGACGAGGGCGGTCGCGTCTACTTCTGCGAGTGGTACGACGTCGTGCGCAAGGGCCAGTCCGCCGTGTTCGAGTTCGGCCTGCGGATCGACAAGGTCGGCGGCGCGGCAGGCTCGGTGCAACTCGTCCACTTCGACGTGGCAGAGGAGAAGCAGACCATCGACCTCAACCCGAAGAACGACATCGCCCCGTTGGTTATCGAGGCCGACGGTGGCAACGGCGGCGGTGACGGCGGCCCTCTGCCGATCACCGGCGCGTCCACCGGCCTGATCGCCGGCCTCGGCGGCCTGCTGCTCGCCGCCGGCGCAGGCGGCTACCTGGCGGCCCGCCGCCGCAGGACCCGCTTCGTGGCCTGATCCACCCGCACCACCTGGTGCCCCGCCGGCCCCGAGGTCGGCGGGGCACCGCCGTCTCGCAGGACGACAAAAACGGGACGACGCAAGATCGAGACAGCTGGAAACATGAACGGGTGCTGCTCACCCTGACCACCACCCACCGGCCGGCGACCGACCTCGGGTATCTGCTGGTCAAGCACCCCGACCGGGTGCAGTCGTTCAACCTGCCCGCCGGCACGGCGCACTTCTTCTACCCGGAGGCGGACGCCGCCCGGTGCACCGCCGCGCTCCTGGTCGACATCGACCCGCAGCGGCTCGGCGCGGGCCGGGGTCGGGGTCGCAGGCAGGCCGCCACCCCGGAGAGCTTCACCCTCGGGCAGTACGTCAACGACCGCGCGTACGCCGCCTCCAGCCTGCTCTCCTCGGCGCTGTCGACGGTGTTCCGGTCGGCGCTGCGCGGGGAGTCGCGGGACCGGCCGGAGCTGGCCGGCACCGCGATCCCGCTGGAGGTACGGGTGCCGGTGCTGCGCTGCCGGGGCGGAGCCGACCTGGCCGTACGGCTGTTCGCCCCGCTGGGCTGGACGGTCACCGCGACCCCCGTGCCCCTGGACGAACAGCACCCCGACTGGGGTGACAGCCGGTACGTGGACCTGCTGCTGACCGGCACCGTCCGGGTCGCCGACACCCTCAACCACCTGTACGTGCTGCTGCCGGTGCTGGACGACGCGAAGCACTACTGGGTCGCGCCGGACGAGATCGACAAGCTACTCCGAGCGGGTGCGGGCTGGCTGGGTGACCACCCCGAACGCGGTCTGATCACCCGGCGTTACCTGGCGCACCGGCGGGCACTGGCCGAGCAGGCCATGGCCCGCCTTGCCGAGCTGCGGCTGGCCGACGAGCCGCCCGCCGACGACAGCGTCGACGAGACCGAGCCGACGGCGGAGAAGGACAGCCGGCGAGCCTCGCTCGCCGTCCGACGCCGGGGAGCCGTACTCGCCGCGCTGGCCGCCAGCGGGGCGTCCCGGGTGCTGGACCTGGGCTGCGGCGGCGGTGCGCTGCTCACCGCCCTGGTCGCCGACCGGCGGTATACGGAGATCGGCGGTACCGACGTCTCCATCCACGCGCTGAGCATGGCGGCCCGTCGGCTGCGGTTGGACCGGCTGCCGGAGCGGCAGCGCGACCGGGTCCGGCTGTGGCAGTCGGCGCTGACGTACCGGGACGACCGGCTGCGCGGCTGGGACGCGGCGGTGCTGATGGAGGTGATCGAGCACCTCGACCCGCCCCGGCTGCCGGCGTTGGAGGACGCGGTGTTCGGCCACGCCAGGCCGGGCACGGTCGTGCTGACCACCCCGAACGTCGAGTACAACGTCCGCTACGAGGGACTGGGCGCGGGCGGCTTCCGGCACCCCGACCACCGCTTCGAGTGGACCCGCGCCGAGTTCGCCGACTGGGTCGAAGGGGTCGCCGCCAGGTACGGCTACGCCGCCACGATCAGTGGGATCGGTGACGACGACCCCGAGGTGGGCGCCCCCACCCAGCTGGCCGTGCTGACCAGGAAGGACGAGACCCCCCGATGACCACCCTGGACATCCCCGAACTCGCTCTGGTCGCGCTGGTCGGCGTCTCCGGCTCCGGAAAGTCGACCTTCGCCCGCCGGCACTTTCTGCCCAGCCAGGTGCTCTCGTCGGACACCTTCCGGGCGATGGTCGCCGACGACGAGAACGACCAGTCCGCCTCCGCCGACGCGTTCGACGCGCTGCACCACGTCGCCGCGACCCGGCTGCGCCGTGGCCGGCTGACCGTGGTCGACGCGACCAACCTTCAGCCGCACGCCCGTGCCGCGCTGGTCCGGGTGGCCCGCGAGCACGACGTGCTGCCGGTGGCGATCGTGTTGGACGTGCCGGAGGCGTTGGCCTGGGAGCGTACGCGGACACGGGCCGACCGGAGCTTCGGCCGGCAGGTGCTGGCCCGGATGCAGCGCGACCTGCGCCGGTCGTACGGGCTGCTGGCCCGGGAGGGCTTCCGCAAGGTGCACGTGCTGCGCGGTGTCGAGGAGATCGACGCCGCCGGAATCCGCTACGAACGGCTGTTCAACGACCGCCGCGAGCTGACCGGGCCGTTCGACGTCGTCGGGGACGTGCACGGCTGCCGGGAGGAGTTGGAGGCGCTGCTGCTGCGGCTGGGCTGGCAGCTGCGGCGGGACGACGCGGGCCGCCCGGTGGACGCGGTGCACCCGGCCGGTCGTACCGCTGTCTTCGTGGGTGACCTGGTGGACCGCGGCCCCGACTCGCCGGGTGTGCTGCGCCTGGTGATGGGCATGGTGGCGGCGGGGCACGCGATCTGTGTGCCGGGCAACCACGAGCAGAAGCTGCTGCGCAAGCTGCGGGGGCGGGACGTGCGGCTCACCCACGGCCTGGCGGAGACGATGGCCCAGCTGGACGGGGAGCCGGCGGAGTTCGTCGCGGAGGTCGCCACCTTCGTCGACCGCCTGGTCAGCCACTACGTGCTGGACGGCGGCCGGCTGGTCGTCGCGCACGCCGGGCTGAAGGAGGCGTACCAGGGCCGGGCGTCCGGGCGGGTTCGGGCGTTCGCGCTGTTCGGGGAGACCACCGGCGAGACCGACGAGTACGGCCTGCCGGTGCGCTATCCGTGGGCGCGCGACTACCGGGGCCAGGCCATGGTCGTGTACGGCCACACGCCGACCCCGGAACCGGAGTGGGTGAACAACACCATCTGCATCGACACCGGCTGCGTCTTCGGGGGGCGGCTGACCGCGCTGCGTTACCCGGAGAAGGAGCTGGTCTCGGTCGACGCGGTCAAGGAGTGGTACGCCCCGGTCCGTCCGCTGGTGGTCACCCCGACCCGACCGGACGCGGTACTGGACCTGGCGGACGTGACCGGCCGGCGGCACATCCGGCACGCGTACGGGACGCTGACCGTGCCCGCCGAGAACGCCGTCGCCGCGCTGGAGGTGATGAGCCGCTTCGCGGTCGATCCCGCCCGGCTGCTCTGGCTGCCGCCGACCATGGCGCCCTGCTCCACCTCGACGGTTGACGGGTTCCTGGAGCACCCGGCACAGGCGTTCGCGGACTACCGGGCCGCCGGGGTGGACCGGGTGGTCTGCGAGGAGAAGCACATGGGATCGCGGGCCGTGGTGCTGGTGGAGCGGGAACCCGGCCCGTTCGGCGGCGGGGTGGTGCACACCCGCACCGGCCGGCCGTTCTTCGGCGCCCCGCTGGATGCCGAGCTGCTGGCCCGGGTCCGGGCGGCGGTCACCGCCGCCGGCCTCTGGGCCGAGCTGGGCACCGACGCGCTGCTGCTCGACGCCGAGCTGCTGCCCTGGTCGGCGAAGGCGGGCGGGCTGATCCGCGAGCAGTACGCCAGCGTCGGCGCGGCCGGACGGGCGGCGCTGCCCGCGGCGCTCGCCACGCTGGATGCCGCGGCGGCCCGGGGCCTGCCGGTGGCGGAGTTGCGCGAGCGGATGGCCGCCCGCCGGGCGGAGGTGGTGGCCTACTCGGCGGCCTACCGGGCGTACGTCGCGCCGACCGACGGGCTGCACGGGGTGACCCTCGCCCCGTTCGCGGTGCTGGCCGGCACCGGGGTGAGTTTCGTCGACCGGGACCACGGCTGGCACCTCGACCTGGCCGACCGGCTCTGCGCGGCCGACCCGGCGTTCTTCACGCCCACCCGCCGTCGGGTCGTCGACCTGGCCGACGAGTCGGCGGTCGCGGCGGCCACCGAATGGTGGCTGGCGCTGACGTCGGCCGGCGGTGAGGGCATGGTGGTCAAGCCGTACGCCGGGCCGGCCGCGCGGTCGGAGAAGGGTTCGCTGCTCCAGCCGGGAATCAAGTGCCGGGGCCGGGAGTACCTACGGCTCATCTACGGTCCGGGTTACACCGACCCGGCGCAGCTCGCCGCGCTGCGTCGCCGCTCCCTGGGGCGCAAGCGTGGTCTGGCTCTGCGCGAGCACGGCCTGGGCCTGGCCGCCCTGGACGCGTGGGCGCAGGGGGCTCCGCTGTGGCGTCGGCACGAGCTGGTCTTCGCCATCCTCGCCTGCGAGTCGGAGCCGGTGGACCCCCGGCTGTGAAGCACCGTCACACCCCGGCCGGGGTTGCCGCTCCGGCCGGGGTGTGACGTCGCGCACCGGCCGGGACGGGGCGGCACCTACACTACGGGGCGTGCCGTCGCCGGTGGCGGAGGAACCGCCACCATCCACAGGCAGACTCGGAGGTCACCCGCGATGCCCACCACCACGCTCGCCCTGGGCCCGGACTGGCTGGATCCGGAGTGGCTCATCTCGGCCTTCGGGCTGCTCGGCATCCTGGTGATCGTCTTCGCCGAGTCCGGCCTGTTGATCGGTTTCTTCCTGCCAGGTGACTCGCTGCTGTTCACGGCCGGGCTGCTCACCGCCGACGGGCAGTACATCAAGTACCCGCTCTGGTTGGTGTGTCTGCTGATCACCCTCGCCGCCATCGCCGGCGACCAGGTCGGCTACGCCTTCGGGCGCAAGGTCGGGCCGGCGCTGTTCCGGCGACCGAACTCCCGCCTGTTCAAGCAGGAGAACGCGATCAAGGCGCACGAGTTCTTCGAAAAGTACGGTGCCCGGTCGATCGTGTTGGCGCGGTTCGTGCCGATCGTGCGGACCTTCACGCCGATCGTCGCCGGGGTAAGCCGGATGCGCTACCGGACCTTCGTGATCTACAACGTGGTCGGCGGCATCCTCTGGGGCACCGGCGTCACCGTGCTCGGCTACTTCCTCGGCCAGATCCCGTTCGTGAAGGCCAACATCGAGATGATCCTCATCGGGATCGTGGTGCTCTCGGTGGTCCCCATCGTGGTGGAGCTGCTGCGGGCGCGGATGGCGGCCAAGCGGGGCACCACTCCCGAGGAGGTGGCGGCGGCCGAGGAGGCGATCCGGGAGACCCGCGAGCACTACGGGCATCACTGATCAGCAGGACGACGATGGCCGGCCCGGGAGGGCCGGCCATCGTGTTGTCTGTCCACGAACCCCTGTTGGCCCGGATCGTGACTGTCGTTGACGGGCAGGCGTCAACGACAGTCGTCACCGACCAGCGGCGCCACCCCTGGTACGCCACCGGACGTCGCCCCGGGCGGAACGACGAGCAAACTACGGGTCAGCGGGCCTTCTTGGTGGCCCGCTTACGCGGTGGAGTGAGTAGGTCCGCGATCGTCGCGATCGCGGAGGGCACCAGGCGGTAGTAGGCCCACACACCGCGCTTCTCCCGCTCCAGCAAGCCGGCCTCGGTGAGGATACGCAGGTGGTGGCTGACCGTCGGCTGCGAGAGGCCGAGCGGCGCGGTCAGGTCACACACGCACGCCTCGCCCTCGGGCGCCGACTGGATCAGGCTGAGCAGCCGCAGCCGAGCGGGGTCGGCGAGGGCCTTGAGGACCCCCGCGAGCCGCTCGGCATCGGCACGTTCGATCGGCTCGCCGGCAAGCGGCGAGATCTGAGGCATGGTCATTTCAGCCAACGCAGTTCCCACGTATTCCATCCTTCCACCAGCAGCATCGATCCGCCTGCATATCAGCAGATCCGAATCGGCAAATTTTTACGCCAGAAGGCCGAGGTCAGCCAACGTATAGGCGGCCCTATACGACAATCCGGCGTCGCGTACGGCGTCCCCAGCGCCTCGATCAACAATAACCGCCACACCTGCCACCTCGGCCCCGGCCTCGCGAAGTGCCTCGACCGCGGTCAGCACACTGCCGCCCGTCGTCGAGGTGTCCTCCACCGCGAGTACCCGCCGGCCGGCCACGTCAGGCCCTTCGATCCGACGTTGCAAACCGTGCGCCTTGCCGGCCTTGCGGACCACGAAGGCGTCCAACGGACGGTCCGTCTCCGCCGCGGCGTGCAGCATCGACACGGCGATCGGGTCGGCACCCAGGGTGAGCCCACCGACCGCGTCGTACTCCCAGTCGGCGGTGAGCTCACGCATCACCCGGCCAACCAGCGGCGCGGCACGGTGATGGAGCGTGACGCGGCGCAGATCGACGTACCAGTCCGCCTCCCGGCCGGAGGAGAGCACCACCCGTCCATGGACCACAGCCAGGTCGATGATGAATTTACGCAGGTCGTCGTGGTCCCCCATGGCGATAGAGGGTACTGCGCGAGTCTGTGCCCCGTCTGCGGGGTCCTCCCGGATCAGCCTGCCGAGCGACCGATAGTTGGCGATGGACCACTACGCTGTGCGACTGCCCTGCGGGGCAGTAGGGTGGCCGGTCGGCATGGCCGGGCACAGCCGGGAGAACCGCCCCGGTCAGCCGTCGGCTGGCCCGAGCCGGCCTCGCCGGTCTTTGTACACCAGCCGCAGCAGCCGGCGCGGCGCGTGCCGCAGACCCGCCACGGCGAGCTTGTACTTCCAGTCGGGGACGCTGACCTGCTTGCCTTTTCGCAGGTCACGCAGGGCTTCGGCGACCACGTCGTCGGCTCGAAGCCACATCCACCGGGGCGTGCCGGACATGTCGATGCCGTTGCGCTCGTGGTAGCCGGTGGCCGTGTAGCCGGGGCAGAGCGCCATCACCCGGACGCCGAGCGGTCGGACCGACAGGTCCACGGACTCACTGAAACCTGTCACCCACGCCTTGCTCGCCGGGTACGTCGACCCCGGCATCACCGGCCCGAACCCGGAGACGGAAGAGACATTTATCACTGCCCCGTGGCGTCGTTCCGTCATCGGGCCGAGGGCCGCCAGGGTCAGCCGCATGACGGCGTGCACGTTCAGCCGGAGCAGACGTTCCTCGTCCTCGACGGTGGACCGGAGGAAGGACCGTTCCAGGCTGATCCCGGCGTTGTTGACCAGCAGGTCGACCGGCGGCCCGGCGGCGAGCCGGCGGGCGACGAGCGCGCAGCCGTCGACGGTGGACAGGTCGGCGGGGATCGTCTCCACCCGGTGGCCGTGCCGGCCGGTCAGCTCGGCGGCGACCTCGGCGAGCCGATCGGCGTTCCGGGCCACCAACACCAGGTCCCCGCCGTCGGCGGCGAGCCGACGGGCGAACGCCTCGCCGATGCCGGCGGTGGCGCCGGTGACCAGGGCCCGTCGCGTGGCGCCCGGGCGATCGGCGGTCAACGGGGCTCCTCTACTCCGGTGGCCGCGAACCCTGCGGCAGGTGGAGACCGTACGGATTCTCCGGCGGCTCCGCCGGCCGAGCGGGACGGCGCGCACCGAACCAACTGTTCGACGCGGGCAGGACGAGCAGCACGGCCACCACAAGGTAACCGAGCATCTGCGCCACCGAAAGCCCCGCGTTGACCGGCAGCCACCAGGCCGGGTACGCCTCGCCGAGCAGCGGCAGCAGCCCGGCGTCGCCCACCTTCAGCGGGGCGGCCCGCTGCCCGACCAGCGCGGCCAGCGTGCAGCAGCCGCCGAGCAGACCCAGCCCACTGACCACCCAGGTGGACACCCGGGCGACCGGGCGGGCGGCGAGCAGACCGGCGGCGAGGCCGACCAGCACCAGGCCGACCAGGACTGTCACCATCGCGGAGACGATCGTGCCGGCCCGGACCAGGGTCACCACCGTGTCGACGTCGTCGGTCGCCGCGCCGGTGCCGTCGGCGGCGGTGCGGAACCGGTCAACCGTGCCGCCGAGGGCGAGCAGGGCAGTGACGGCGTACGCGACGGCACCCAGGGTCATCAGCGCCAGCACCGTCGCCGCCAGCGTGACGGCGGCCGGCCGGCGCGCGGCGACGGGCCGGGGCTCCGGCGCGGCGACGGGCCGGGGCTCCGGCGCGGCGACGGGCCGGGGCTCCGGCGCGGCGACGGGCCGGGGCTCCGGCGCCTGGTCCGGGTACGACACGACGATTCCCTCCGGTAGGCGTCGGGTTGCAACCTACTCGGAGGGAACCGTCGCGTCGCTGCTACGCGCCCGTCAGTGCGCGGGCGGGTTGCTGTCCCCCGGCTGGCCGGGCCCGTCGGCAGGGCGACCCGGGTCGGGCTGGCCGGCGGACGGCGCGTCGGGGGCCTGCGACGGTGGGGCCGGCGGCGTTGAGGGGGGCTCGGCCGACTGG
>NZ_SMKN01000153.1 GCF_004348675.1 Micromonospora sp. KC606 | reverse complement strand
GTGTCAGGGGGTGGCGCTGGCGGAGGCCGCTAGTTCGGGGAGGTCGGCGGGGCCGGGGTCGGCGGCCGGCGCCGGCGTCGCCGCCGGGTTCTGGGCGGCGGCGCGGACCGCCGCCGCCACCGCGGGGGCGACCCGGGAGTCGAAGACGCTCGGCACGATGACCGTGGGGTTGATCTTCTCCTCGCCGACCACGTCCGCGATGGCGCGGGCGGCGGCGATCGCCATCTCCTCGGTGAACTCCTCGGCGTGCGCGTCGAGCATGCCGCGGAACACGCCCGGGAACGCGAGCACGTTGTTGATCTGGTTCGGTTGGTCGGAGCGGCCGGTGGCGACGATCGCGGCGTGCTTGCGGGCCTCCCGGGGGTCGACCTCCGGGTCGGGGTTGGCCAGCGCGAAAACGATTGCGTCCTTGGCCATGGTGGCGATGTCGTCGCCGGTGAGCAGGTTCGGCGCGCTCACCCCGATGAAGACGTCCGCGCCGTGCAGCGCCCCCGGCAGGCCACCGGAGTAGTCCTCCTTGTTGGTGTTCTCCGCCAGCCACTGCCAGGCCGGGTTGAGCCCGGTCAGGCCACGGTGCAGGGCGCCCTGCCGGTCGTACGCGATGATGTCGCCGACGCCCTGGCGCAGCAGCAGCTTCATGATCGCCGTGCCGGCCGCGCCGGCGCCGGAGACGACCACCCGGACGTCCTCCAGCCGCTTGCCCACCACGCGCAGCGCGTTGGTCAGCGCGGCCAGCACGCAGATCGCGGTGCCGTGCTGGTCGTCGTGGAAGACCGGGATGTCCAGCGCCTCGCGCAGCCGGGCCTCGATCTCGAAGCAGCGCGGCGCGGCGATGTCCTCCAGGTTGATCCCGCCGTACGCGGGCGCGATCGCCTTGACGATCGCCACGATCTCGTCGGTGTCCTGGGTGTCGAGCACCACCGGCCAGGCGTCGACGCCGCCGAAGCGCTTGAACAGCGCCGCCTTGCCCTCCATCACCGGCAGCGAGGCAGCCGGCCCGAGGTTGCCCAGGCCCAGCACCGCCGAGCCGTCGCTGACCACCGCGACGGTGTTGCGCTTGATGGTCAGCCGCCGGGCGTCCGCCGGGTTCTCCGCGATCGCCATGCAGACCCGCGCCACCCCCGGCGTGTACGCGCGGGACAGCTCGTCGCGGGTGCGCAGGGACACCTTCGGACTCACCTCGATCTTGCCGCCGAGGTGCAGCAGGAACGTCCGGTCGGAGACCTTGCGGACGTCCACGCCGTCGAGCGCGCTCAGCGCGTCGACCACCTGGTCGGCGTGGCCGGCGTCGGCGGTGTCGCAGGTGAGGTCGACGATGACGCTGGTCGGGTCGGAGTCGACCACGTCGAGTGCGGTGACGATCGCCCCGGCCTCGCCGACGGCGGTGGTGAGCCGGCCGATCGAGGAGGCGTCCGCGGGTACCGCGATCCGGATGGTGATCGAGAATCCGGCACTCGGCATTCGGGTGATGGCCACGGGAAACCTCCGTCATCGCTGAGCGGCTCGACTCGCATTTCTACCCGCCCGCCCAGCTGGATCGGCATCCGCCCCCGCTACCAGTGGGTAGCGCCATAGCGCCACGGGCATATAGCGGGTGCGCCCGGCGTTGTCACATGTCAGGATTGCTTCCTACGTGACCAAACGGACAGGAGACCCAGTTTGCGAGAGCAGGAGACCTACGTTCCCTACGAGCACGACGAGCTCGACGCCACCACCGGCGAGTTCGAGCTGTCGGAGCGGCAGGCGCTGCGGCGGGTCCCCGGCCTCTCCACCGAGCTCACCGACATCACCGAGGTCGAGTACCGCCAGCTGCGGCTGGAGCGGGTCGTGCTGGTCGGGGTCTGGACCGAGGGTACCCAGGACGACGCCGAGAACTCCCTCACCGAGCTGGCGGCGCTGGCCGAGACGGCCGGTTCCCAGGTGCTCGAAGGGCTGATCCAGCGGCGCAACCGCCCCGACCCGGCCACCTACGTCGGCCGAGGCAAGGTCGACGACCTCGGCGCGGTGGTGCTGTCCACAGGCGCCGACACGGTGATCTGCGACGGTGAGCTGTCCCCGTCCCAGCTGCGGAACCTGGAGCAGCGCACCAAGGTCAAGGTGGTCGACCGGACGGCGCTGATCCTGGACATCTTCGCCCAGCACGCCAAGAGCAAGGAGGGTAAGGCGCAGGTCGAGCTGGCTCAGCTCGAATACCTGCTCCCCCGCCTGCGCGGTTGGGGTGAGACCCTGTCCCGGCAGACCGGTGGCTCCGGTCGCGGTGGTGGCGCCGGCGGCGGCGTGGGCCTGCGCGGCCCCGGTGAGACCAAGCTGGAGACCGACAGGCGCCGGATCCGCACCCGCATCTCCCGCCTGCGCCGCGAGATCAAGGGCATGAAAACGGCACGTCAGACCAAACGCGCCCGCCGTTCCCGCAACGCGGTGCCCGCGGTGGCCATCGCCGGCTACACCAACGCCGGCAAGTCCAGCCTGCTCAACCGCCTGACCGGTGCGGGCGTGCTGGTGGAGAACGCGCTCTTCGCCACGCTGGACCCGACCACCCGCAAGGCCACCACCTCCGACGGCCGGCTCTACACCCTGTCCGACACCGTCGGGTTCGTCCGGCACCTGCCGCACCAGATCGTCGAGGCGTTCCGCTCGACCCTCGAGGAGGTCGCCGAGGCTGATCTGGTGGTGCACGTCGTCGACGGCACACACCCGGATCCGGAGGAGCAGGTCCGCGCGGTCCGCGAGGTGCTCTCCCAGGTGGGCGCCGACCGGCTGCCGGAGCTGCTGGTGGTCAACAAGACCGACGCCACCGACGAGGAGACGCTGCTGCGGCTCAAGCGGCTGTGGCCGGAGGCGGTCTTCGTCTCCGCGCACAGCGGGCGCGGTCTCGACGGGCTGCGCCAGGCCGTCGAGGAGCGGCTGCCCCGCCCTGCGGTGGAGGTCCGCGCGGTGCTGCCGTACGACCGGGGTGACCTGGTCGCCCGGGCGCACCGGCAGGGCGAGGTGCTGAGCAGCGCCCACCTGCCCGAAGGCACACTGCTGCACGTCCGGGTCGGTGCGGCGCTCGCCGCCGAGCTGGCCCCGTTCCAGACGGCGCAGGAGCACGCGGGCGCCGGGGCGCGATAGCACTCCCGGCGTGACCCGCCGGCCCGTGGCGGCATGCGACACTGGCGGAATGCGCCGCGCTGTTTCCTCGGTCACGGTTGCCCTCGGCCTGCTGGGGGCGACCGTGGCGTGTCCGGTCGCCGCCTCCGCGGCTCCGGCCGCCACCCCCACCCCCAAGAAGCGGTGCACCGTCGAGGACCCGCGGCTGGACGAACTCTCCGGGCTGGTGGCCACCAGGACCGGCTACATCGTGGTCAACGACGGCTCGCTCGAGGAGAACCGCAAGCGGGTCTTCTACCTGGACACCAAGTGCAAGATCGCCAAGGATCCGGTGCGGTACTCCGGCGCCGGCCCCTTCGACACCGAGGATCTGGCCGTCTCGCCGGACGGCAGGACGCTGTGGATCGGCGACATCGGTGACAACCCGGGTAAGGAGCGGCGCAGCCGGATCGCGGTCTGGACGATGCCGATCGGCGGCGGCAAGCAACCGGTGCTGCACCGGCTGTCGTATCCGGAGCAGAAGCCGCACGACGCCGAGGCGCTGCTCGTCGGGGCCGACAACCTGCCCCTGGTGATCACCAAGGTGCCCAGCGGCAAGGCGGAGATCTACACCCCGACCGGCCCGCTGAGGTCCGGCGACACCGCCCCGGTGCCGATGAAGAAGGTCGGCGAGATCGCGCTGCCGCAGACCAACACCGACAACCCGCTGAACATCTTCGGCCGGGTGGCGGTCACCGGCGCGGCCCGATCGCCCGACGGCAGGAAGGTGGTGCTGCGCACCTACGCCGACGCCTTCGAGTACGACGTGACCGGCGACGACATCGTGGGCGCGCTGACCAACGGCAAACCCCGGGTGACCCCGCTGGCCGACCCGTTCGGCGAGGCGATCTCGTACAGCCCGGACGGCAGAACCTTCCTCACCGTCTCCGACGCCGGGGAACTGGCTGCCGACGACCCGATCGACATCCTGGCGTACACGCCGTCGACCAAGGGGGCGGAGGCGCTGACCGGCCCGGGGAACGCGAAGAAGCCGACGGCGGAGAAGTCCTGGCTCGACTCGCTCACCCTGGACCAGATGACCTACCTGTTCGGCGGGGCGGCGGGCGTCCTCGGTGTCCTGCTGGTCGGCGCGGGGATCTTCGGCATCCTGCGGTCCCGGCGGCGACCCGTGCCGGCTGACGACGAGGCCGAGCCGGACGACGGCCCGAAGCGCGACGGCCCGCTCTCGTCGGGGGCGATCGACCGGGGTCCCGGGGAAGGGGCCGGCCGGGCCCCGTCCGGCGGTGTCTACGGCGGTGCGCCCGCCGGTGCCGGCGTGTACGGCGCCCCGGCGGCGGCCGGTGCTGCCGCCCGCCCCGCCAAGGGCGGCGCGGTCTACGGCGGCGCCCGCCCGGCCGACGCGGCTCCGACCCGTCCGGTCGAGACCGGAGCGCCCGCCGCCGGTGGCCGTCCCGGCGGCGGTGTCTACGGCGGTGGCCGCCCGGCGGGCGGCGCCGTCTACGGCGGGGCGCCAGGGGGCCCTCCTCAGGGCGGCGGGGTGCCGCGTGGCGGCGTTCCGCGTGGTGGTCCGCCGGGTGGTGTCCCGCGTGGTGGCGTGCCCCGGGCAGGAGGGCCGGCCGGTCCGCGTGGTGGAGGGCCGGCCGTGCCGCCGGGTGGTGTCCCGCGTGGTGCGCCGGCCGTGCCGCCGCGTGGTGTCCCGCGTGGTGGCGTGCCCCGGGCGGAGGGACCCGCCGATCCGCGTGGCGGGGCGCCGGGCGGTGGCGGGGTCTACGGCGGCCGGGCTGAGCCCCCGCGCCGTGAGCCGGGCCCCCGGAGTCCGCGTTCCGGCCCCCGGCGTGACGGTGGGCAGGACGACCGACGCGGGGGCCAGTACGGTCAGCCGCCCGACCGGGAGCACCGGGGCGAGCGATACTGAGTCCCCGAAGACGGCTTTGGCAACTCGGTGACCATCTCGTGTCACGGCACCGCGTCTGGTCGCGGTTGGGGTCAGATCCGGCGAAGCACCGCGACGACCCGGCCCATGATCGTGGCGTTGTCGCCCGGAATGGGATCGAAGGCCGGGTTCTGCGGCATCAGCCAGACGTGCCCGTCGCGCCGCCGGTAGGTCTTGACGGTCGCCTCGCCGTCGAGCATCGCCGCGACGATCTCACCGGAGTCGGCGGTCGGCTGCTGACGGACCACCACCCAGTCGCCGTCGCAGATCGCCGCGTCGAGCATCGAGTCGCCCTTGACCTGGAGCATGAAGACCTCGCCCTCGCCGACCAGTTCGCGGGGGAGGGGGAAGATGTCCTCGACCGCCTGCTCGGCCAGGATCGGCCCGCCAGCGGCGATTCGGCCGAGCATCGGCACGTACGCCGGCGCGGGACGCTGGGAGCGGCTGTGTTCGTCGTCGACGTCACCGGGTGCCCGCACGTCCACCGCACGTGGCCGGTTGGGGTCGCGTCGCAGGAAACCCTTCTTCTCCAGCTCCTTGAGCTGGTAGGCGACGCTCGACGGGGAGACCAACCCGACTGCCTCGCCGATCTCGCGGACGCTCGGCGGATAGCCCTGGCGATCCACCCAGCTGCGGATGAACTCCAGGATCCGACGCTGCCGGGTGGTGAGGTCGCCGGTGGTCGGGTCGGGGAAACCGCTGACCACCGGGGTGACCGGACGGACCGCTGGCTGGGCGGCCCGGCTGCGGGCGGCGCGGGGGCGCCGAGTGGCCGGCGGACCCGCCTCGGCGATCGGCTGCGGGTTCTCGTGCCGGCTGGCCCGGTCCTCGGTCACGTCCGTCCTCCCTGGTCGGCGCTGGGTGCCTTGGCGGCTCGTGGTGCGTGCGGGTCGTCCTCGTGCGTGTGTCGCCCTTTCCCGACGACGCGCGTCGGGTCCGGTGTTGATGACCGTATAGGTGAGATCGGCTATTTTCAAACATCTGTACGACGTGATTCGGCGTGTCAGGGCAGAGTTTCCGGAATCCCGAACGCCTGTTCTGGTAAATGGTACGCGTTGGTCGAACGCATGTTCGACTCCTACGTGTTGTGTCTCGCCGCGCCTGTTTCCGCGCCCACCGCCGGGTGGCGGTAACCTCCCGCGGGTCGCCGCGTTGGGTCTGTCGGCGGTGTCGCCGTCGGTGGTGGCGAGGGTGACGCGCCGGACACGCCAGCCAACTTGACCACGCTCGGTCGGCGGCATACGGTCGACCCCTAGATGTAGTAGTCACACGGGCGTAAGTCGCCTACAGGTTGGGTTCGACTACCGACCGCACTCCCGCACCGTCGACGACGGCGGCGGCCAGCGACACAGGCCCCGCCGGGCCGACGCGTGCCCGGAGGCGGGCGGCTCACGCCCACGGTCGATCAAGGAGGTCAGGCGATGCGGTGTCCGTACTGCCGGCATGCCGACTCCCGCGTGGTCGACTCGCGCGAGGCCGACGACGGTCAACTGATCCGCCGCCGCCGGTCCTGCCCAGAGTGCGGCAAGCGGTTCACCACGGTCGAGGAGGCCGTGCTCGCGGTGGTCAAACGTAGCGGGGTGACCGAGCCCTTCAGCCGGACGAAGATCATCGGCGGGGTGCGCAAGGCGTGCCAGGGTCGGCCCGTCGACGACGACTCGATCGCGCTGCTCGCGCAGAAGGTCGAGGAGACCGTACGGGCCAAGGGTGCCGCCGAGATCCCGAGCCACGACGTGGGGCTGGCGATCCTGGGCCCGCTGCGGGACCTGGACGAGGTCGCCTATCTCCGCTTCGCCAGCGTCTACCGGTCCTTCGACTCCCTCGCCGACTTCGAGCGCGAGATCGAGACGTTGCGGGCCGCGGCGCAGGCCCGCGAGGCCGACGCGGTCGAGGCCGCCGGCCGTACCAGTTGAGTTTTTCGAATTTCTGACAGTCGACGACGCGCGGCGGGTGACCGCGCAGACGAGGGGGCGGATGAGATGGCGGGGGACGGCGTGACAACCAGCCGGTCGCGGGCGGCCAAGAACGGCGCGGTGACGGGACTGAGGGTGCAGCGGGTCTGGACGACCGAGGGCGTGCACCCGTACGACGAGGTGGCGTGGGAGCGCCGAGACGTCGTGATGACGAACTGGCGGGACGGCTCGATCAACTTCGAGCAGCGCGGGGTGGAGTTCCCCGAGTCCTGGAGCGTCAACGCGGCCAACATCGTGACCACCAAGTACTTCCGGGGCGCGGTGGGGACCCCGGAGCGGGAGTGGTCGCTGAAGCAGTTGATCGACCGGGTGGTCACCACCTACCGCAGGGCCGGTGAGGAGCACGGCTACTTCGCCACCCCGGCCGACGCCGAGGTCTTCGCCCACGAACTGACCTGGATGCTGCTGCACCAGGTGTTCAGCTTCAACTCCCCGGTCTGGTTCAACGTCGGCACGCCGTCGCCCCAGCAGGTCAGCGCCTGTTTCATCCTGGCCGTCGACGACTCGATGGACTCCATCCTGGACTGGTACAAGGAGGAGGGGCTGATCTTCAAGGGCGGCTCCGGCTCCGGCGTCAACCTGTCCCGGATCCGCTCCTCCCGCGAGCTGCTCTCCTCCGGCGGCACCGCCTCCGGCCCGGTCAGCTTCATGCGTGGCGCGGACGCCTCCGCCGGGACCATCAAGTCCGGCGGGGCCACCCGCCGCGCCGCCAAGATGGTCATCCTCGACGTGGACCACCCGGACATCGAGGAGTTCGTGGTCACCAAGGCGCGCGAGGAGGACAAGATCCGCGCGCTGCGGGACGCCGGGTTCGACATGGACCTCGGCGGCGCCGACATCGTCAGCGTGCAGTACCAGAACGCCAACAACTCGGTCCGGGTCTCCGACGAGTTCATGACGGCGGTGGAGAACGGCGGCGGCTTCGACCTGCGCGGCCGGCTCGACGGGCAGACGATCGAGACGATCGACGCCAGGAAGCTCTTCCGCACCATCGCCCAGGCCGCCTGGGAGTGCGCCGACCCCGGCCTGCAGTACGACGACACCATCAACGACTGGCACACCTGCCCGGAGACCGGCCGGATCACCGCGTCGAACCCGTGCTCGGAGTACCTGCACCTGGACAACTCCTCGTGCAACCTGGCGTCGCTGAACCTGATGAGGTTCCTCCGCGCCGACGGCGGCTTCGAGGTGGAGAAGTTCGTCAGGAGCGTCGAGTTCGTCATCACCGCGATGGACATCTCGATCTGCTTCGCCGACTTCCCGACCGAGAAGATCGGCGAGACCACCCGCGCCTACCGGCAGCTCGGCATCGGGTACGCCAACCTCGGCGCCCTGCTGATGGCCTGCGGCCTGCCGTACGACTCGGAGCAGGGCCGCTCGGTCGCCGCGGCGATCACCTCGCTGATGACCGGCACCGCGTACCGCCGCTCCGCCGAGCTGGCCGGCATCGTCGGCGCGTACGAGGGCTACGCCCGCAACGCCGAGCCGCACAAGCGGGTCATGCGCAAGCACGCCGCCGCCAACGACGCCATCAAGCCGGCCGGCACCGTCGCCACCGCCATCGGGCGGGAGGCCACCAAGCAGTGGACCGAGGGCAACAAGATCGGTGACAAGTTCGGCTGGCGCAACTCGCAGGCCAGCGTGCTCGCACCTACCGGCACCATCGGCTTGATGATGGACTGCGACACCACCGGCGTGGAGCCGGACCTGGCGCTGGTCAAGTTCAAGAAGCTGGTCGGCGGCGGCTCGATGCAGATCGTCAACCAGACCGTGCCGCGCGCCCTGCGCAGCCTCGGCTACCCCGAGGAGCAGGTCGAGGCGATCGTCGAGCACATCGCCGACCACGGCCACGTGGTGGACGCCCCCGGGCTGAAGCCGGAGCACTACCCGGTCTTCGACTGCGCGATGGGCGAGCGTTCCATCGCGCCGATGGGCCACGTGCGGATGATGGCGGCCGTCCAGCCGTTCATCTCCGGTGCCATCTCCAAGACGGTCAACATGCCGGAGGCAGCCACCGTCGAGGACGTCGAGAAGATCTACTTCGAGGGCTGGAAGCTCGGCCTGAAGGCGTTGGCGATCTACCGCGACAACTGCAAGGTCGGCCAGCCGCTCTCGGTTGCCAAGCCGAACAAGGCCGCCGAGGCCGCTCCGGCCGGGGTGGAGAAGGTGGTCGAGAAGGTCGTCGAGTACCGCCCGGTGCGCAAGCGGCTGCCGAAGAAGCGCCTGTCGCAGACGGTCAGCTTCTCCGTCGGCGGCGCCGAGGGCTACCTCACCGCCTCGTCGTACCCGGACGACGGCCTCGGCGAGGTCTTCCTCAAGATGTCGAAGCAGGGCTCGACGCTCGCCGGCGTGATGGACGCCTTCTCGGTGGCCATCTCCATCGGCCTCCAGTACGGCGTGCCGCTGGAGACGTACGTCAGCAAGTTCACCAACATGCGCTTCGAGCCGGCCGGTATGACCGACGACCCGGACGTGCGGATGGCCGCTTCGGTGATGGACTACATCTTCCGTCGCCTGGCGCTGGACTTCCTGCCGTACGAGCGCCGCGCCGAGCTGGGCATCTTCACCGCCAAGGAGCGGGCCGCCCAACTGCGGGCCGAGGCCGAGGCGGAGAGCGCCGGCACCGATCTCACCGCGATGGCGTCCTCGGCTCCGGTCGAGTCGCCGGAGCCGAAGACCGGCCCGGTCGCCCAGCCGGCCCAGGAGGTCGCCGAGGTGGCCGCCGCCAAGCCGGCACCGGCGGTGGGCTCCTCCACCGAGCTGCTGGAGGCCGTGATCGGCAAGGCCGCCGACGCGCCGCTCTGCTTCACCTGCGGGACGAAGATGCGCCCGGCCGGTAGCTGCTACGTCTGCGAGGGCTGCGGCTCCACCAGCGGCTGCAGCTGATAGTGGGCCGAATCGCATCGGCTGCGACGTTCGGCGTGACCTAGTCAGGACCGAAGATCGTTGCGACAGAAGGGGAGCCGGGCGCAAGCCGGCTCCCCTTCCGCACGCAGGCGAAGCCCTACCGGAGGCGGCGAGGTGGCATCACGCGACGGCGGTCCCCTCGAGCTCGACCATCAGGGTGGGGATCGCCAGCCGTGTCACCCCGAGCATCGTGCTGGTCGGCGCCACCCGGGCGGCGCCCAGTCGCGATGCCAGCACGCCGTAGTGCTGGAACAGCAGATCGACGTCGGTGGTGTAGACGTTGAGCCGGACGAGGTTCGCGAGAGACATGCCGGCCTCGCCGAGCACGGCCTCCAGGTTGTCGAGGCTCAGCGCCAACTGTGCCGCCATGTCACCGGCATGCTGGGGTTTGCCGTCGCCACTCGTCGCGGTCTGCCCGGCGCAGTAGAGGGTCCGGGTGTGCCCGGAGACGATCTCACCCTGGTTGAACCCCAACTCCACCGACCACGTCCACGGGTTGACCGCCGATCGATCCATTGCCATCTCAGCTCCATAGTTCACGAGTGTGGGCGCGCTAGGACTCGAACCCACGTGTTGGTGAGCCTCTCAACCAATCACGACATCCTGTGTCGTGTATTCCTGACATAATTCTCCGGTGCGGGCCGACCGGTTGGTCTCGCTGGTGCTGCTGCTGCGCCAGCGCGGTCAGTTGTCCGCGGCCACACTGGCCCGCGAGCTGGAGGTGTCCACCCGCACCGTGCTGCGCGACATCGAGGCGCTGTCCGCGGCCGGCGTCCCGGTCTACGCCGAACGCGGCCGGCACGGCGGTTTCGCGTTGCTGCCCGGCTTCCAGACCGAGCTCACCGGGCTGACCCACGACGAGGCGCTCGCCCTGCTGATCGCCGGATCGCGGCGTGGCGCGCGGGCATTCGGTCTCGGCTCGGCGCTGGCTTCGGCCATGCTCAAGGTGGTCGACGCGCTGCCCGAGGGCTATCGGGACACCGCGGCCGGCGCGGCCCAGCGATTGCTCATCGACCCGGAGACCGACCTCCTCTCGCGCCGGCTGGTCGCCGATGAGGTGCCCGACACCATCGTGGCCGAGGTACGGCGCGCGGTGTTCGCCGGACACAAGCTGCGCATCCACTACGCGGCTGCGGGCCAGACCCCGAGGTGGCGCACGGTGGACCCGATCGGCCTGGTCACCGTCCGCGAGCAGGGCTACTTGCTGGCCACGAGGTCTGGCGCGGACCGTACCTACCGGCTGTCCCGGATCTTGGTCGCCGAGGAACTCGCCGAACCCGCCGAGCGACCAGACCGGGTCGATCTGGACCGGGCCTGGCAGGAACGCAGCACGCGGTTTCGGACCGGCGGCGACCAGGTCACCGTGCTGGTCCGGGTGAACCCGGCGCGGCGGGAGGACCTGGTGGGCACCGCGCTGGCCGTCCGCGCCGAGGAAGCCGACGCGGACGGCTGGCTGCGGCTGGAGGTGACCTTCCAAGACCCGAGACATGCCGAATGGGCGCTGTGGCAGCTCGCCACGAACGCGGAGGCCCTGGCCCCGCAGTGGTTGCGCGCCGCCCTCCGCAACCGCGCCGCCGCGATCGCCAGCCGCTACGAAGCGCCATCTGAGAGTTGAAGGCGGACCGGTCGTCGCACTGCTGGACCTGTCGGATGAATCTGGTCACCCTGATGGGCGGGTTCAGTTGGGCGACACCGAGCACGCGTCGTCCTTGCGGGAGGCGTCCGGGCGAGGCACCGTACAACGTGCTGGCGCTCGACGGGCAGCCGCTGGCCTGGACCCGCTCGCACGGGCAGGCGATGACCTGGTTCGGCTGACGCCGGCTCTCGCCGTGCCGCAGCGCCCGCACCGCGCGCAGATCCCGTAGCGGCCCTCGACGATGCACGCCATTCGCCATAGCCCGACTGGTTCGTAGACTGCGCCGGTGGGTGCAGAGCGGCGACCTCTGGCGGACCGGCCGTTGACCGAGCCGCACCCGTCGCGGCTGTCGCCGGAGCATCCCGACCGGGAGCGGATCCTCACGGCCCACGCCGCCGCGCTCGCCGCCGGTGAGGCCGGCTACCTCGACCCGAGCGGCGGGCTGTTCGTGCTCAGCGCCGGTTTCCTGGCCCGGAGGGGCACCTGCTGCGGGCGCGGCTGCCGGCACTGCCCGTACGTCGACGACTGACGGGAAAACCGGGTGCCCGCCGGAGCGGCGCGGCCTAGGTTGGGCCGGCCGGGGCAGGCGTCCCGGCGGTGGTGACGGCGACCGCCTGACCGACGGCAGCAGGTGAGTCGTGACCAAGAGCCTCGCTCCAGAGCGCGTCGGCCGTACGCCGCTGTGGCGGAGACGAGACTTCGCGCTCCTCTGGGGCGGCCAGACGATCGGCGAGTTCGGTGCCCGGTCCAGCGGGGTGGTGGTGCCGCTCGTCGCCGCCGACACGCTGGCCGCCGGCGTGTTCCAGGTCTCCCTGCTGACCGCGTTGGCCTGGCTGCCGTACCTGCTCTTCTCGCTTCCCGCCGGGCTGGTCGCCGACCGGGTCGACCAGCGGCGGCTGATGATCGGTTGTGACCTCGGCCGCGCAGCCCTGTTGGCCTCGGTGCCGCTGGTCGGCCTGGTCGGTCAGCTCACCCTGCCGTACCTGTACGTCGTGGTCGGGCTCAACGGGGTGCTCACGGTGTTCTTCACCGTGGCCTACAAGAGCGTGGTTCCCCGGCTCGTGCCGGCGGACCAGTTGGTGGAGGGGAACGCCCGGCTAACGGTCAGCGAGGACGCGGCCCAACTGGTCGGTCCGGCGGTCGGCGGAGCCCTGGCCGGGGCGCTCGGTGGTGCCCGCACCCTGCTCGGCACCACGGTCGCGTTCCTGGTCAGCGCGGCCACGCTGGGGCTGATCCGGTCACACCCCGCGACGGGCGCGACCCGGGCGCAGCGGGTGCCGGCGAGGGTGGCCCTCACCGAGGGGCTCGGGTTCGTCCGCCGGCACCCCGTCCTGCTGTCGACCCTGCTCTGCGCCACCACGTCGAACTTCTTCGGCATGGCGACCGCCTCGCTGGAGGTGCCCTACCTGCTGCGGGAGTTGCGCGCCGCCCCGGCCGTGGTGGGCGTGGTCGTCTCCGCCGGTGCGGTCGGCGGTCTGGTGGCCGGGTTGCTGGCCGCCCGGATCGCCGCCCGGGTCGGCTCGGCCCGGGTGATCTGGGTGGCGATGGCTGCCCCGGGCCCGTTCTACCTGCTCATGCCGGCCGCGCAGCCGGGCTGGGGGCTGCTGCTGTACGCCGTCGGGCTGGCCGCGTACTCCGCCAACGCGGTGCTGTTCAACGTGGCCCTGGTGTCGTACCGGCAGCGGGTGACCCCGCCGGAGCTGCTCGGCCGGGTGACCGCCGCGTTCCTGTGGGTCTGCTTCGGGGCGGTGCCGCTCGGCGCGCTCTTCGGCGGGGCGCTCGCGGATGCGTGGGGAATGCGCCCGACGCTGGTGGTGACGGCGGTGGGCACCTGGAGCGCGGCCCTGTTCGTGGTCTGCTCGCCCTTGCGCACCATGCGTGACCTGCCGTCGGGCTGCGGCGCGGGGGACGGGTGAGCGG
>NZ_SMKN01000152.1 GCF_004348675.1 Micromonospora sp. KC606 | reverse complement strand
ACACGGCCGCGCCGACGGCGGCCTCGGTGTGCGCGACCAGCTCACGCAGCGGGGGAGGCAGTGCGGGCACGAGCACGCCGAGACGGTGGTGGGCGCGGGGGGTGGCGCTCCACAACACCTCCCGGCCGAGGCCGGCGGCAGCGACCAGGCCCAGCAGGACGGCGTCCGGCACGGCGGGGGGCTCCGGCCGTTCGAGCAGCGCCCGCAGCCGGGTGGCCGGCCAGGCGACCGCGTTGAGATCGATCGGCAGGTAGCTGATGCTGGTGCGCAGCAGCCGCCGGGTCTCCTGTCGGCGCAGCACGCCCGCCCGGGCCAGCCGCTCAGCCACCGAGGTGGTGGACGACTGGGCCAGGAATGCCAGCCAGGTGCGGATCTCCTGGTGTTGGGGCTCGCCGATCAACTGGTCGAGCACCGTGTGCGCAAGCGCGTCGGCCGGCGGACGCCGGTCGATGACCGTGACCCTGCCGTCGGCCACCGTGAGGTGTCCGAAGAGGACAAGCTCGCCGAGGAGTGCGCCCGCGAGCCCCAGCCCGGTCGCTGCCGGGTGGAGCTTCGCCTTGCCCCGGCTGTCGTTGTGGGCGATGAGGAAGAACTCGTCAGCGATGAGCAACGAGCCTCCAACGCGGTGAGTCCACATGTGATCGACGCCGGGTGACAGGATGCACGCACTGTGCGCATGATGCAACTCCCGGATTCGCCGGTTGCACTCCGTGCACCTGCGACCTGCGGATCTTGGCGTGACAGACTCGGAGGGTGACCGCCAGCCCCACCGTTCGCCGCCGCCGGATCGCCCGCGAACTACGCCAGCTGCGTGAGCGCTCCGGAATGACCCTGGACGTGGCAGCCCGCCAGCTCGACATGTCCAAGAGCAACCTCTCCCGCATCGAGAACGCCCAGATCGGCATCAAGCCGCGCGACGTCCGTGCCGCACTCGCGCTCTACCAGGTCACCGGGGCGGACGCGGAGGCGCTGATCGAGATCGCCCGGGACGCGCAGCAGCGCGGGTGGTGGCAGAACTACAGCGACGTGCTGCCGGAGTGGTTCGAGTTCTACGTCGGACTGGAGGCCGAGGCGGCGAGGCTGCGCACGTACGAGGCGGAGGCGGTGCCCGGGCTGCTCCAGACCGAGGCGTACGCCCGAGAGGTGTACCGGCGCACCGCCGGCGAGGAGGGGCTGGAGCGCAAGGTGGCGGCCCGGCTGCGCCGACAGGAGGTGCTGCGCCGGGACGACCCGGTCGAGTTGTCGGTGGTCCTCAACGAGGCGGTGCTGTGGCGGCCGGTGGGCGGGCCGGCGGTGATGGCGGAGCAGTTGACCCACATGGCCCGAGCAGCTCAGTCACTCAACGTGACAATTCAGGTACTTCCGTTCTCGGCCGGTGGGCACCCGGCGATGAGCTCCCCGTACGTCATCCTCAGCTTCGCCGACGCCGCCGACGCATCCGTGGTCTACCTGGACAATCTCACGATGGGGCTGGCGCTGGAGGAGGCCGCGCACGTCCACGGGTATAGCCTGGTGCACGAGGAGCTGTGCCGGTTGGCACTGTCTCCGGCGGACTCCGTAGCCCGCCTGAAGGAGGCTTCTCGTCACTTTGCGTGACCGCTTGGCGGCACGCTCACGGAAAACGTGAGGTACGGGGATGATCACGCTCAACCTGTCCGGGGCGAACTGGCGCACGAGCACCCGCAGCACCGGCAACGGCAACTGCGTCGAGGTGGCCGCCGTTGGTGCCCGGGTGGCCGTGCGGGACAGCAAGGACCGGTCAGGCCCGGCGCTGGCCTTCCCGGAGTCGGCCTGGGCCGCCTTCGTCACCGGCATCGACACGGTACGCCCCGGCTGACCGCCGGGGTGCCACAGTGGGCACCGTGCTCTCCGACGTCTCCCTCACGCTGCCGGTCAGCCCGGTGCTCCCGACGCTGGTCGCGGCCCTGTCCGCCGGGGGTGCCGCCGTCCTGGTGGCACCCCCGGGCACCGGCAAGACCACCCTCGCCCCTCTCGCGGTCGCCGGCCGGGTGACGGGCCGGGTGCTGGTCGCCCAGCCGCGCCGCGTCGCCGCCCGCGCCGCGGCCCGCCGGATGGCCGACCTGCTCGGCGAACGAATCGGCGAACGAATCGGGTACGCCGTACGCGGCGAGCGGCGCGGCGGCCCGGCCACCCGGGTCGAGGTGGTGACCACCGGGCTGTTGCTGCGTCGGTTGCACCACGACCCGGACCTGCCCGGGGTGGGCGCCGTCGTGTTGGACGAGGTCCACGAGCGACAGCTCGACGCCGACCTGGCGCTGGCCTTCACGGTGGAGGCCCGGGCCACACTCCGCCCCGACCTGTGGCTGCTGGCGATGTCCGCCACCCCTGAGGCCGACCGGTACGCCGCGCTGCTCGGCACCGACGGGCCGGCCCCGGTGGTGCGGGCCGAGGCGGCGCTGCACCCGGTGACCCGGATCTGGGCACCCCCGCCCCGGCCGGTCGCGCCGCCCGGCGCGGGCCGGGTGGACCCGGCCCTGCTCGACCACGTGGCGGCGACCGTCCGGCGTGCGCTGCGCGAACACGACGGGGATCTGCTGGTCTTCCTGCCCGGCGCGGGTGAGATCGCCGCCGTCGCCCGGCGGCTGGCCGACCTGGCCGACCGGGTGGCCGTCCTGCCGCTGCACGGCCGGCTGTCCGGCGCGCAGCAGGACGCCGCGCTGCGGCCGGCGCCGCGCCGCCGGTTGGTGCTGGCCACCGCCGTGGCGGAGAGCAGCCTCACCGTGCCGGGGGTGCGGGTGGTGGTGGACGCCGGGCTGAGCCGGGTGGCGCGTACCGACCTGTCCCGTGGGCTCGGCGCCCTGGTCACCGTGCCGGTGTCCCGGGCGGCGGCCACCCAGCGCGCCGGCCGGGCCGGCCGGGAGGCCCCCGGGTACGTCTACCGGTGCTGGTCGGCGGTCGCCCACGACCGGCTGGCGGCGCAGCCGGAACCGGAGATCGCCACCGCCGACCTGACCGGGTTCGCCCTGGAGCTGGCGGGCTGGGGTAGCCCGGCCGGTACCGGCCTGGCCCTGCCCGACCCGCCGCCGCCGGCCGCGCTGGCCGTGGCCCGGGAGACGCTGACCACCCTCGGCGCGGTCGACGCCGACGGTCGGATCACGGCCCGTGGTCGGGCGATCGCCGCCGCCGGGATCCACCCCCGACTGGCCCGAGCGCTGCTCGACGGCGCCGCGCGGGTCGGCGCGGACCGGGCTGCCGAGCTGGTGGCGCTGCTGGCCGAGGAGGGACTGACCGGCCGGGACGACGACCTGGCCACCGCCTGGCGGCGGGTGCGCTCCGGTCGCGACCCCACGGTCACCGCCCGTTGGCGGGCGGAGGTACGCCGGCTGCGCGCCGCCCTACCCGCCGGAGACGGCGGACAGGCCGCCGGACACGACGGCGGGGCGGGTCCAGGGGCGGTCGAGGCGGTCGACGGCAGCCGACAGTGGCTGCCCGACGACCTGGCGGCGGGGCTGCTGGCCGGACTGGCGTACCCGGAACGGCTCGCCCGGGTACGCCAGTCCGGCGGCTCGTCGTACCTGATGGCGGGCGGAACGGCGGCGGAGTTGGCGGCGGGGACGGCGCTGGCCGGCGCCGACTGGCTCGCCGTGGCGGTGGCGGACCGATCTCCCGGTGCGCCGGCCGCCCGGATCCGGCTGGCCGCCGCGGTCGACGAGGCGACGGCGCGGGAGGCGGGCCGGCCACTGCTGCGCGAGGAGCGGGAGGTGTGCTGGGCCGACGGCGACGTGGTGACGCGGGAGGTGGTCCGGCTGGGCGCGATCGAGCTGGTCAGCCGACCGCTCGCCCGGCCGGGGCCGGAGCTGTTGGCCCGCGCGTTGCGCGACGGGCTGCGCCGGGAGGGGCTGGCGCTGCTGGGCTGGACACCGGCGGCCCGGGCGCTGCGGCAGCGGCTGGCGTTCTGCCACCAGGCGCTCGGCGGGGAGTGGCCGGACGTGGGCGACGCGGCGCTGCTCGCCACCGTCGACGACTGGCTCGGCCCGGAGCTGGCCACCGCCCGCCGCCGGGCCGACCTGGCCCGGGTCGACGTGGCGGCGGCGCTACGCCGGCTGCTGCCGTGGCGGGCGGCGGCCCGCCTCGACGAGCTGGCCCCGGAGCGAATCGAGGTGCCCAGCGGGTCGCGGATCCGGGTGGACTACGCCGACCCGGCCGCGCCGGTGCTGGCGGTGAAGCTCCAGGAGACCTTCGGCTGGGCCGACGCGCCCCGGATCGCCGACGGTCGGGTGCCGGTGCTGTTGCACCTGCTCTCCCCGGCCGGCCGGCCGGTGGCGGTCACCGCCGACCTGGCCTCCTTCTGGCGCGGCGGGTACGCGCAGGTCCGGGCCGAGCTGCGGGGACGCTACCCACGCCACCCCTGGCCGGCGGATCCGGCCACCGCCGCGCCGACCCGGCACACCACGCCCCGGCGGCGCTGACGCTCACTCGTCGACGACGTCGGCGATGACCACGGTGATGTTGTCCGGGCCGCCGGCGCGCAGCGCCAGGTCGATCAGGCGGCGGGTGCAGTGCTCCCGGTCCGGGGTCTCGGCGAGCACCTCGGCGAGGGTGTCCGGACGGACCACGTTGGAGAGCCCGTCGCTGCACAGCAGCCAGCGGTCACCGGCCCAGGGCACCATGGTCGCGTACGCCGGGGACACCTCCTCGCCCTGCAACGCCTGGGTGACCACGGCCCGTCGCGGGTGGCTGGCCGCCTCCTCCGGGCTGATCAGTCCCTGGTCGACGAGCATCTGGACGAAGGTGTCGTCCCGGGTGATCTGTTTGAGCGTCCCGTCCCGGAACAGGTAGGCCCGGGAGTCGCCGACGTGCGCCAGGGCCAGGCAGCTACCGGTCCGGGCGAAGAGCAGGGCGGTCAGGGTGGTGCCCATGCCCTGCCGTTCCGGATCCTCGGCGACCGCCTGGCGGATCCGCTCCGTGGCCAGCTCGATGCCGCTCTGCAATGCGGCCACCAGGGCGTCCTCGGGGGTTTCCACGTCCAGCGGGGCGATCGCGTCGATGGCGATCCGGCTGGCCAGGTCACCGGCCGCCATCCCGCCCATGCCGTCGGCGACGGCGACGAGCCAGACACCGGCGTGCAGGGCGTCCTGGTTTCCGCTGCGGATCAGCCCACGGTCGCTCGTCCCGACGGAACGAAGCTTCAGGGTCATGGGAGGCAGCCTGCCAGGCGAAGGCCGGTGTTGTCTCTAGGAGATCAGTTCGACGGCGCGTGGCGCGGGCAATCTCACTGCCGCTCGCCTTCCCCGGTGGCGGACGGAGATGGTTTCATCCAGTTGGATCGATTGACAGGGGCGAGACACGCTGGGAACATCTGGCTGATATTGGGAGCGCTCCCAGGCAGCGCTCCCGTGTGCCCCACCGCTCTTCGTCCCCGGAAAGGAATCCCCCGTGATCCTGCCCCGACGCCGCCGGCGCGACCTCGCGCTGCTGGCCGCGACCACCCTGGCGGTCACCGCCGCCGGCGCCGGCGTGGCGCACGCCGAGGTGCCCCCGGACGCGCCCGAACAGATCAGCAACGGCGACTTCAGCGAAGGGTTGTCGCCCTGGTTCACCTACGGCACGGGCACCCCCGTCGTGTCCGACGGCCGGCTCTGCACGCAGGTGCCGGGCGGCCTGGCCAACCCCTGGGACGCCGGCATCGGCCACGACGGAGTGAAGCTCAACGCCGGCGCGGAGTACCGGCTCGGCTTCGACATCTCCGCCGACCCCGGCACGTCGGTCAAGGCGGTCCTCCAACTCGGCAGCGCCCCCTACACCGCGTACGCCACCGTCGCGGCGACCGCCGGGCCGCAGACCACCCGGGTGGAGCAGACCGTCACCGTCCCCGACGACAATCCCAGCGCCCAGCTGATCTTCCAGGTCGGCGGCGGCGCCGCCGCGCAGCGGATCTGCCTGGACAACGTCTCGCTGCGCGGTGGCGAGGCGGCCCCGCCGTACGAGCCGGACACCGGGCCACGGGTCCGGGTCAACCAGGTGGGCTACCTACCCGGCGGACCGAAGAACGCCACGGTGGTGACCGAGGCGACCGAACCGCTGGACTGGGAGCTGCGCTCCGCCTCCGGCGCGGTGGTGGCCAGCGGCCGGAGCGCCCCACGCGGGGTCGACGAGGCATCCGGGCAGCACGTGCAGACGATCGACTTCTCAGCCCACCGCACGCCCGGCACCGGCTACACCCTGGTCGCCGACGGCGAGACCAGCCACCCGTTCGACATATCCGGCACCGTGTACGACCGGCTGCGCTCCGACGCGCTCCAGTTCTTCTACGCCCAGCGCAGCGGCATCGCCATCGACGGCGGCCTGATCGGCGAGGAGTACGCCCGCCCGGCCGGCCACCTCGGGGTGGCTCCCAACCAGGGCGACACCGAGGTGCCCTGCGCGGCCGGCGCCTGCGACTACACCCTCGACGTGCGGGGCGGCTGGTACGACGCCGGCGACCACGGCAAGTACGTCGTCAACGGCGGCATCGCCACCTACCAGCTGCTGAACACGTTCGAGCGGACCAAGACCGCGGAGACCGCCGACGGCGGCGCGGCGCTCGGCGATTCCACGCTGCGGGTGCCCGAGCGCGGCAACGACGTGCCCGACATCCTCGACGAGGCCCGCTGGGAGATCGAGTTCCTGCTGCGCATGCAGGTGCCGGCCGGCAAGCCGCTCGCCGGGATGGCCCACCACAAGATCCACGACCGGGCGTGGACCGGGCTGCCCCTGGCTCCGGAGGACGACCCGCAGCCGCGCGAGCTGCACCCGCCGTCGACTGCGGCCACCCTCAACCTGGCCGCCGTCGCCGCCCAGTGCGCCCGCCTCTTCGCGCCCTACGACGCGGCCTTCGCGGCCCGCTGCGGCACCGCCGCGAAGACCGCCTACGCGGCGGCCAAGGCCCACCCCGAGGTGTACGCCCCGAACAGCGGCGTCGGCGGCGGCCCGTACGACGACACCGACGTCACCGACGAGTTCTACTGGGCGGCGGCCGAGCTGTACCTGACCTACGGCGACAAGACCTACCTGGCCGACGTGACCGCCTCGAAGCACCACACCGGCGACGTCTTCGCCGCCACCGGTTTCGGTTGGCAGAGCGTCGCGGCGCTGGGCCGGCTCGACCTGGCCACCGTGCCCAGCGGGCTGCCGGCGGCCGAGAAGGTACGCCTCCGCGCCTCGGTGACCGAGGCCGCCGAGGCGTACCTGGCGACGCTGCGCGCCCAGGCGTACGGGCTGCCGATGCCCGCCAACGGCTACGTCTGGGGCGGCACCAGCAACGTGATCAACAACGCGGTCGTGCTGGCCACCGCCTTCGACCTGACCCGGGAGGCGAAGTACCGCGACGGTGCGGTGCAGGCGGCGGACTACCTGTTCGGGCGCAACGCGCTGAACATGTCGTTCGTGACCGGCTGGGGCGAGCAGCACGCCCGCAACCAGCACAGCCGGATCTTCGGCCACCAGCTCGACACGTCGATGCCGAGGCCGCCGGCCGGGTCGCTGGCCGGCGGCCCGAACGCCGACCTCCAGGACCCGTTCGCCGCGCGGCTGCTCAAGGGTTGCAAGCCGATGTTCTGCTACGTCGACGACATCAACTCGTACGCGACCAACGAGGTGGCGATCAACTGGAACTCGGCGCTGGCCTGGCTGGCCTCTTTCCTCGCCGACCAGGGCGACTCCGGGGCGGTGCCGGCGCAGACCTGCGCGGTGACGTACCAGATCCACGGCAGCTGGCCGGACGGCTTCAACACCCAGGTCACCGTCCGCAACACCGGTGCGGAGGCGATCAACGGCTGGACCGTGCGGTACGCCTTCACCGGCGACCAGAAGATCACCCAGGGCTGGTCGGCCCAGGTGACCCAGGCCGGGGCCACGGTCACGGCGAAGAACCTGTCGTACAACGGGAAGATCGCGCCCGGCGGCAGCGTGACCTTCGGCCTGCTCGCCAGGCCCGGCACGCTCGCCGGCCCGGCACCGAACCTGATCACCGTCAACGGCGCGTCCTGCGCCCTGTCCTGACACCCACCCCCGCCCGGGGCACCACGCCCCGGGCGGGGGCCGGGCGGATCCCGGGCGGGGGCCGCCAGTTGCGGCATGTCGCGCCCTCCCCGCGTCGGGAGACGGCGGCATGCCGCATTCTGCGCCCGGTGTCGGCGACAGGCGGCATGGTCACACCGGCAGGCGCATGGCGGCCCGGTCGGTCATGTCCAGTCCCGCGTCCGCCTCGTCGGCCAGCACCCGCGCCAGCTCCGGGCCGACCTGCTCGGGCGACAGTGTCGTGAAGCCGCACCGGGCGTAGTAGGGCCCGTTCCACGGCACGCTCCGGAAGGTGGTCAGCGTCAGCGCCGACAGTCCCTCCCGGGCGGCCCAGGCCGCCAGGTGACCGAGCAGGCGCCGGCCGACGCCTCGCCGGGCGTGGCGCGGGTCGACGCTGAGCTGCTGCACGTGGGCGCAGCCGCCGACCAGGCGTACCACGGCGAAAGCGATCGGCCGGTCGTCGGCGTCCACCGCCACCCACGCGCGACCAGCCCGCTGGAACTCGCCGAGCGTGTCGAGGTCCAGCGGCGGCGCGCCGGCGATCTCGACCATGCCGATCTCGTGGAACGGCGCGCCGGAGGCCACCTCGATCCGCTGCAACTCGGTGAGTTCGTCCACCGCGGCGGTCCTGATGTGCTCCACGGTCCCAACCTCACCACGACAACCGGTTCGAGCCCAGCCGATTTTCGCCGGCCGGCACGCGGGCGGGCGCCCGTGCCAACGTTGCGGCTGGTACGGACGCCCCGGTCGTACGGTCGCGCTCAGGCGACGGGCAGGCCGCCGACCTGGGTGTTGATCCAGGTACGGATCGACGGGAGGTCGCCGTAGATGGACGGGCCGGTGGCGCAGGTGGAGTTGTTGTTGCCGGCCCGGCTGGTCGCGCCGATCAGGTTCCAGACCCCGTTGATCCGACGTACCTGCGGGCCGCCGGAGTCGCCGTAGCAGGCGCCGGCGTTGCCGTTGGTGTTGTTGGTGCAGATCTCGTACGGGGCGTTGATGCCGGAGCACCGGTTGTCGGCGACGATCGAGGTGTCGAGTTCGTGGGCCACCGTCGGCGCGGAACCACAACCGCGCTGCGGGCAGGTCTGGCCCCAGCCGATGATCCGGGTGGCGGTGCCGACCGCGCCGGAGGTGGTCGGGATCGGTGCCGGGGCGTAACTGACCGAGCTGGCCAGCTGCAGCAGCTTCACGTCGATGGTGGGGTGGTTGACCGCCCGGGTCACCCGGACCACCGTCCCGCCGCTGGTGCGGTTGTTGCTGCCCACCCGCACCGACGAGGGCGTCGGGCAGTGCTCCGCGGTGACCGCCCAGTTGGCCTTGATCAGCGTGCCGGTGCACCCGGACACGTACACCATCCAGGGGTAGTTCTCGCTGGCCGGCCGGCCGCCGACGACGAACGGGCCGACGTCCGTGCCGGTCCAGGTGTAGGTCGGCTCGGCGGCCCGCGTCGCCGAGCTGCCGGAGAAGAGCGCGTCCACCCGGGACGCCTCGGCCGGGCTCGGGATGGCGTTCGTGCAGGAGACCGGGGCGCTGCTACCGGACATCAGGTCGGAGCAGAGGCCGGTGCGCCGGTCCGGCAGGCCGAGGATGTGGCCGATCTCGTGGGTGGCGATGCGGGTCCGGTCGTACCCCTGGTTGACGGCCTGCCAACCCATCCACACCCGGCCGTTACCCAGGCTGGTCGTCTGCGCCCGGGGCCAGCCCGAGTCGACGTAGATGGTGATGTTGCCCGGCGTGCGGGGGGCGAGCCGGACGTTGCCGACCGAGTTGTTCCAGATGGCGGCGGCCCGGTCGAAGTTGGTGCGGAACTCGCCTGCCCGGCTCGCGTCGTAGTAGACGGTTCGCGGCGCGGCGGAGGCTGCCGTACTCTCCACCGCCACCATGCCGGCGGCGGCCAGCACCGTGGCGAGCAGGGCTCCGGCCATACGTGAGAACTGACGTCGTCGGATCATCCGACCTCCCATCAATCGATGTTCGCTGATATTAAACATGTCGCCGTTCGTCGACCTAATACCGGATCCGTCATACGTCGGGCGGCACGCGCCACGCAGCCGTGCGGGGCGGGCCCGGACGGGCCCGCCCCGCGGTGGGCCACCGGACGGGCGTCAGCGCCAGGTGATGTCCGAGCTCTTGTAGAGGCAGTGCTTGCTGTCCGGGCCGGAGCCGAGTTCCTTCGGCTCGCTGCCCTTCTTCACCCCCTGGAAGCGGGTGCAGATCTTGGTCTTCCTGCTGCCGTCCCCGACGACCGTGATGTTCGAGAACCGGGCGGTGTCACCCCAGTTGGAGTTGATGCCGACGAGCGTCTTGACCTTGGTGGCGGTCACGTTCTGGAGCACCACGTGCCGCTGGTGCGAGGTGGAGCAGTTACCGCAGGCCCGGTAGAGCTTGCCGGAGTTCTCCACCTGGAAGTTCCTGATGGTCACCGTGCCCGCGCCGTTGTGCTGGAACACCTTGTCGGAGCCGGAGCGGGCGCCACCGCCGTCGACGGTGTAGCTGCTGCCGCCGGTGAAGGTCGCGGCGTCCTCGCCCACGTCCTCCCACCACACGTTGATCAGGGTGCAGTTGCCCTTGCAGTGCACGCCGTCACCGGCCGGCGCTCCGATGACGACGTTGCGCAGGGTCGCCCCGGGGGCCAGCTCGAACATCGGGTCCTGTTTCTCGCTCTGCCCGCCGTCGCCGACGCCGTAGTAGCGCTTCATCCGGCCGTCGAGACCGCTACTGGGAACAGGGATGGTGGCGTTGACCTTGACATTGCCGGAGGGCGACGGCCAGGCGGCCAGGGTGGTTACCGGGGCCGCGGCAGCGACTGATGCCGCCGCCTCGGCGTCGTCGGGAGCGGGCGCGGCGGTCGCCGGGTGACCGAAGCCTCCGACGAGGGCAACGGCGAGCACGGCGACGCCGACGGACCATCGCCCCCGTCCGGTGCGGTGCGGTGTGGTGCGCACGGATCTTCCTCCTCGTGCCGGGGGGTGAGCCGGAACGGCGCACTGTCGACCGGTTGTGGCGGCGGGGGACGGCGCGCACCGTTCCGGCGGGAGGGCGGTTCTGCTAGCTCCTCCCGAGGAAAGGGCTTTCCTGATCACGAAGCTAGCCCCAACCATGGAGCAATGTCAATATATGGATGCCCTCGTCTGCAGATTGGGGGACCCCCGTCAGGCCCCGCCGGCACGCCTCAGCCGATCTCCTCGTCCACGAAACACCAGCGCCAGCTCTCCCCCGGCTGGATCGACCGCATCACGGGATGCCCGGTGGCCTCGAAGTGCTTCGTCGCGTGCTGGTAGGCAGAGGAATCACAGCAGCCGACGTGCCCGCAGGTCAGACAGGATCGCAGGTGCACCCAGTCGTCGTTGCCGACCGCGACGCAACCCGGGCACTCGTCGGTGGTCTCCGGCGCGGCGTCGCCGGCCCCGGTTAGGTGTGGGCAGCTCATGCGTCCTCCTGCCGCAGCAACGACTCCTCCAGATCCAGGTCGCGGAAGGCTCGCACCAGCGCCTCCTCGGATATGCGGCCGGCGTCCCGCGCCGACCGGAACACCTCCCGCTCGGCGACCGCCTTCGGCACGGTATCGGCCAACGCGTCGAGCCGCTCCCGGGCCGCCCGGCTGGCCTGCTGCTGCACCGCGGCTGCGGAGAGCGCCTCCTGCACCGGGTCGTCCGGCGGCAGCCTCAACCGGCGGGCCACCACCGGCAGGGTGGCGCCCTGCGCCACCAACGTCACCACGATCACCGCGAACGCCAGCCAGATGAACAGCGCCCGCTGGTACGGCCGGTCCCCGGCCAGCGTCAGCGGCAGACCCAGCGCGGCGGCCAGGGTGAGCACGCCACGCATGCCGGCCCACCCGATGATGATCGGCGCCTGCACCGGCGGGTTCGGATCCCTCCGCCGGATCCGGGGCACCAACCGGGCCAGGTAGGTGGCCGGGAACACCCAGACGAACCGGGCGAGGAGGACCGCGAGCAGCACTGCCGCCGTGATCCCGACCAGCCGGCCGGCCGGCTCCTCCAGGTTCCTCAGGACCTCGCGGAGTTGGAGCCCGAGCGCCCAACGCCAGGCAGATCGCGTACGGCAGGTCAGGCAGGAACAGGTGCACCACGGTGCCCACCACGAACGCGGTGAAGACCACCAGTCCCACCGCGAGCAGCAGGATCGGCCGCAGGTTGAGCCGGAACGCCGGCACCGACGTCTCCAGGGCCGCAACGTAGAGCAGCGGCGGCAGGATGCCCACCAGCACCAGGTCCGGATCGAGCCGGACCTGCGGGAAACCGGGCAGGAAGGAGAGCACGAGGCCGACGACGACCAGCAGGATCGGCGCGAGGAGACCGAGGCGACGCGCCAGCGCCGCGCCGAACGTCGCGATCGCGAGGAAGACGACGACCTCGAACAGAACTTCCATGGGGTACGAGCCTAGGGTCGTCACCAGGGGCGGGTGTCAGGTGACGTTCCGTAGCTTCGGCAGCACCTCGGCGCCGAACGTGTCGATGAATCCCCGCTGCTCCTGCCCCACGTGGTGCAGCGCGATCTGGTCGAAGCCCAGCGCCACGTACTCCTCCAGCCAGCCGACGTGCCGGCCCAGGTCGGCCGAGACGTTGACCACCTCGGTGACCCGCTCCATCGACACCCGCTCGCTGACAACGTCGAAGTGCTCGACGGTGTCCAGGTCCCAGCAGACGGGCGGTGCGAAGACGTTGCTGCGCCACTGCTCGTACGCGATCGCCTCGGCCTCGGCCTGTTCGGGCGCCCAGCTGAGGTGCACCTGAAGGTACAGCGGACCGCGTCCGCCCGCCCCCCGGTAGGCGTCGATCATCTGCCGCAGGTGCTCCGCCGGTGCGTTGACCGTGACCAGTCCGTCCGCCCACTGGGCACACCACCGCGCGGTCTCGACGCTCACCGCCGCGCCGATCAGCGCCGGCGGCTCCTCCGGCCGGGTCCACAGCCTCGCCCGGTCCACCCGGACCAGGCCGTCGTGACTGACCTCCTCGCCGGCCAGCAGCGCGCGGATGATGTCGACGCACTCCCGCAGCCGGGCGTTGCGCACGTCCTTGCGCGGCCAGCCGTCGCCGGTGATGTGCTCGTTGCTCGCCTCACCGGAGCCCAGCGCGGCCCAGAACCGGCCCGGGTACATCGCGCCGAGGGTGCCGATCGCCTGCGCGATGATCGCCGGGTGGTAACGCTGGCCCGGGGCGTTGACCACCCCGAAGGACAGGTTCGTCGCCTGGAGGGCGGCACCCAGCCAGGACCAGGCGAAACCCGAGTGCCCCTGCCGCTGGCTCCACGGCGAGAAGTGGTCGGAGGACATGGCCGCCCCGAAGCCCGCCCGCTCGGCGTGGGTCACCGCCTCCAGCAGCTCCCGTGGGTGGACCTGTTCGTGGGAGGCGTGGAAGCCGAACACCGTCATGGGCAGCACTCCTACCCATGACGGCGTTCGGTCAATCGCTACTCGGTGTGCGCGCCGGCCCCGACC
>NZ_SMKN01000151.1 GCF_004348675.1 Micromonospora sp. KC606 | reverse complement strand
GGGGTCGCCCGGCAAAGCCGGGCGACCCCCGTCGCGTCTGTCCGGTACGCCGTGATCTTTTCCAGATGCGACAGCCGGGGTTTTCCCCTGCGGGCGGCACGCCCGTTCGCGCCAAGGGGACGATCAGCGGCCGCCTACGGCCGCGCGAGTCGTGCCGGCGTCGCCGGGCCAGGGATCAGGAGATGACACCCTGCTCGCGGGCCCAGCGCAGCAACTCCGCCTCGGCCTCGTCGCGGTCCAGCGGGCCGCGTTCCAGACGCAGCTCCTTGAGGTGCTGCCACGCCTTCCCGACCACCGGCCCCGGCGGTACGCCGAGCAGCTCCATGATCGCGTTGCCGTCCAGGTCGGGTCGGACCCGGGCCAGGTCCTCCTCGGCGGCGATCCGGGCGATCCGCTCCTCCAGCGCGTCGTAGTCGGCGGCGAGCTGGGCCGCCTTGCGCCGGTTTCGGGTCGTGCAGTCCGACCGGGTGAGCTTGTGCAGCCGGGGCAGCAGGTCACCCGCGTCGGTGACGTACCGGCGTACCGCCGAGTCGGTCCACTCGCCGCGCCCGTACCCGTAGAAGCGCAGGTGCAGGCCGACCAGCTTGGCGACCTGCGCGGTGACCTCCTTCGGGTAGCGCAGCGCCTTCATCCGGGCCTTGGTGAGCCGGGCGCCGACCACCTCGTGGTGGTGGAAGCTGACCCGGCCGTCCGGGCCGACCGCCTTCGTGGCCGGCTTGCCCACGTCGTGCAGGAGCGCGGCCATCCGCAGGACGAAGTCGCAACCGTCGGTCTCGTACGACATCGCGTTGCTCACCACGGTGAGGGTGTGCTCGTAGACGTCCTTGTGCTGGGCGTGCTCGTCGATCTCCAGCTTCAACCCGGTCAGCTCGGGCAGGAACCGCTCGGCCAGCCCGGTGTCGACCAGCAGCCGCAACCCGGTGATCGGGTCTGCCCCGCAGAGCAGCTTGCTGAACTCGTCGCGGATCCGCTCGGCGGTGATCCGGTCCAGGTCCGTCGCCATCCGGGTCATCGCCTCGCGCACGTCCGGGTGGACGGCGAAGCGCAGCTGCGCGGCGAAGCGGGCGGCCCGCAGCATCCGCAGCGGGTCGTCGCCGAACGATTCCCGGGGCGTGCCGGGGGTGCGGATCACCTTGGCGGCGAGGTCGTCCAGGCCGCCGTACGGGTCGGTGAACCGGTGGTCGGGCAGGCTGACCGCCATCGCGTTGATGGTGAAGTCCCGCCGCTTCAGGTCGTCGGCGAGGTTGGTGCCGTACTCGACGATCGGGTTGCGGCTGACCTGGTCGTACGCTTCGGCGCGAAAGGTGGTGACCTCCAGCCGGAGCCCGTCGCGTTGGCAGCCGATGGTGCCGAACTCCCGGCCGGTCTCCCAGATCGACTCGGCCCAACCCTTGACGATCCTGATCGTCTCGTCCGGGTGGGCGTCGGTGCAGAAGTCGAGGTCGTCGCCGAGCCGGCCGAGCAGGGCGTCGCGGACGGATCCGCCCACCAGGTGCAGTTCGTGCCCGGCGTGCGCGAACCTGCGGCCGAGCTCGTCGGCGACCGGGGAGACGCGGAGCAGTTCGGCGACGGCGTTGCGCTGCGCGGCGGTGAGTTCGCGGCGGTCGGCGGCGTGGGGAGCGGAGGCTTCGGACATGGGATCGCCAGCCTATCGGGCCGGGGCGTGATCCGATCCGCCGGGCGCGGGTATGCGGCCGGGGTTGACTATGGTCATGGCGTGCGGGCCGGCGCCGGTTCCGACGTACCCCGGGGAGGCTGGAGATGAGCGGCGGGCTCTACCGCAGCGCGAACGCCGCGCAGGGAGGCGGCCCGCGGCCGGGTGACGACGCGACCTTCGTCTCGGCGGCGCCGATGAACCAGCCGGGCGTGGAGGCCACCGCGCCGCCGCAGGAGGTGGTGGCGGAGACCAGCGCCGCGGCGAACAGCGCGGTGATGGCGATCGGCAGCCTGGTCAGCCGGGGTACGGGCTTCGTCCGGAACCTGATGATCGGCGCGGCGCTCGGCAATCTGGTCGGCAACGTCTACACCACCGCGCAGTTCCTGCCGAACCAGGTGTACGAGTTCCTGCTCGGCGGCGTGCTGACCAGTGTGCTGATCCCGGTGCTGGTACGCCGCCGCAGGACCGACCCCGACCGGGGCGAGGCGTACGCCCAGCGGCTGCTGACCCTCGCGGTGCTCGCGCTGGGCGCCGCCGTGCTGATCGCTCTGCTGCTGGCGCAGGTGCTGACCACCCTGTACGCCGGCGGCAAGGACGAGGACTACACCGGGCTGGTCACCCACCTGTCGTACCTGATGCTGCCGATGCTGTTCTTCACCGGCGTGAGCGCGCTGATCGCCGCCGTGCTGAACACCCGGGGCCACTTCGCCGCCCCGATGTGGGCACCGATCCTCAACAACCTGGTGGTCATCGGCGTCTTCGGCCTCTACATCCTGGTCTACGGCGCGCGGGCGATCGAGCCGCAGGACATGGGCTGGGGGCAGATCCTGCTGGTCGGCGGCGGCACCCTGCTCGGTGTGGCGGTGCAGGCCGCCGGACTGCTGCCGGCGCTGCGCAAGGTGGGCTTCCGGTGGAAGCTACGGTTCGACTTCCGCGAGTTGGGGCTGCGGGAGCTGGCCCGGCTCGGCGGCTGGATGTTCTGCTACGTGGCGGTCAACCAGCTCGGCCTGTTCGTGGTGGTCAACCTGCTCACCCGGGCGGCGGGCGAGGACAGCGCCGGTCTGCTGATCTACAACAACGTCTTCCTGCTGCTGATGATGGCGCACGGCATCATCGCCGTCTCGATCATCACGGCGCTGATGCCCCGGATGAGCGCCGCCGCCGCCGACGGCCGGTTCCACGACGTCACCGCCGACCTGTCCCGCGGCACCCGGATGGTCACCGCGGTGCTCGCGCCGATCGCGGTCTGCTACGCGGTGCTGGCCGCGCCGATCTCGGTGGTGGTGTTCCGGTACGGCGCGTTCAGTGGCGACAACGCGGTGGCCACCTCGACGGTGCTGCTGGTCGCCGCGGTGGGGTTGGTGCCGTTCGCGATCAGCCAGCTGTTCACGTTCGCCTTCTACGCCCTGCCGGACACCCGAACCCCGGCGCTGGTGAACATGCCGGTGGTGGCGCTACGGGTGGCGCTCCAGATCGGGCTCTTCGTCGTCTTCTCGCCCGTTTTCGCAGCGGCGGGCATGATGATCGGCAACGCTGTCTCGTACGTGGCGGCAGCGGTGTTGTCGGCGCTGCTGCTGCGCCCCCGGGTGGGCCGGATCGGGCTCGGCCGGATCATGCGGACGATGGGCAAGGTGGTCGTCGCCGCGCTCGGCGCGGCCCTGGTCGGCCTGCTGGTGGTCGGCCTGCTTCCCGGCGATCCGACGAAGCTGAGCTGGCTTCAGGCGGCGGTCCAGTTGGTGGTCGGCGGGGCGGTGATCGGGGTGACCTACCTCGGCCTGGCGACGGTGCTGCGCATCGGCGAGATCACCGAGGTGGTCGGCATGGTCCGCCGTAAGCTCGGCCGCTGACCGGACCGCACCGGGCACACGCCACGGAGGGTAAACGAGGATCACCAGCCTGGGGACACGGCTGTGGATAACTCACCGACTCCCCGCTCACCTACCGGAAAGTCCTGTGGATAACCAACCGTACGGCCGAGCTTGGGGGGCCCGTTGGGCGGGAACCCGCGCGGCGTGGGCGGGCCGCCACACCCAGGCCGGCCCCTGCGGCGACTACTTGTGGTCAACCCGTAGATTGGCTAGTACATGTGCCAGCAACGTGGCTGACAGCGGTCGCAACCGGACGAGGTCGGCCACTCCCGGCACGTCGCCGCGGGCGGCGGGAAGATGACATGTCGGTATGACGGGCAGTCCAGGTAAGGTCGCTCTGGACGGACACGGCAGGTGGCCGGCGCCCACGTCGACCCGCCGGCCGGTTCCATCGAAGGCAGAGCGGGAAGCCACATGCCCAGCAGCGCGGGTCCATCGATCGACACGATCACCGAGGGAGGACGGGTGACCCAGGTCGGCGAGGGTCAGGAGGCGGAAGAGTCCGCACCGGTCATGACCTTCGGTGCTCCCACGGCCGGTGAGATCCTCGCCGAGCGGTACGAGCTGGTCGAGCACATCAACAACGACAGCGCCGGGCGGCTCGTCTGGCGAGGGGTCGACGTCGTGCTACGCCGTCCGGTCGCGGTGGTGCTGCGCTACCCCGGCGGCGACTCCGCCACCGAGATGCTCCAGGCCGCGGTAGCCGCCAGCCGGGTCATCCACCCCAACCTGGTCGGCGTCTACGATGCCATCGACGAGAGCGAGCGGGCCTACGTCGTCCGCGAGTGGGTCGACGGGCGTTCGCTGCGCGAGCTGGTCGCCGAGGGTCCGCTGGACCCGGCCCGCGCCACCGCGATCGGCAACGCCGTGGCCAGCGCCCTCGCCTCCGTGCACGCCACCGGCATGGTGCACGGCAACGTCCACCCCGGCACCGTGATGATCAGCGACGACGGCCGGGTGGTGCTGGCCGACGCCCGCACCGACTGCGCCGACAGCCAGGAGAACGACGTTCGGGCGGTCGGCGGCATCCTCTACTTCGCCCTCACCGGGCACTGGCCGCACGCGGAGGCACCGCTGCGCGGCGCGACGGCGGGGCACGGCCGGGCGGCCATCGTGGACGCGGTCCGTGACGCCAGCGGCTCCATCGCCGCGCCCCGGCAGGTTCGGGCGGGTGTGCCGGCGTACCTCGACGACCTCACCATGGATCTGCTCGACGCCGAGATCGCCCCGCCCGCCTCGGACGTGCTCGCCGCCGAGCTGAGTCGCCTCGACGTCCCCGCCGAGGACCACTTCCTCGACCAGACCGGCACGATCCGGTTCACCGCGGACCCGGGCGACGAGCCCTCGCCGCTGGCGGCGGCCGGTGGCCGGAAGGTCGCGATCGGCATCGCCGGCCTGCTGGCGGTCGCCCTGGTCGGCCTCCTCGTCGGCATCAGCGTCTTCGGCGGCGGCGAGTCGCCCGACACCCAGCCGGTGGCCCAGCCGTCGGCCAGCGCCCCGGCCAGCGGCGACGCCAGCTCGCCCGCCGCGCGGGTCGGTCCGCTCACCATCAGGGACGTCCGGATCATCGACCCGGGCGGGGATCGCGGCGAGCTGCGGAACGCCGAGCGGGTGATTGACGGCGACGAGGACAGGGGCTGGGAGACCCAGACCTACCAGAACTCGGGCAAGTTCGGGAACCTGCCCGGGAAGACCGGCATGGGGGTCTGGATCGACCTGGGCGAACCACACTCGGTCAAGTCCCTGCGCGCGGTCCTCTCGTCCACCGGCGCCTCCGCCGAGCTGCGGACGGGCAAGGCCGACTTCCCGTCCAGCTCCTCCGGTGACAAGCAGCTCGTGGCCGCCTACTCCAACCGGATCGGGCAGCCGTTCGAGGGGCACGACGGCACCACGATGACCTTCAACGGGTTCAACCCGGAGGAGAAGTACCAGTACCTGCTCTTCTGGATCACCGAGCTGCCGGAGAAGGAGAGCGGCGACGGCTGGAAGCTCGGCGTCCAGGAAATCACGGTCCAGGGCTCGTGACCCGTCCGCCGCGATCCCGGTGCCACCTCGTCCGGACGTGGTGATGACCGGTCGCGGCGGGCGTACGCCCGATCCGGTGCCCGACGGCCCTTCACCCGCCGGACCGTCGGTCGCCGAGGCGTCCGACCTCGAACTGCTCCGGGCCCATGTCGCCGGTGATCGGGCCGCCTTCACCGAGCTGTTCCACCGGCACCGGGACCGGCTCTGGGCGGTGGCGCTCCGCACCCTCGGCGACCGCGAGGAGGCCGCCGACGCCCTCCAGGACGCGCTCCTGTCCGCCCACCGGGCCGCCGCGCGGTTCCGGGGCGACTCGGCCGTCACCACGTGGCTGCACCGGATCGTGGTGAACGCCTGCCTGGACCGCATCCGCCGCCGCCAGGCCCACCCGACCGTCCCGCTGCCCGACGGCACCCGCACGGAGGACGGCACCGGCGGTGTCGAACCGGCCGCCCCGGCCACCGACCACGACACCGCGCTGGTGGTCCGGGAGGCCCTGGCCACGCTCCCGGCCGAGCAGCGGGCCGCGCTCGTCCTGGTGGATGTCCAGGGTTACCCGGTGGCCGAGGTGGCCCGGATCCTCGGCGTGGCCGAGGGAACGATCAAGAGCCGCTGCGCCCGGGGCCGGGCCCGGCTGGCGGTGCAGCTCGGACACCTGCGGACCGGGGTAGACCCCACCACCTCGGGCGCCCGCTCCGACCGGGACGTGCCGGGGGTCACCTTGGGGAACCCACAGGCCCCGGAGGGCGTCGGATCGGGGTCGGGGCGCACCCGGCGGGACGCCAACCAGGAGGAAACGTGACGACCGGGGAGTTCAGCGGGGTCGACCAAGACCTGCTCGCCGACTACCTCGGCGGGGCGCTGCACGGCACCCCGGAGGAGGCGGTCGTCGCGCGGCTGGTCGAGGAGGATCCCGCCTGGGTCGACGCGTACGCCGCCCTGGCCGGCGCACTCACCCGGGTGAGCGCCGACCTCGCCGACCTCGCCGAGCCGGCCCCGCAGATGCCGCTGGCGGTCGTGGACCGACTCGCCGCCGCCCTCGCCGGGGCGGGGCCGGCTCCCGCCGTCGGACCCGACGGTGCGGTGCCCGGTGACCCGCTCGACGCCGCCTGGACGAGCGTGCCGGCGGAGAGCCGATCCGACACCGGACGGTCCGCCGGCTCGGTCTTGCCCGCCCAGGGCGGTCGGGCGACCCCGCGTACCTTGGCTCCCCGGCGGGACGACGCGAGCGGGCCGGGCCGGCGTCGCCGGCGCTGGACGCGGCTCGCCGCCCCGGTGGCGGTCGCCGCCGCCTCGCTCGCCGTCATGGGGCTGGGCGTCGAGCACCTGCTCGACCGCTCCGGCGCCGGGGACGCCGACACGGCGGTCGCCGGCGGAGCCGCCGCCGATCGGGCGCCGTACCGGGTGGTCGACGAGCCGCAGCACAGTGGAGTCGACTGGACGCCGGAGACGCTGGCCGACGGCACCGCCGCGAGCGTGCGGCCGCTGGCCAGCCCACCCTCCGAGCTCACCCCACGGGAGAGCCGCCCCGGTGAGAGCGCCGTCCAGGGCGGTCGGCTGGCCGGGCCCGGCAACCTGGACCGGCTCGGTGAACCGGCGGCGCTGGAAGCCTGCCTCGGCGAGGTGTCCGCCGAGCACGGGAGGGGGCCGATCACCGTGACGCTGGTCGACTACGCCTCGTTCCGGGGAAAGCCGGCGCTGGTGCTCCGGTTCGCCGATCCGACCGGGGAACGGTGGGTGTGGGTGAGCGGGGCCGAGTGCGGCGTGCCGGGGTCCGGCGCGGACACCCGTTACCAGGCGCGGGTAGGGTGAGGCCGCGTTCGCCGGTCGTCCGCCGCCGCGTGACGTGACCCACCGGACGACCGGCTCGGGAATCTCCGCTTCGTACGATGACGTTCTGCAAGTCAGTCGCCGGCGTCGCTGAGTCGTCGGCACTCGGGATCGACATCGGTGCGTCGCCGATGCCGAACACACACATCGGGAGACGGCAGTGGACGAGGTCCGCAACCTGATCATCATCGGCTCCGGGCCGGCCGGCTACACAGCGGCGGTCTACGCCGCGCGCGCCAACCTGAAGCCACTCGTCATCGAGGGTGTGCAGTCCGGCGGCGCGCTGATGACCACCACCGAGGTGGAGAACTTCCCCGGTTTCGCCGACGGCATCCTCGGCCCCGAGCTGATGGACAACATGCGAAAGCAGGCCGAGCGGTTCGGGGCGGAGTTTCTCACCGACGACGTCACCCGGGTCGAGCTGAAGGACACCGGCAAGGTGGGCTCGGACGCGGTCAGCACCGTCTGGGTGGGCCAGACCGCCTACCGGGCGAGGGCCGTCATCCTGACCACCGGTTCGGCCTGGCGCCCGCTGGGTGTGCCGGGGGAGCAGGAATACCTGGGCCACGGCGTGTCGTCCTGCGCGACCTGTGACGGGTTCTTCTTCCGGGGCCAGCACATCGTGGTGGTGGGCGGCGGTGACTCCGCCATGGAGGAGGCCAGCTTCCTCACCCGCTTCGCCGAGTCGGTCACCATCATCCACCGGCGGGACTCTTTCCGGGCCAGCAAGATCATGGCGGACCGGGCGCTCGGCAACGACAAGATCAGGGTCGAGTGGAACACCACCGTCGAGGAGATCCTCGGTGCGGACGGCAAGGTCAGCGGGGTCCGGGTCCGCAACGTGCACAGCGGCGAGACCAAGGTGCTCGACGTGACCGGCGTCTTCGTCGCGATCGGCCACGACCCGCGCAGCGAGCTCTTCCGGGGCCAGGTGGAGCTGGACGACGAGGGCTACGTGAAGGTTCAGGCTCCGAGCACCCGGACCAGCATCCCGGGAGTCTTCGCCGCCGGTGACCTGGTCGACCACACGTACCGGCAGGCGATCACGGCCGCCGGCACCGGCTGTGCCGCGGCCCTCGACGCCGAGCGCTTCATCGCCACGATCCAGAGCTGAACAACCGAGAACGAATTTTGAGGAGGAGGGTCTGAGTGGGAGCAACCAAGGTCGTCACCGATGCGAACTTCGCCACCGACGTGCTGAAGTCCGACAAGCCGGTGCTGGTGGACTTCTGGGCGGAGTGGTGCGGGCCGTGCCGTAAGGTCTCGCCGTTGCTGGAGGAGATCGCGGGCGAGATGGGGGACAAGGTCTCCATCGTCAAGCTCAACATCGACGAGAACCCGGAGACCGCCCGCGCCTACCGGGTGATGTCGGTCCCGACCCTCACCGTCTTCAAGAACGGCGAGCCGGTGCAGTCGATCGCCGGCGCCAAGCCCAAGGGCGAGCTGGTCCGGCTGATCGAGTCCGCGCTCTGAGCCGTCGCACCACACGGTCCCCGTACCCGATGGGTACGGGGATCACGTCTTTCCGGGCTCTGACCTGCGCGAACCGCTGACCTGGACAGGACCGGCCACGGTACGCTCCGTAAGCATCCGTTGGGCAGAGAGCACCTTTCGCCGCAGTCCCGGCGGGCGTGTCCGCCACGCCCTGCCAGCAGCAGAGGGGGTCGTGCGTGCGTCCGATCCGACCCGGTGACCGTGGGCCGGCCGTGGCGGAGATCCGCAGGATCCTCACCGGTCTCGACCTGCTCCCCCCGTCAACCGACGGCGCGTTCGACGGGGCCACCGAACGCGCCGTGCGGGCCTTCCAGCAGTCCCGAGGGCTCAGCGTCGACGGGCGGGTCGGCGCGGAAACCTGGCGGGCCCTGGACGCGGCACGCTGGCGGCTGGGCGCCCGCACGCTCTACCACGCGGTGCCGGAACCCCTCTGCGGCGAGGACGTCCGGTCACTCCAGGAACGCCTGCTGGAGATGGGGTACGACGTGGGCCGCGCCGACGCCGTCTACGGCATCCGCACCTCCCGCGCGGTGGCCCAGTTCCAGCGCGAGGTCGGGCTGAAACCGGACGGCGCCTGCGGGCCGCACACCATGGACGCGCTGCGCCGACTCGGGCGCAAGGTGGTCGGCGGCCGGCCGCAGTGGCTGCGCGAGTCCGACGCGATCCGGCAGTCCGGACCGACCCTGGTCGGGCGGACGGTGGTCATCGACCCCGGCCACGGCGGCACCGACCCTGGAGTGGTGGTGCCGGACGGGCCGCTGCGCTGGACCGAGGCGGAGTTGGTGCACGACCTGGCCAGCCGGCTGGAGGGCCGACTCGCCGCCGCAGGCGTACGGGTGCAGCTCACCCGCGGCCCGGCCCCCGGCAGGTGCCTGCCCGACACCGAACGCGCGCAGTTGGCCAACGCCCTCGGCGCGGACGTGTTCCTCTCGCTGCACACCGACGGGCACGCCAACCCGGAGGCGGAAGGTGTCGCCACCTACCACTACGGCACGGACAACGGCGTCACCTCCACCACCGGGGAGCGGTTGGCCGGGCTCGTCCAGCGCGAGATCGTCGCGCGGACCGGGCTACGGGACTGCCGCACCCATGCCAAAGCCTGGGACCTGCTCCGGCTGACGAGGATGCCGGCGGTCCGGGTCGAGATCGGCTATCTCACCTCGCCACGGGACCGGGAACGACTGATCGATCCGCGCTTTCGGGACCGGGTCGTGGAGGCGATCGTGGCGGCCGTGCAGCGGATGTTCTTCCCCGTCGAACGGGACGTGCCGACCGGCTCGATCGACGTCAGCGAGCTGCGCGCGGTGGTGGCCGCCGGCGCGGTGGTCGACTGACCGTACGGCTCGCCGGCCGCACCGCCGCCGCCTGCCGCGGTCAATGCCGGCTCAGCCGGCGGTTCGGTGGGTTACCGGGGCCGGCCGGACCGGACGGAGCAGCGTCTCCGGGCTCATCGAGCCGAGCAGCTTCTCCAGCGCGTACTCGACGTCCGACTTCCAGCTCAGCGCCGTCCGCAGTTCCAGGCGCAGCCGAGGGTAGCGGGGATGCGGGCGGACCGTCTTGAAGCCCACCGACAGGAAGAAGTCGGCCGGGGCGACACAGGCCCGGGACTCGCCCGCGTCGTCGCCGAACTTGGCGTCACCGAACGCCTCGATCGCCTTGATGCCCCGCTTGGTCAGATCCCGGGCGACCCCCTGCACGAGCATCCGGCCCAGCCCGCCCCCGGCGAAGGCCGGCACCACGTTCGCGGTCATCAGCAGTGCCGCGTCAGCGGAGACCGGGGATGTGGGGAAGGCCATCGAGCGGGGGACGTAGGCGGGCGGGGCAAACATGACGAACCCGGCCGGCATGCCGTCGACGTACGCCAGCTTGCCGCAGGAACCCCACTCCAGCAGCGTCTGGGAGACCCACGCCTCCTTCTCCAGCCCTGGGTCGCCTGCCGCGCAGGCCCGGTCCGCGGAGACCGGGTCCAGTTCCCAGTACACGCACTCACGGCACGGGCGGGGCAGGTCTTCCAGGGTGTCCAGGGTCAAACTGACCAGGCGTCGCGACATCGGTGGGCCCCCACAGTAGGCTCGGGGGTGGAACCGGCGCGGCATGCCGCCGTCCTGCCCCCCGACGAGCGATCGTACGCCGACCACCGGCCGTGCGGGAGGGGACGCGCGAATGCCCACCTGAGCCGGTTGTGACCGGTCCGGCATGTGGACGTACCCGAAATCACCGGTCCACGGGCGGCGGAAGCGGACTAGGATCGAGCGACCGGCGTCCCGCGCCGTCATGGTGGCCGGCGCTGCGGGGACCCAGCGGGCAGGAGCCCGACCGACACCCGATCGAGGTGATGTCATGACCGGCACGACGCTCGACGACTACACCGACCGGTACGCCCGGCGGGTCCGGGGGATGACCGCATCGGAGATCCGGGCCCTCTTCGCGGTGGCCAGCCGGCCGGAGGTCGTCTCGCTGGCCGGCGGGGCACCCTACATCGCCGCGCTGCCGCTGGACGCGGTCGGCGAGATGCTCGGCAAGCTCGGCTCCGAGCAGGGCGTCACCACCCTGCAGTACGGCATCGGCCAGGGTACCCTGGAGCTGCGGGAGCGGATCTGCGAGGTGATGGCCCTCTCCGGCATCGACGCGTCCTGCGGCGCCTCGCCCGAGGACGTGGTGGTGACCGTCGGCGGGCAGCAGGCGCTGGACCTGGTGGCCCGCCTCTTCCTGGACCCGGGGGACGTGGTGCTCGCCGAGGGGCCGACGTACGTGGGCGCACTCGGGGTGTTCCAGGCCGCCCAGGCCCAGGTCGCGCATGTGCCGATGGACGACGAAGGGCTGGTGCCGGAGGCGCTGGAGGTCGCGATCGCCGACCTGGCCCGCGCCGGCCGGCGGGTGAAGTTCCTCTACACCATCCCCACCTACCAGAACCCGACCGGCGTGACGCTGAGCGAGGAACGTCGCGAACGGGTGCTCGACATCTGCGAGCGGGCCGGGCTGCTGGTGGTCGAGGACGACCCGTACGGCCAGCTCGGCTTCGAGGGGGAGGCCCCCGCGCCGCTGCGGGCCCGTCGCCGTGACGGGGTCTTCTACCTGGGCACCTTCTCCAAGACGTTCGCGCCCGGGCTGCGGGTCGGTTGGATCCTCGCCCCGCACGCGGTCCGCGACAAACTGGTGATCGCCAGCGAGGCGCAGATCCTCTGCCCCAGCGGCTACGCCCAGGCCGCCGTCGCCACGTACCTGTCGACCATGCCGTGGCGGGAGCAGCTGAAGGTCTACCGGGAGGTCTACCGGGAGCGGCGGGACGCCCTGCTCACCGCGCTGGAGGACCTGATGCCGGAGGGCACCACCTGGACCAACCCGGGTGGCGGCCTCTTCGTGTGGGCAACCCTGCCGGCCGGGCTCGACGCCAAGGCGATGATGCCGCGCGCGATCGCCGCCCGGGTCGCCTACGTCCCGGGTACCGGCTTCTACGCCGACGGCTCCGGCGCGGGCAACGTCCGGCTGAACTTCTCCTTCCCCCCACCGGAGCGGATCCGGGAGGGCGTCCGCCGGCTGGCCGGGGTGATGGAGCAGGAGATTGCCATGCGCCGGGTCTTCGGGCCGGTCCCCGCAGCCGGCCGGCGCCGGCAGGGCGGTGCGGACGTGCCCGGCCCTGACTTGGCATGATTCGGGCATGGCTGACACACCTGCCGACCGATCCCCCATGACCGGCCCCACCGTCAACGCCGACCTGCACGTGCTCGTGCTCGCCGGCGGCCTCTCCTACGAGCGGGACGTCTCGCTGCGGTCCGGCCGCCGGGTGCTCGACGCGCTCCGCGCGATCGGCGTCGAGGCGGAGCTGCGGGACGCCGACGTGGCGCTGCTGCCCGCGCTCACCGCCGACCCGCCGGACGCCGTCGTGATCGCGTTGCACGGCGCCACCGGCGAGGACGGTTCGCTGCGTGGCGTGCTCGACCTGTGTGGCGTGCCGTACGTCGGCTGTGACGCCCGCGCCTCCCGGCTCGCCTGGGACAAGCCGTCCGCGAAGGCGGTGCTGCGGGAGAACGGCATCCCGACTCCCGACTGGGTGGCCCTGCCGCACGACCGTTTCTCGGAGCTGGGTGCGGTGGCGGTGCTGGACCGGATCGTGGACCGGTTGGGGCTGCCACTGATGGTGAAGCCGGCCCAGGGCGGGTCCGGCCTGGGTGCCGCGGTCGTCCGGGACGCTGCGGCCCTTCCGGCAGCGATGGTGGGTTGCTTCGCGTACGACTCGACGGCGTTGGTCGAGCGGTACGTGTCCGGCATGGATGTGGCGGTCTCCGTGGTCGACCTGGGGAACGGGCCGCAGGCCCTCCCGCCGGTGGAGATCGTGCCCCGCAACGGCGTGTACGACTACGCGGCCCGCTACACGGCCGGCCGAACCACCTGGCACGCCCCGGCCCGGCTGGACGCCTCGGTCACCAAAACGGTCACCGAGGTGGCCCTGGCCGCGCACCGGGCGCTGGGCCTGCGGGATCTCTCCCGGGTCGACCTTATCGTCGACGCCGACGGTCGACCGCACGTGCTGGAGGTCAACGTCTCGCCCGGCATGACCGAGACGTCACTGTTACCGCTCGCCATCCAGGCGGCCGGGCTGGACTTCGGGAAGGTTCTCGGCTCGTTGGTCAGCCGGGCCGCCGCCCGGGTGTCCTGACGCGGCTTCCGCCATTTCGGCCCCTGGTCCCGTCCTGGCTCTCTCGCCCGTCCTGGCCCCGCCCCGTCCACCGGGATCAGGGCAGGGTGGGTAGTAG
>NZ_SMKN01000150.1 GCF_004348675.1 Micromonospora sp. KC606 | reverse complement strand
CGCCCGCACCGGGCCAGCCGCCCGGCGGTTGGCCACCCGGCGCCCCGCCGCCCGGCGAATGGCCGCAGATCCACGGTCAGCCGCAGATCCACGGTCAGCCGCCGGCCCACGGTCAGCCGCCGGCCGGTTGGCCGCCGGGTGCCGGCCCCGGGCACCCCCAGGGGCCGCCGCCCGGGTGGCCGTACCCGACCTGGACGGGTCGTCCGCCGCTGCCGCGCCCGCACGGGCTGCCGCTGGCCTCGTACGGGGCACGGCTGGTCGCCCGCCTGATCGACTTCGGCGTCCTGTTCCTGCTCAGCCTCGCCGCGAACAGCGTGCTCATCTGGCGCTATGTGCAGGAGGTCTCGCCCTACCTGAGCGAGGCGTGGCGCCGCGCGATGGCCGGTGACACCTCCCAGGAGGGACTGCCGGCGGTCGGCCAGCAGGCCGACGGGCTGATGCTGGCCATCCTGCTGATCACCACCGCGCTCTGGTTCGCCTACGAGGTGCCGGCGATGGCCGCCGGTGGGCAGACTTTCGGCAAGCGGCTGGCACGGGTGCGGGCCGTGCCGGTCGAGGCGGACCAGCCGCTCGGCTTCGGCCGGGCCGCCCGCCGGTGGAGCACCCTCGGCCTGCCCACCCTGCTCTGGTACTGCCTCTGCTTCGGCCTGGTCCTCCAGTTCGTCGACGCCGTCTCCGCGCTCTTCGACCACCCGCTCCGGCAGGCGCTGCACGACAAACGCGCCCAGACCGTGGTGGTACGGCTGCCGCGCGCCGACGCCACCCGCACCGCTCCGCCCGACCGTGCCGACCCCCCGGGAGAAACCCCATGACCGACACCGGACGTCACCAGCCCGCGCTGCGGCTGACCCGCGCCGACCTCGACGCGCTGCCGAACTACGTGCCGGGCCGCAGCCCGGCCGACCTGGCCCGCGAGCTGGGCCTGGCCGAGGCGATCAAGCTGGCCAGCAACGAGGTGCCGTACGGCCCGCTGCCCGGTGTGGTGGAGGCGGTCACCGAGGCGGTCACCGGTTCGCACCGCTACCCCGACATGGGCGTGGTGGCCCTGCGTCGGGCGCTCGCCGAGCGGTACGGCGTGGACGCCGAGCGGATCGCCACCGGCTGCGGGTCGGTGGCGTTGGCCGAACACCTGGTCCGGGCCACCTGCCTGCCCGGCGACGAGCTGCTCTACTCGTGGCGGTCGTTCGAGGCGTACCCGATCATCGCGGCGACCAGCGGCGCGGCCAGCGTCCGGGTGCCCAACGACGCCGGGCACGGCCACGACCTGGCGGCGATGGCCGCGGCGGTGACCGACCGGACCCGGATGGTGCTGGTCTGCAACCCGAACAACCCCACCGGCACCGCGGTAGGCAGGGCCGAGCTGGACCGTTTCCTGGACACGGTCGGCGAGGACGTGCTCGTCGTCCTCGACGAGGCGTATCGCGAGTTCGTCACCGACCCGGCGGTGCCCGACGGCCTGACCTACCTGGACCGGCCGAACGTGGTGGTGCTGCGCACGCTGTCCAAGGCGTGGGGCCTGGCCGGGCTGCGAGTCGGCTGGATGGCCGCGAGCCCGGCGGTGGCCGCCGCCGTCCGCAAGGTGGTCACTCCCTTCTCCACCAGTCTGGCCGCCCAGGCCGGCGCGCTGGCCGCGCTGGCCCAGGCCGACGAGATGCGGCGGCGCTGCGCGCTGGTCGTCGCCGAGCGGGACCGGGTCACCGAGGCGCTGCGCAAGCTGCTCCCGGACGTGCCGTCCAGCCAGGCCAATTTCGTCTGGTTGCCGCTGGGCGACCGGGCGGTGGAGTTCGGCCGGGCCTGCGAGGCGCGCGGCGTGATCGTCCGCCCGTTTCCCGGCGACGGGGTGCGGGTCACCGTCGGCACTCCGGCCGAGAACGACGCCTTCCTGGCCGTCGCCGAGTCGGTGCTGGCCTGACCCATCCCGCCGGTCCGCCTCGGCGAGGCGGACCGGCGGGATGGGCGGCGGGCACGGGCTGCCGGAAGCGGGTCCGGCGGCGGTGGACGTACACCGCGAAGAGGGCCAGCACGAGCCCCGAGGTGACCAGGCCACCGGTGAGCACCTGGCCGGTGCGGTCGTCGCGGGCGGCTGCCGCGGCCGGAACCGGGCCGAAGCTGATCGGGCCGGTCGCTGTCCGCTTCGTCCAGCCGCTGCCGAGGGCCAGTTTCGCCGCCCACGGGCCGTCCGGCAGGCGGCGGTCCAGGTGCACCCGGATGACGGCGGTGCCGCCGAGCGGGAGCGTCCTGGCCTCCGCCTTGACCGAGCCCGCCGACAGCCCGCCCGGCCCGTCGGTGAGCCACAGCTCGCCGGCCAGGTCCAGTGCACGCCGGCCGGTGTTGCGCACCTCGGCGGTGACGTACGGCTGACCGTCGGATAGAGGCTAATGTCCGTTTTTCGGGCAAGTCACGTGGCAGCGAGCACCACCGGCTCGGACATCAGGAAGTACGCCTGGTCGTCGTCGTCGGGCCCGGCCCGCTCGCGCAGCCGCTCGACCGCCAGGTAACCGTCCGCCGCGTACGCCAGCCCGGGCTGCCACGCGATTCCGTCCCGCCCGACGGTGAGCGGGAACCGGGACCGCTGCGCGCCGGTCGTCGGATCCAGGGTGACCAGGTCCCGTTGCTCGGTGAGCACGTGCACCCGGCCGGGGCCGACCGCGAGCACCCGCACCGGCCCGAGGTCACCGCGCTGCCAGCGCCGCTTGCCGGTGCGCGCCTCCCAGCCCTTCAGCACCGGACCGTCGCTGCCGATTACGAACTCTCCGACCAGCGTGCGGTCCGCGGCGTCCAGGGCGGGTGCGGCGACCGGCCCGCCGGCCCCGACCAGCCAGCCCCGGCCGGCCGCGTCGCCAGGGCCGGAGGTCCGCAGGCCCCGACACCGGGAGCGCGGGGTCAGGCAACCCAGCGGCATCACGGTCAGTTCCGGCCCGGCCGCCGGGGGACGCCAGCGGGTCAGCACCGCCCCGGTCGCCACGTCACGGAACTCCACGGTGGCTGGCGTCGCGCAGGAGTCGAGGATGAGAACCCGCCCGTCGGCGGTGGTCCCCAGGGCGGTGCGGCAGCCGGCGTCGCCGCCGGCCCGCCACAGCTCGCGCCCGTCCGCTACGGCGTACCCGCGCAGGTGCCCCTCGCCGGCAGCGACCAGCACCGGACGGCCGTCCGGTCCGGTCGCCACGAAGAGGCCACGCGGATCCCAGACCACGGCCGCCCCGGTACGCCGGGCGGCGAAGCCCGCGCCGGGCGGCGGGCCGTCGACCCGCCAGGCCACCTTCCCGGTACGCCCGTCCAGCGCGACGAGTTTCCCGTCCGACCAACGGCTGACCACCGTGGCGTCGCTCACCAGCACCCCGTTGAGCTGCGCCGGCCAGCGACGGTACGACCAGAACGGGGTGACCCGGTACCGGCGGTCGGCGGGTTGGTCGGCGTAGACCTGGCGCTGGGCCGCGTACACCCGGAGCCGACCCTCGACGACCAGCGGCGCGGCGGGCAACCGCCCGATCACACCGACGGCGGGCGTGACCGGCGGCGGCAGGTCGCCGCGGGCGGGGGTGACCACCTCGGCGGGGGCGAGCACGCGGTAGCCGATGCCGGCGACCGCCCCGACGGCGAGCAGCGCCGCCACGGCGACCAGGACCCGTCGCCGGCCCTTCGGAACACCCATGCGCACCTCCGCCCGGCACCCTACCCAGGCATCCACCGAACAGACCGCTCAGGTCACGCCGCAGCGGTGAACCCGCGCGGACGAGCCGGGGGGTGATCGGGCGGGGTGATCGACTCCGGTCGCGGCGTCTCGGGGTGTCCGGCCGGCGGGATACCCCGACCTGCCGCAAGTCAAGTCGATCACGGACCAACTTTGGCCGGGACGCGGACCCCACCCCGGTCGGGTCGATCAGGTCCTAGGCTGCCGCCGCGTCGTCGGCCCGGGTGACGGCGGCGGCCAGATCGGTGAGGTCCCGGCGGATCGCCCCCTCCACAGCGCGGGCGGCCAGCCCGCCGAAGAGCAACGCCATCACCCGGCCGTACGACGCGGTTGGCACCGCCTCGTGCTCCACGGTGACCGCCGTGCAGCCCCGGCCACGCCGGCGGACGGTCCGCAGCGTCCAGGTGATCCGGTAGTCGACCCCGATGCCCGGGGAGCTCAGCACGAGCCGGTGCGGCGGCTCCGCGTCGCGTACCACGAACTCCTCCGCCTGCTCGCCACCGTCCGGGCGGGTGCGGATCTCCCGCCAGGCGGTGCCGGGGCCGAACCGCTCCGAGGTCAGCGGCTCGACGCCGCCGACCGTGCGCAGCCACCCCGCCCGGGTCGGCAGGTCCACCAGACGGGCCCAGACGTCGAGGGCCGGTGCCTCGATGAACTCGGTGACCGTGACCGTCGACATGGCGCACCTCCCGTGCCGTCCACGGTACGGCGGGTGCGCCACTCAGGGGAGTCGGCAGGCGAATTTTCCGTCGCCGGTGCCCGACCGGGGCACCGGCGCACTCTCCCCTCCGCTGGTCAGGGTCGGAAACGGTCGAGGCGGATCGCCTCGACGAAGGCGGTCCAGCCCGGCGGGCCGACGACGAGCGCCGGCCCCTCCGGGTCCTTGGAATCCCGGATACCGACCAGACCGTGGGTGTGCGCGAGGTTGTCGGCCACCTCCACGCACAGCCCCTGGTCGTTGGAACGGCTGCTGGTACGCCAGATCGCGCCCGCGAGATCGTTCATGCTTGTACCTCCTGTCCGCTGCGACATGCCACGCCGACCGACGGCCACGCCACCGCAGGGTGGCGCGGCGCGTCGCGTCGACCGGGGAATCCGGTCGATCAAACGCGGCAGGAGCGACTGCTGGTCGGACAGCGGGTGCGACCGGCGCGGGGAGGACCGTCAGCGGGCCGGCAGAATCCGCCCGGTCACCTCGCCCAGGGCGATGGTGGTGCCGTCCGGCCCGGGGGCGACGGCCCGGACGGTGACGCTGTCGCCGTCCTCCAGGAACGTGCGGGTTTGGCCGGCACCGACCGTGACCGGCTCGGCGCCGCCCCAGGTGAGCTCCAGGAACGACCCGACCTGGTCGCGCTGCGGCCCGGAGACGGTGCCGGAGGCGTAGAGGTCGCCGGTACGCAGCGACGCGCCGTTGACGGTCAGGTGGGCGAGTTGCTGGGCCGGCGTCCAGTACATGGTGGAGAAGGGTGGCTCGGTCATTCGCTCGCCGTTCCACTCCACCGTCAGCCGCAGGTCGAGACCCAGGTGGGGGGTGTCGCGGAGGTACGCCTGCACCGGCGGGTCCTGGTCGGGGGCCGGGACGAACGCGTCGGCGAGCGCGTCCAGCGGGGTCACCCAGGCCGAGATCGAGGTGGCGAAGGACTTGCCGAGGAACGGCCCGAGGGGCTGGTACTCCCAGGCCTGGATGTCCCGGGCGGACCAGTCGTTGACCAGCACCACGCCGAAGACGTGGTCGGCGAAGTCGGCCGCGGCCACCCGTCTGCCCAGGACACTCGGCACGCCGACCACGAAGCCGACCTCGGCCTCGATGTCCAGGCGTACGGAGGGGCCGACGGTCGGGCCCTGCCCGGTGGCGCGCTGCCCGGTGGGGCGGACGACCGGGGTGCCGGAGACGACCACCGTGCCGGCCCGGCCGTGGTAGCCGATCGGCAGGTGCTTCCAGTTGGGCAGCAGGGCCGGCTGGCCGGGGCGGAAGATCTGGCCGACGTTGGAGGCGTGGTGCTCGGAGGAGTAGAAGTCGACGTAGTCGGCAACCTCGATGGGCAGCAGCAACTCCGCCGCGTCGAGCGGAACCAGCAGCGGCTCCACCGCCGGGCGGTGCGCCGGGTCGGTGAGCAGGTCGACGATCCGCTGCCGTACCGACGTCCACTGGGGGCGGCCGAGCGCCATGAAGTCGTTGAGCGTGGGCCGGCCCAGGGTGCCGGCGGCGAGCACCAGCCCGACGGCCTCCGCGCCGGCCAGGTCGAGCACGAGGTCGGCGATCCGTACGCCGACGCGCGGTTCCCGACCGTCGTACCGGAACACCCCGTACGGCAGGTTGGTCACCCCGTACGGGGAGCCCTCCGCGCCCGTCACCCAGCTCATGCCTTGTTTCCCCCCTTCACCAGCCCCAGCCGGATCAGATCGGTCAGTGGTTCCAGGATGCTGCACGAGCCGAAGCCGACCCAGAGTGGACGCGCGTCGTCGCGGCGGATCCGGGCCGCCTCGACCAGCGGCCGGGGGTCGGCGGCGGTGAGCAGCGCGGCGACCGCCGTCAGGTCGGCGCCCTCGGCGGCGGCGAGGCTGGCGGCCAGCACGTTGCCGAAGCCGTGGTGGGTGAAACCGGTCTCCGGGTCGAGGTGACGCAGCGCGTGGTGCAGGCCGGCGGTCAGTTTGAACGGCAGTTCGCGGTCGCGGCAGGCGCAGATCACCGCGGCCAGTTCGGCCGGCGTGGGGAAGAGTTCGGCGGCGAGCCCGCCGGTGCGGAACTTCGCGGCGACCGGTAGCCCGGCGGCCCGCGCCTCGGCGAGCGTGTCGAGCGCGCCCATCAGGCCGAAGGTCAGCGGGATCTCGGCGTAGACGTCGACACCGTCCAGCCCGTCGACGAGCGCGCGCAGCGCGGCCAGGCCCGGCTGCGGATCCTCCCCACGCCTGGCGACCGCCACCTCGACCTGTCGGGGGATGATGCCGGCCGGCCCGAGGAACGACAGCGCGAGGGGTATCCGCGCGATGCCAGTGTCGCCGATGAGGCCGACGCCGAAGCCCTCGGCGCGGTCGACCAGCGCGTCAAGGCCGCCGGTGACGACCGTGGAGGCGGGCACCAGGAGCGGGCCGACCAGGTCGGCGTACCAGGCGGCGCGGTGTGCCCGGTGGGCGGCGACCGCGTCGGGCGGCGTCGCGCTGCCGGGCGGGAAGACCGCGGCGTCGTCCACCAGGCCGGCGAGGAGGCGGGGGACCTGCGTTGACACGACACAAGAATCTACGGGACGCTGTCAAGGAACGGACATCAGCGTCCGAATATCGGACGCACGCCGGGTCGGCGACGGGACGAATCGGGAGGCCACATGCCGTACTACCGCCGCGTCGGCGACGTGCCCCGTAAGCGGCACACCCAGTTCCGCCAACCCGACGGCCGCCTCTACACCGAGGAGCTGATGGGCCAGGAGGGGTTCTCCTCCGACTCGTCCCTGCTCTACCACCGGCACGCCCCGACCGCGATCGTCGCCGCCGAGGAGTTCACACCGCCGGCCGTCACCCGGGTGCCCAACCTGCCGCTCAAGCCGCGCCACCTGCGCACCCACCAGCTCGACGGCTCGGGCGCCGACCCGGTCCTGGGGCGGCGCCACCTGCTCGCCAACGACGACGTGCGGATCGCGTACGTGCTGGCCGACCGGCCGTCCCCGCTCTACCGCAACGCCACCGGCGACGAGTGCCTCTACGTCGAGGCCGGTGCCCTGCGGGTGGAGTCCACCTTCGGGGTGCTGGACGCGGTCGCCGGCGACTACGTGATCATCCCGACCTCGACCGTGCACCGGCTCGTCCCCACCGGCGACTCCCCCACCCGGCTGCTGGCGATCGAGGCCACCGGCCACATCGGCCCGCCCAGGCGCTACCTCTCGGTACGCGGCCAGTTCCTGGAGCACTCGCCCTACTGCGAGCGCGACGTCCGCGGCCCGGAGTCGCCCCTGCTGGTCGACGGCACCGACGTCGAGGTGCTGGTCCGCCACCGGTCCAGGGCGGCACGCCCGGATGGCAGCGGGACGGCCTGGACGCGTCATGTCTATGCCAACCACCCCTTCGACGTGGTCGGCTGGGACGGACACCTCTACCCGTGGGCGTTCTCCATCCACGACTTCGAGCCGATCACCGGCCGGATCCACCAGCCGCCACCGGTGCACCAGACCTTCCAGGGCCCGAACTTCGTCATCTGCTCGTTCGTGCCGCGCAAGGTGGACTACCATCCGGACGCCATCCCGGTGCCGTACCACCACCACAACGTCGACTCCGACGAAGTGCTCTTCTACACCGGCGGCAACTACGAGGCCCGCCGCGGCTCCGGCATCGGGCAGGGGTCCATCTCGCTGCACCCGTCCGGCTTCACCCACGGGCCGCAGCCGGGAGCGGCGGAACGCGCCATCGGCGTCGACTTCTTCGACGAGCTGGCCGTCATGGTCGACACGTTCCGCCCGCTGGACCTCTGCGACGCGGCGACCGAGTGCGAGGACGACGGGTACGCCTGGACCTGGGCACGTTAGCCTGATCCGTCAGGACGGCCACGCGGCCGCCGCGCACAGCTAGCTACCGGGGTCGCCGGGTGCCGACCGGGCGGGATGGTTGATACACCACGGGGGTGGCCCGGGACGTGGCGGGGGCTCCGGCGCCGTGGGTGTTCGACGCGATGACCTGCACCCGCACTCGGAAGCCCACATCGGTGCCGATGAGCCGGTACGTAGCGGCGGTGGCGCCGCCGATCGCGGTGCATCCGGTGCCCTGGCCGGTGCAGCGCTGCCACTGGTACGCGTACGACGTGGGCTCGCCGGTCCAGCTGCCCGGCTGCACGGTCAGCAGGCCGCCGGCCCTGGTGGATCCGGTGATGCTCGGCGGTGTGGTGGTCACCGGGACAGCCCCCCGACCGGCGCCGGTCAGCGGCACGGCCTGCGTGGCCCCGGCCGGGTCCTGGGTGTCGCCGTCGTTGTCGGCCAGCGTCAGCGTGCCCTGCTGGGCTCCGGCGGCGGCCGGGGCGAACGAGACGCTTATCGTGCAGTCGGCCCCGGGTGCCAGCGGCACGGCGGCGCCCGCCGCCTGGCAGGTGGTCGAGGTCAGGGCGAAGCCGGTGCCGGCGACGCTGATCCGGGCGACGCCGAGCGGCCGCCCGCCGGTGTTGCGCACGGTCACCGAGCGGGTGGTGGTCGAGCCGAGGCTCTGGTCGCCGAAGTGGACCCCGCCGGCCGGTTCCAGGTGCACCTTCGGCGGGGACGCGGCGTACTGGTAGGCGCCGATGTCGCAGGAGTCGGCGTAGAGGAACAGTCGGGTCGCACCCCGCTGGTCGGTGCCGCCGCACAGCCCGGACGCGGCCGGGACGGCGTTGCGGGCCGGGCTGGTCACGGCCAGCGCCCGGGTCTGCGTCGGGCCGCCGTTGTCCGCCAGCCCGCTCACCTGGGGGTCGCCGATCACGTCGCCGTTCGCCGGGTCCGGCCCGCACGACGAGGCATTGTCCATCAGGTTGTAGCGACCCAGGATGGGAGTGTTGTGGCAGTTGGTGCTGTGCCCGCTCAGAATGCTGGCGGCGAGCGTGACTTCGGGCTCCGTGCCGTAGGCCGCGAGCGCGGTCCCGTTGTTGTTCACGATCGTGTTGTGGACTCCGTTGAGTCTCTTCGGGACCCGCGTCCAGCCGGCAAACAAGACCGCGCCCCCACGCCCAGTGGCCGCCGCGTTGCCGCTGATCGTGGAGTCGTGTAACTCGACCAGACCGTCGCTGGCGATCGCACCGCCACCTCCGAGGTGCCCCGTCCCGGTGACCGAGTTTCCGACGATGATGGAGCGCTGGACGGTGAGGGTGGCGGTGTTGTTGATGCCACCGCCAAGGCCGTAGGCGGCGTTGAACAGGATCGAGCTGTCCGCGATGGTCATGGTGCCGTCGTTGGCGACACCACCACCGACCTGCGCACTACTGAAGCCGACGGTGACGCGCTCCAGCCGAACGGTGCCAAGGTTCTCCACCGCTCCCCCGGCGTCGGCCGCCAACCCGTTGGTCAGGCCCATCCCGGTCAGCGTGACGTTCGAGGTGCTCGGCACGGAGACGACCCGGCCGGCCCGGTTCCCATTGATCACCGTGGCGCCGCTGCCCGCGCCGACGATGGTCAGCGTGAGATTGGGTGGCACGGCGAGGTTCTCGACATAGGTACCGGGTCCGACCATGATGCGGTCGCCGCTGCCGGCGATGGCCAGCGCCCCGGCGACCCTGCCGCACGGTCGCGCCTGGGTGCAGCCCTCCCCGGTGCCGCCAGCCGCGACATAGTGGATGGTCGCGGCTGGCGCGGCAAACGCGGGAAGGGCGGCGAGTCCTCCGCCGGCCACCAGAGCGGACGTGATCGTTACAGCGACCACTGTGGACCGGCGTACCGGCGGCCTGCTATCAAACAGCACTCGACGACTCCCCTTGTCGATCATCAGACGGCTGATGCTACGGGTGCCGCGCGCCGACGGGAGTCAACCATCCGACCGGAAAAGTTCGATGTCAGCACGAACCCGACACCCGCACCAGCCCCATTCTCACCTGGCCGGCCTAGCGGAACATCCGGGTGACCAGGGTCAGGCCGGCGGCGGTGGCCACCGCGATCGCCGCGACCAACGGCCACGGGCTGCCGACCAGCGCGTGCAGCAGGATCAGCAGCGGACCGGCCGCCACCGCCTGGATCACCAACGCCAGCACCCGGTCGGTGCGCCGCAGCTCCGGCAGGACCTCGTGGCGCAGCCCCGGCACCCGCGCGGCGAGCCGCCAGAGGGCGAGCCCGACCGTGCCCGCCACCAGCACCGCGACGAACCGGGAGAGCCCGCCGGCCACGGCGACCAGGAGGCTGCCGACCAGCGTCCAGGCCCCGCCGACCAGGACGAGTCGGCGGATCCCCTCCTCGACCGGCAACGCCTCGGCCCGCACCGGGTCGACGGTGGCCAGCTCGGAGACCCGTTCCAGGGCCTCGGCCCAACGTCGCCGCTCCAACCGGATGACGCCCGGCTCGCCCGCCGCCTCGGCCAGAGCGGGGTCGAGGCGCAGCGCCTCCCGGTAGGCCCGCTCGGCCAGGTCGAACAGCTGCAACCGGGCCGCGACCAGCGTGAGCACCAGATGCGCCTGCGGCTCGTCGAGCGCCAACTCGACCGCGCGCCACGCCGCGTCGAGCGCCTGCTGGCCGTTGCGCGCCTCGGCCAGGATCCCCGCGCCGGCCCGCTGCGCGTACGCGTCGGCCGGCCCGCCGGCCAGGATCTGGTCGGCGGTGGCCGCCGCCTCGGCGTACCGGCCCAGGTCGATCAGGGCGAGGGCACGGGCGACCAGCGGCGCGACCGCGCCCGGCGCGGCAGCCGAGGCGGAGCCGGCGGCGGCGAGCGCCTCGGCGGGTCGCCCCGCCGCCAGGTGCAGCCGGGCCAGCAGGGTCAACGCCGGCTCACCAGCCGAGGTGGCAGGGGCCAGCGCCGGCTCACCGCCCGGATCGGCGGAGGTCAGCTCCTCGACGGCCTCGTCGTAGCGACCCAGCTCGGCGAGGAGTTGGGCGCGGTGGAACGGGCTGTCCGCGTCGTCGTCACCGGTCACGGCCGGGCCGCCGGGTCGGCGTACACGAGGGCGACCGCGATGCCGGCGAGTCCCTCGCCGCGCCCGGTGAAGCCGAGCCCGTCACTGGTGGCGGCGGTGACGGTCACCGGGGCGCCGACCGCCTCCGAGAGCACCCGCTGGGCCTCCTCGCGGCGCGGCCCGATCTTGGGGCGGTTCCCCACCACCTGCACCGAGACGTTGCCGATCGCGAAGCCCGCGCAGCGGACCCGTCGGGCCGACTCGGTGAGCAGTGCCAACCCGGACGCCCCGGCCCACTGCGGCTGGTCGACGCCGAAGTTGGCGCCCAGATCGCCGAGCCCGGCGGCGGAGAGCAACGCGTTGCAGGCGGCGTGCGCCGCCACGTCGGCGTCGGAGTGACCGGCCAGGCCGTCCTGCCCCGGCCAGTGCAGGCCGGCCACCCAGCAGGGCCGGCCGGCCGCGAAGGCGTGGATGTCGGTGCCCACGGCGACCCGAGGAACGATCATGGCCCCGAGGGTACGCGCCGACCGTGGGCCGGTGCCGGTGACGCCCGATGTCAACGGCCGGTGGTCAGCAGGTGTTCGGCGAGTGCCAGGTCGAACGGACGGGTGATCTTCAGCGCGTACTCCGAGCCGGGCACGCACCGGACCGGGACGCCCTGCTTCTCGACCAGCCCGGCGTCGTCGGTCAACGGATCACCCGCGGCGGCGTGCGCGGCGGCCAGCACACTGCGCCGGAAGCCCTGCGGAGTCTGCACCGCGCGCAGCGCGGCGCGGTCCACCGTGCCGAGAACCATCTCGGCGGCCCCGACCTGCTTGATCGTGTCGACCACGGGGAGGACCGGGATGACCGCGTCGTCGCCGGAGCGGACCGCCGCGGCGACCGACTCGAACAGCTCGGGCGGGGTCAGCGCCCGCGCCGCGTCGTGCACCAGCACGATCTGCGGCCCCGGCGGCACGGCGGCCAGGGCGGCCGCCACGGAGGCCTGCCGCTCGGCGCCGCCCGGCACCACGGTGACCGGCGCCACCGGGGCCAGCAGCTCCCGTACGGCCGCCACCCCGGCCGCCGGGGCGGCCACCACGATGGTGTGCACCGACGGCGCCGCGGCGACCCGGCGCACGGCGTGCACCAGCAGCGGCTCGCCGCCGAGCAGGCGCAGCGCCTTGGGTGCGCCTGGGCCGAGGCGTACCCCGGCACCGGCCGCAGGAACGAGGACCGCGACGTCACCGCGCGGATTGAGCTGCGCGGTCACGTCGCGGTCCTCGGGTTCGTTCGCTACGGGGTGGGTACGCTGTGGAAATCAGGCCTCGGTCAGGACCTTGTCGAGCAGCGTCTCCGCCTCGTCCTTGGTGCTCTTCTCGGCCAGGGCGACCTCGCCGACGAGAATGTCGCGGGCCTTGGCGAGCATGCGCTTCTCACCCGCGGAAAGACCCCGCTCCCGCTCCCGACGCCACAGGTCACGCACGACCTCGGCGACCTTCAGCGGGTTGCCGGAGGCCAGCTTCTCCAGATTCGCCTTGTAACGCCGCGACCAGTTGGTCGGCTCCTCGGTGTGCGGTGCGCGGAGCACGTCGAAGACCTTCCCGAGGCCCTCTTCGCCGACCACCTCGCGCACACCCACGATCTCGGCGTTCTCGGCGGGCACCCGGACCGTCAGGTCACCCTGCGCGACCCTCAGGACGAGATACTGCTTCGGTTCGCCCTTGATGACCCGAGTCTCGATTGCCTCAATGAGTGCGGCCCCGTGGTGGGGGTAAACAACGGTCTCGCCGACACTGAAAACCATAGGTTCGAAACCCCTTTCGCTGTGTCTAGGGTAACACGCTCAGGCACCGATGTCCCACCGCTGTCCTGACCGTTGGCGCAGCTCAGGGGCCCTGTGAGAGGTATTTCTTCAGCTTGACAGGCGGTCAAACCGATGATTTGAACACACTCCGTAACGAATAGATGACAACCCGGTAAGGGTGATCGGAGCGTGGATTTCTGAGGCTGTGCGCTCGTCCCATGGTATCCCGCCGCCGGCTCGCGCGCCCAGATCTGGCGGGAGGAGGGCCGGTGCGGGACGCTGGAGGCAGCCGCCGTCGTTCGTGAGCCGCTACAACCGGGGGTCCGATGGGCATGCCTGACGCAGAGGGCCACGGCCCGTCCGAGGGGCTGCCCGACCTGCCACCACACTGGGGTCGGGTGGTCATCCCGGACGATGCCTCGGCGCTGGCCGAGGAGGCCGCCCAACTCCGCCGCGAACTACGCCGCCAGGAGGCCAGCACCCGCCGGCCGGGCGACCGGCGCCCGCTCGTCCTGCCCGCCCTCGTCCTGCTGGTCTCGCTCCTCACCACCGTCGCCGCCCTGGCCGCCGTCACCTGGCCCCGGTCGCCGCGCAACCCCGACCGGCCCGGCGTGCCACCGTCCGCGTCGACGACGCCACCCGACCTGAGCGGGCGCCCGCTGCCGGCGCTCGATCTGGTCGACGCCAGCCAGTCTCCGGTGCCGCTGCGGCGGCTGCTGCCCGCGATGATCATCCTGGTGGACGCGTGCGCCTGCGCCGAGCAGATCACCGCCGCGACCACTGCCGCCCCGACCGGCGTCACGGTGGTCACCGTCACCGGCGGCCGTACCGTGCAAGCCGGTGCCGCCGACGGCGCCCACGCCCTCGCCGACCCCGCCGGCGGCCTGCGCGGCGCCCTGCGCCTCCCCCCGATCCCCGGCACCG
>NZ_SMKN01000014.1 GCF_004348675.1 Micromonospora sp. KC606 | reverse complement strand
GGGGTGGGCGGCGCGGGCGGTCCGCAGCGCGGCGGCCAGGGTGGCGTCGGTGACGTCGGCCAGCGCGGCGCCCACGGCGGTCACGTCGGCCAGTGGCGCTACCGGCAGGCCGCGCTCGGGGCGGGGGGCGAGCCCACCGGCCCGGCTGAGCACGTCGGCGCAGGCGATCCGGACCAACTCCCGGCGGCGCAGCGCGCGGACCGCGCGGGTGGCCTCGACCGGGTCGTCGTGCCGGGCGGCGGCGGCCGCGAAGCCCTCGCAGAGCACCTCCCGGGCGCGCGGCGCCAGCTCGCTCTCCTCGGCCAGCAGCCGCAGCGCCTCCGGGTCCCGGGCCAGCAGGTCGGCGGCGTACCGGGAGGAGGAGAGCACCCGGGCCAGCCGGCGGGCGACCGGACCGGAGTCGCGCAGCAGCCGCAGGTACCAGGGGGTGGAGCCGAGCTTGTCGGAGACCTGGCGGTAGTTGAGCAGGCCCCGGTCCGGCTCGGGGGCGTCGGCGAACTCGCTGAGCAGCACCGGCAGCAGGGTGCGTTGGATGGCGGCGGTGCGGCTGACCCCGCCGGTGAGGGCCTGGAGGTGACGCAGCGCCCCGGCCGGGTCGGCGAAGCCGAGGATCTCCAACCGGTGGCGGGCCGCCTCCGGGGTCAGCCGTAGCCCGTCGGCCGGCACCCGGGCCACCGACTCCAGCAGCGGCCGGTAGAGCAGCTTGGCGTGCAGCCGGCGTACCTCGGTGGCGTGCGCGACCCAGTCGGCGCGGAAACTCTCCACGGCGCTGCGGCCCGGGGTGGCGGTGTAGCCGAGCGCGGCGGCGAGCCAGCGCAGCGCGGCCGGCTCGGTCGGCACGGTGTGGGTACGGCGCAGGCCCTGGAGCTGGAGCCGGTGTTCGACGGCGCGCAGGAAGCGGTACCCGCGCAGTAGCGCCTCCCCGTCGGCCCGCCCGACGTAGCCGCCGGCGACCAGGGCGCGCAGCGCCGGCACGGTGCCGGCGACCCGCAGCGACTCGTCGCCCCGACCGTGCACCAGTTGCAGCAGCTGGACGGCGAACTCGATGTCGCGCAGCCCGCCCGGGCCGCGTTTGATCTCGCGTTCCAGCTCCTTCGGCGGAACGTTGTCGATGATCTTGCGGCGCATGGCGCGGACGTCCTCGACCGCCTCCGGCCGCTCGGCGGCCCGCCAGACCAGCGGGGCCAGCGCGTCGATCCACTGCCGGGCCAGGCCGAGATCACCGGCGGCCGGCCGGGCCTTGAGCAACGCCTGGAACTCCCAGGTGCGGGCCCAGCGCTGGTAGTAGGCGAGGTGGCTGGCGAGGGTACGCACCAGCGGCCCCCGGTTGCCCTCGGGGCGCAGCGCGGCATCGACCGGCCAGGCGACCAGCCCGCACACGCCGATCAGCCGGGCGGCGACCCGGGTCGCGACGGCCAGGTCGGCGTCGTCGGCGGCCACGAAGATCACGTCGACGTCGGAGACGTAGTTCAGCTCGTCGCCACCGCACTTGCCCATCGCCACCACCGCCAGCGGGGGCCGGGACGTCCCGTCCGCAAGCTCGCCGACCGCGATCTCGTGCGCGGCGGCGAGGGTGGCGTCGGCCAACGCGGAGAGCGCCCCCATGGTCTGCTCCAGCCCCCGCCCGCCGGTCAGGTCGGCCGCCGCGATCCGCAGCAGCGCCAGCCGGTACGCCTGCCGCAGCACCGCCACCGGCTGGGTGGACGCGGTGAGCCGCCCGGCGAGGTCGAGGTCGAGCCGCCCCTCGGCGATCGGGGCCAGCCCGTCCGGGGCGGTGGCCAGCACGGTCCACTGTCGCGGGTTGGCCACCAGGTGATCGCCGAGGGCCGACGAGGCGCCGAGCACGGCGAGCAGCCGGCGACGCAGCCCCGGGTCGGCGTGCAGCGCGTCCAGCAGCGCCGAACGGGCGGTGTCGTGGTCCGCGGCTCCGTTGCCCCGGCGTTCCGCCTCGACCAGGCGGTGGAGCTGACGTAACGCCAGGTCGGGGTCGGCGGCCCGGGACAGCGCGGCCAGCAGCTCGGTGGCGGGCTCGTCGACCGGTTCCTGCTCGTCGGTACGCCACAGCCCCAGCCCGTCCGGGCCGAGCAGGTCCGCCGCCCGCGCCCCGCCGTCGCCCTCGGCGAACCCGTAGCGGGCCAGCCGTCCCCTGGTCGGTCGGGTCATCTCAATGCCCGAGCAGGGGCAGGCTGGGGCGGACGGTGGCGTCGTCCAGCTCGCCGAGAGCGAGGGCGGCGAACCGGATCGCGAACGGCTGCCAGACCTCCTCGACGTCGGCCATCACCCGGTCGCAGGCCGCCACCACCAGCTCCGGGTCGTAGCCCAGCTCCGCCAGGAGCGTCGAGTCGCGGGCCCAGTCGGCGATCATCGCGGTGTCGCACTCGATGTGGAACTGCAGGCCCCAGGCCCGGTCGCCGAGGCGGAACGCCTGATGCGGGTAGCGGGTGGAGGCGGCCAGCAGGGTCGCCCCCCGGGGCAGTTCGGTGATCTCGTCGACGTGCCACTGGAGGACGTCGGGGATCAGCGGCACGTAGCGGAACAGCGGGTCGGCCTCGGCGGCGTCCCGCTTGCCGACGACGCCGGGGCCGACCTCCGGGCCGGCGGGGCTGCGCTCGACCTGGCCGGCGTGCGCGGTGGCCAGCAGCTGCGCGCCGAGGCAGACTCCGAGGGTGGGCACCCGGTGCCGAACGGCCTTGCGCAGCAGCCCTTCGAGGGCGGGGAACCAGGGCTCGCCCGGGGCGCCGTCCGGCACCGGGTGCGCCTGCCGGTCGCCGCCGAGCACCACCAGCGCGGCGTACCCGGTCAGGTCGGCGGGGAGTTCGTCGCCCGCGTGCGGGCGCAGCACCCGCAGGTCGAGCCCTCCCTCGGTCAGCCACTCCCCCAGCCGGCGGAGGTCGTCGGTCGGGTCGTTCTCGATCACCAGCGCGGTCGCCACGGTGTCGAGGCTATCGGGTGCGCCGGGTGCCCCCTTAACGACTCGGACCCCGGTGCGGCCGAGCCGCGCCGGGTCGGGCCGGCTCACCGGGCACGCAGGGCCTCGAGCATGCGGGTCAGCGCCTCCCGGGTGGCGGTGAGGTCGGCCGGATCCGTCGACCGGGCGAGCCAGAGCGCCGCCTCGTTCATCGCGCCGGAGAGCAGGTGGGTCAGTGGCGCAACCGGCTGCCGGGCAATCACGCCCGCCTCCACCAGCTCGGTCAGCGCCTCGGTCAGGTGCCGCCCGGCGGCCGCTTCGTCCAGCGCCCGCCATTCGTGCCAGCCGAGCACGGCCGGGCCGTCGACCAGCATGATCCGTTGCAGCTCGGGATCGGTGCTGGCGGTGAGGAACTGCTGGCAGCCCGCGGTGAACCGCGCCCAGGGATCGTCGTGGGCGTCCGCGGCGGCGGCGACCCGCCGGCCGACCTCCTGCTGGACCTCCTCGAGGACCGCGCGGAACAGGTCCGTCTTGCCGGCGAAGTGGTGGTAGAGCGCGCCCTTGGTCACCCCGGTGACCCGCACGATCTCCGCCAGCCCCACCGCCGGGTATCCACGGGTGGCGAAGAGCCGCCGGCTGGCCCGCAGCAGGGCCCGGCGGGTCTGCTCCCGCTGTCGTTCCCGGACGCCCTGCGCCATGTACGCCTCCACGCTCCACCTGGCCGCCACCTGCGACCCCGACCACCGATTGACATACCGATGGTATGTTAACTACCGTCATCTCGCATACCGATGGTATGCGAAAGGAATCAACGCCATGAAACTGACCAGCTTCTATCCGGTCATCTGCACCCGGCAGCTCGCCGAATCCCACGACTTCTACCGCCGCCACCTCGGCTTCGAAACGACCTTCGAGGCCGACTGGTACGTGAGCCTGCGCCAGCCCGGCCCGCCCGGGTACGAACTGGCGCTGCTCGACCACCACCACCCGACGCTCCCCGAGGCGTATCGCGCCCCCGTGCGGGGACTGCTGCTCAACGTCGAGGTCGACGACGTGGACGCCGAGTGGGAGCGGCTGGTCGTCCGGGGCGGCCTGCCCGTGGAACGGGAACTGCGCAGTGAGGACTTCGGACAACGGCACTTCATCATCGCCGCCCCCGACGGTGTGCTCGTCGACGTCATCACGCCCATCCCACCCGCCACGGGGTACGCCGAGCAGTACGTCGACCGGTGAGCCACCCTCGGCGGCTAGGCTCTGCCGCTGTGCTCACCGACGACTGCGTACGCCCGCCGGTCCTGCGTCCCGGTGACACGGTGATGCTGGTGTCGCCGTCCGGCCCGACCCGCCCGGAGCGGGTGGCCCGGGGTGTCGAGCTGCTGACCGGCTGGGGGCTGCGCCCGGTGCCGGCCCCGAACGCGTACGCCCGGCGCGGCTACCTGGCCGGCGATGACGCGCTGCGCGCCGCCGACCTGAACACCGCGTTCACCGACCCGCAGGTGCGCGGGGTGATCTGCACCCGGGGCGGCTACGGCGCGCAGCGGATCGTCGACCTGATCGACATGGCCGCGGTACGCCGCGACCCGAAGGTGGTGGCCGGCTTCTCGGACATCACCGCCCTGCAGTTCGCGCTCTGGCGGGGCGCCCGACTGGCCGGCGTGCACGGGCCGGGAGCGGCCTGGCGAGACGACCGCACCCCGCTGCGCTCGGCGGAGTCCCTGCACGCCGCGCTGATGACCACCGCACCGGTGACGGTGCACGCGGTCGCCGAGGAGGAGACCTACGCCGTGCGGGTGCCGGGGCGGGCGGAGGGTCCGCTGCTCGGCGGCAACCTCTGCCTGATCACCGCCTCGATCGGCACCCCGGACATGCCAGACCTACGCGGGGCGGTGCTGCTGGTCGAGGAGGTGCAGGAACCGCCGTACAAGGTCGACCGGATGCTCACCCACCTGCGGCGAGCCGGCGTGCTGGACGGGCTCGCCGGGGTGGCGGTCGGCCAGTTCACCGACTGCGCCGACGGCTGGGACACCACAGTCGTCGACGTGCTGGCCGAGCGCCTCGGCGACCTGGGCGTCCCCGTCCTCGGCGGCCTGCCGATCGGCCACGGCCCGAGCCAGCTCACCGTTCCCGTCGGCACCCCGGCCGTCCTGGACGCCACCGCCGGCACCCTCACCATCACCCCCGCCGTCCAGTAGCCCGCCCCGGTCGGGTCGATCACGAAGTTGACGGTGGGGAAACCCCTCGCCAGCTTGCCAGCTTCATGATCAACAGGGCGCGGAGGTGGATTTTCAGCTGGGTGACAGCGTTGGCACGGGTTCGGCTCAGGGAGATGGGCCACTGTCGGTCACGGCATCGCACACCGACCTGATGGAGAGACGAATGGCCCGCACGATCTCGAAGAAGCACCTGCTGGCCGGGCTGGCCGCCGCCGGAGTTCTCGGCGTGGGGATCGCCGTCCCGACCATGGCGTTCGCGGAGAACGCCGCACCGTCACCGAGCACCAGCAACGGCGAGCAGCACCACAACCGGCAGGAGCGGCAGGCCGAGTTCGCCGACGCGCTGGCCAAGGAGCTGGGTGTGCCGGCCGACAAGGTGACGGCCGCGTTGGAGAAGTTGCGCGAGCAGCGCAAGGCCGACCGGCCGGAACGCCCGTCGGCCGAGGCCCGGCAGGCGAAACTCAAGGAGCGGCTCGACCAGGCCGTCAAGGACGGCAGGTTGACCCGGGAGCAGGCCGACGCGATCACCAAGGCCGTCGAGTCGGGCGTCTTCCCGGGCGCCGGCGGTCGCGGCCACGGCGGCTGGGGGCCGGCCGGTAAGTAACCACTCCCTCCCCTTCCTCGCGTCCGGTCCCGCCGACCCCGGCGGGACCGGACACTCCATCGGATGACCGACTCCGAGCCGGCGAGGTGGTGGCATCCTCACCGGGACACCGCCAGGTCGGCCGGAGCGGATTGCGCCCTTCTCACGCTGGCGGTGGCATCACGGCCCGCAGACGCGGAGATCGCTGCCGAGGCAGTGTGGCTGGTACTCGCGGCTCGCGGCTTCGGTGGCCTGCCCGGTCAGGCGGAGGCCGGCGGGGTGAAGACGCCGAGCTGGTTGCCGGCCGGGTCGAGCAGGTGGGCGAAGCTGAGCCCGCTCGGCGCCGTCCGCAACGGCACCAGCACCTTCCCACCGGCCGCCTCGGCCCGGCGGCAGGTCTCCGCCACGTCGGCCACCTCCGCGTAGAACACCGTGTAGTTCGGCGAGCCATCCTCGGTGGCCCGGACCGCCCCGCCGATCCCCTCTTCCCCACCGGCCCCGGTCACCCGGTACGACCGGCCCGGCGCACCCTGCTCCTCGAACGTCCAGCCGAACAACTCGCCGTAGAACCGCTCCGCCTCGTCGGGGCGGTCGGTGCCGATCTCGAACCAGGTGACGGGTGTCGTGGACATGTGCATCCTCCTGTCTCCGCGCCGGCCGGACGGCCGGCGTCGTCAGCAGACAGCCTCGGAGTGGTCCGCGACACCGTCCTGTCGGTGTTTACCGGCCGGTGTCAGAGCAGGCTCAGCGGTCGGACCCGCTCGGTGGGGATGTCCAGGTCCGCCGGGCGCCACTCGCGGGTGACCAGCTCCGGCAACGGCGCCACCTCCAGGATCCTGTCGGTACGGAAGCAGCGCAGCGCGTCGCGCAGCCGGCACCAGGCGAGCAGGTACCAGTGCGTGGGGTTGCCCAGGTAGCCGAGCGGCTCGACCTCGCGTACCGAGTCGGCGCCGACACGGTCGGCGTACCGCAGGCGCAGCACGCGGCGCGCGGTGACCGCGTCGGCGACGGCGGCCGGGACGGGCGTGGCCGGCTCGCCGCCGACCAGATGGACCCGGCCGGCGAGCCGGCGCGCCTCGGCCGCATCGGCGGCCGGCAGCACCGCGAGCAGCTTGCGCAGCGCGCTGGCGCCGGACGCGGCGAACGGGGTGCCGCCGAGGCGGCGCAGCGCGAGGGCCATAGCCACCGCCTCACCGGCGGTGAGGTTGACCGGCGGCAGGGTGCGCGCGCGGTCGACGACGTAGCCGCCGGTGCGGCCGGGCTCGGCCCAGATGGGCACGCCACCGGCCTGCAGCGCGGCGATGTCCCGCTCGATGGTGCGCACGCTCACCTCGAAACGCCCGGCCAGCCAGCGGGCACTGCGCGGCCGGGGCGACACCGCCCGCAACTCCTCCACCAGGGCATAGAGACGGTCCGTCCGGTTCACCCCGGGCAGGCTAGACCCGGGGTACGACAGCCGGCGTCAGGCGATGCAGGCGCAGACGATCAGCGCCGCGCCGAAGTGCGTGGCGGCGCTGACCCACGCCGCCGGGTGCGGCTCGTCGGAGCAGACGATCTCACCGAGCCGCCCGGGGGTGAGCAGGTCGAGCACGAAGAACGCCAGCGCCATGATCAGCAGGCCGATCAGCCCGAAGACCACCGTGGAGGCGAGACCCTTGGCGAAGTCGCTGTAGCTGGTCAGGATCGCGGTGAAGACGATCCCGGCGATGCCGAGCTGGTTGGCGGCGAGCAGCAACGCCGCGTTGCCGTTGCGCCGCACCCAGATCAGCTCGCGCAGCCTTCCCGGGGTCAGCACGTCCACCAGCAGGAAACCGGCGGCCATCAGGAGCACCCCGACGACCCCGAAGACCACGCTCTGCCATGCTCCGCTGAGCAGATCCTCCAGCACCTGACCGCCTCCGCCCGTCCACCGGCCGGCGAGGGTGCCGGCACGGTGATCGAGACGATAGCGGCCCCGCGCAAGCGTGATCTAGAGGGACAGGTAGCGCTGCCGCTCGTAGGGGGTGACCTCGCGGCGGTACTGCTCCCACTCGGCCCGCTTGTTGCGCAGGAAGAAGTCGAAGACGTGCTCGCCGAGCACCTCGGCGACCAGTTCGGACCCGGCCATCACGTCGATCGCCTCGGACAGGTTCTCCGGCAGGGCTTCGTACCCCATGGCCCGCCGCTCGGCGCTGGACAGCGACCAGACGTCGTCCTCCGCGCCCGGCGGCAGCTCGTAGCCCTCCTCGATGCCCTTGAGGCCGGCGCCGAGCATGACCGCGAAGGCCAGGTAGGGGTTGGCCGCCGAGTCCAGCGAGCGGACCTCCACCCGGGCCGAGTTCGGCTTGCCGTACGCGGGCACCCGGACCAGCGCCGAGCGGTTGAGGTGCCCCCAGCAGACGTACGCCGGGCTCTCGGTGATCCGGTCCGGCAGCGCCTGCGGGAAGAGCCGCTTGTAGGAGTTGACCCACTGGTTGGTGACGGCGGTGTACTCGCGGGCGTGGGCGAGCAGGCCCGCGATGAACGACTTGGCCACCTTGGACAGCTTCATCGGGTCGCCGGCGTCGTGGAACGCGTTGCGCTCCCCCTCGAACAGCGACAGGTGGGTGTGCATGCCGCTGCCCGGCTGGTCGGTGAAGGGCTTCGGCATGAAGGTGGCCTGCACCCCGGTGGAGAGCGCCACCTCCTTGACCACGTGCCGGAAGGTCATGATGTTGTCGGCGGTGGTCAGCGCGTCGGCGTAGCGCAGGTCGATCTCCTGCTGGCCGGGGGCGACCTCGTGGTGGCTGAACTCCACCGAGATGCCGATCCGCTCCAGGGCCAGCACTGCCTGGCGGCGGAAGTCCCGCGCCACGGCGTGCGTGGTGTGCTCGAAGTACCCGCCGGTGTCCACCGGCACCGGCACCGAGCCGTCCTGCGGGCCGTTCTCCAACAGGAAGAACTCGATCTCCGGGTGGGTGTAGAAGGTGAAGCCCTTCTCGGCGGCCCTGGAGAGCATCCGGCGCAGCACGTGCCTCGGGTCGGCCCAGGACGGGCTGCCGTCGGGCAGCAGGATGTCGCAGAACATCCGGGCGCTCTCGCCGCTGACCCCACCCTCGAAGGGGAAGACCTGGAAGGTGGTCGGGTCGGGCATGGCGACCATGTCGGACTCGAAGACCCGGGCGAAGCCCTCGATCGCCGAGCCGTCGAAACCGATGCCCTCCTCGAAGGCCGCCTCCAGCTCGGCGGGGGCCACCGACACGCTCTTGAGCGTGCCGAGCACGTCGGTGAACCACAGCCGGACGAACCGGATGTCCCGCTCTTCCAGCGTACGGAGGACGAACTCCTGCTGACGGTCCACTTCCCCAACCTCTCACGACGTACGTCCGGTGCCGGCCCGGCCTGATCGCCCAGTCTCCACCGGCCTGGTTAAGCAGACGTTACGCGACCTACCTGCGCGCGTCCTGTGGTGTCCCGCCCCGCCGGATCACGCCGGGGAGCCGCCACCCCGGCGGGTGGCCGCCGTCTCGTCCGGCGCTGCGGATTGGCGCGGGCCCGCTGGGGCAAGATGAACACATGCCCACCCTGCGTCTCGCCCTCTCCCAGGTCAACCCGACCGTCGGCGACCTCGCCGGCAACGCGGCGCTGGTCCGCACCTGGTCCCGCAAGGCCGCCGACGCCGGCGCCCAGCTCGTCGCCTTCCCGGAGATGATGCTGACCGGCTACCCGGTCGAGGATCTGGTCTTCCGCCGCTCGTTCGTGGCGGCGTCGCAGGCCGCGCTGGAACGCCTCGCCGCCGACCTGGCCGCCGACGGCCTGGGCGACCTGCCGGTGGTGGTCGGCTACCTCGACGCCGACGGCCCGCCCCAGGTCTCCGGGGACGCCCAGCCCGGCCGGGGGGCCCGAAACGCCGCCGCGCTGCTGCACGGCGGTGCCGTCGTGGCCACCTACTTCAAGCACCACCTGCCCAACTACGGCGTCTTCGACGAGGACCGCTACTTCGTCTGCGGCGACACGTTCACGGTGGTACGCGTCGGCGGCGTGGACGTGGCGTTGACCATCTGCGAGGACCTCTGGCAGGCCGGCGGCCCGTTCGCGGTGGCCCGGCAGGCCGACGTCGGGTTGGTGGTCAACATCAACGGCTCGCCGTACGAGCTGAACAAGGACGACATCCGGCTGCCGCTGGTGCGCCGCCGGGCCGCGGAGGCCGGCGCCACCATCGCGTACGTCAACATGATCGGCGGGCAGGACGAGCTGGTCTTCGAGGGCGACTCGATGGTCGTGGCCGCCGACGGCACGCTGCTGGCCCGCGCCCCGCAGTTCGTCGAACACCTGCTGGTGCACGACGTCGAGCTGCCCGAAGCGGGCCCGCCCGGCCCGGAGGCCGAGGAGTTGGCCGACGGGATGCGGGTGCTGCGGCGTGCCGTCGGGGCGATCCCGGCGGCGCCGGCGGGCCCGGTGGCCGACGGGGGGACCATGGCCCCGGTCGCCGACGAGGCCGAGGTCTGGCAGGCGCTGGTGCTCGGCCTGCGCGACTACGTCAACAAGAACCGCTTCCCCTCGGTGGTGCTCGGCCTCTCCGGCGGCATCGACTCGGCGGTGGTCGCGGCGCTCGCCGTCGACGCGCTCGGGCCCGACCGGGTGGTCGGCGTCTCCCTGCCCAGCCAGCACTCCTCGGAACACTCCCGGGCCGACGCGGAGGAGCTGGCCAAGCGGACCGGGCTGGACTACCGGATCGAGCCGATCCAGCCGATGGTGGACACCTTCCTGGCCAACATGTCGCTGTCCGGCGTGGCGGTGGAGAACCTCCAGGCCCGGGTGCGCGGCGTGATCCTGATGGCGCTGTCGAACCAGGAGGGTCACCTCGTTCTCACCACCGGCAACAAGAGCGAGCTGGCGGTCGGCTACTCCACTCTCTACGGCGACTCGGTCGGCGGCTTCAACCCGGTCAAGGACGTCTGGAAGACGCTGATCTGGCGGCTGGCGAAGTGGCGCAACGCCGACGCCGACGCCCGGGGCCAGACCCCGCCGATTCCGGAGAACTCCATCGGCAAGCCGCCGTCGGCCGAGCTGAGCCCCGGCCAGCTCGACAGTGACAGCCTTCCCGAGTACGACGTGCTCGACCCGATCCTGATCGGCTACGTCGACGGCGACCTGGGCCGGGACGGGCTGGTCTCCTCCGGGCACGACCCGGCGGTGGTGGACAGGGTGCTCCGACTGGTGGACACCGCCGAGTACAAGCGCCGCCAGTCCGCCCCGGGGACGAAGATCTCCATCAAGGCGTTCGGACGGGACCGGCGGTTGCCGATCACCAACCGCTGGCGGGAGAACAGCTGATCCTTCCCGGCTCCACAGCGCGACCGGTGGCCGCCCCCTGGTCCGTGATCGTGGCGGGGTCCGCCCCTCGGACCCCGCCACGGCGCGCCAAGTGACATCCTGCACTGCACCCTGCCCGGACGGGGTCGCCCGGTGCGACGATCGCGGCAGGTACCCGGGGACCGCGACAGCGGCCTCGAGGAGAGGAGACAGTCATGGTGGAGACCACCCCGACCGAGGTGACCGCCCTCTACGGCGGCCCGGCGACCCGGCGGGTCCGCACCCGCGACCTGATCGCCGCCAAGCAACGCGGCGAGCGCTGGGCGATGCTCACCTCGTACGACCAGTACACCGCCGGCATCTTCGACGCCGCCGGCATCCCGGTGCTGCTGGTCGGCGACTCGGCGGCGAACAACGTGTTCGGCTACGAGACGACCCTGCCGGTGACCGCCGAGGAGCTGCTGCCGCTGGTGCGGGCCGTGGTGCGGGCGACCCGGCAGTCGCTGGTCGTCGGCGACCTGCCGTTCGGCTCCTACGAGGAGGGGCCGGCGCAGGCGCTGCGCACGGCGGTGCGGTTCATGAAGGAGGGCGGCTGCCACGCGGTGAAGCTGGAGGGTGGGCGGCGGTGCGCCGCACAGATCTCCGCGATCGTCGGCGCCGGCATCCCGGTGATGGCACACATCGGTTTCACGCCGCAGAGCGAGCACACCCTGGGCGGCTACCGGGTGCAGGGGCGCGGCGACACCGCCGACGAGGTGCTCGCCGACGCCCGGGCGGTGGCCGAGGCGGGCGCGTTCGCGGTGGTGCTGGAGATGGTGCCGGGCGAGGTGGCCAAGCGGATCACCGCCGAGCTGGACATCCCGACCGTCGGCATCGGCGCCGGGCCGGACACCGACGCGCAGGTGTTGGTCTGGCAGGACATGGCGGGCCTGCGCACCGGCCGGGCGCCCCGGTTCGTCAAGCGGTACGCCGACCTGGCCGGGGCGCTGACCGACGCGACCCGTCGCTTCGCCGACGAGGTACGCGGCGGCGAGTTCCCGGCCGCCGAGCACACCTTCTGATCGACCACGGGCAGGCGGCACAGGACGGGCACCCCGCGAACGGAGAAACCGCTAGGGTGTCCGTCCGTGTATCGCTCTCGTATCTCGGTTGTTGTTCTGTCCTGTGTTTCCGCGCTGGCGCTGGCGGCGTGCGGCGGGGAGGAGCCGGCGAAGACGGCCACGCCCACGCTGCCGGCCACCACGTCCGTCGCGGACGCCCCCACCGCCGCTGCCACCGCGTCCGCCGCCGCGCCCTCCGCCGCCGACCCGGCGAGTGAGAAGAAGCTCTGCGAGGCGGCGAAGAAGATCGGCGACGAGTCGAAGCAGGCTCTCGTGAAGGCCATGTCGCCGGGTCAGGACGTGACGGCGGTGATGAAGAAGGCCTACGCCGACATGGCCAAGGGAATGGCCGACGCGGCCGCGACCGCCGGCCCGGGTAGCGAGGTGGCCCCCGCGCTGGTCGCGTTCGGCACGGAGGCCGACAAGGCGGCCAAGGCCGTCACCGACGCCGACAGTCCCGCCTTCGAGAAGGCCGGCACCGACCTCGACGCCGCCTGCAAGAAGGCCGGCGTCAACATCAACTTCTGACCCGCCCCCGCCGGTCGTGGCATGCCGTCCTGTCGGCACGCCACGACCGGCGGGTCCGCTCTCGCCCGGCGCGCGACGGATCCGGATCGTGCGGGCCGGTGTCAGAGGTCGGTGACGCGGATGCCGGCGTGTGCCTTGTACCGCTTGTTGATGGCGATCAGGTTGGCGGTGAACGCCTCTATCTGGTGGGCGTTGCGCAGCCGGCCGGCGTAGATGCCGCGCATGCCGGGGATCCGGGCGGCCAGCGCGCCGACGATGCCGACCAGCTCCCGGTCCTCGGTGCAGATCAGCACGTCGAGGTCGATCCGGTCGATCTCCGGATCGGCCAGCAGCGGGGCGCTGACGTGGTTGAACGCCGCGCAGACCCGCGAGTCGGGCAGCAGGGCGGCGGCCTGCTGCACGGCGCTGCCCTCCGCCACCGGCAACGCGTACGGGCCCTGCTTGTCGAAGCCGAGCGGGTTGACGCAGTCGACCACGATCGTGCCGGCGAGCGGTTCGGCCAGGGCGGCGACGGTGTCGGCGTGCCCGTCCCACGGCACCGCGATCACCACCACGTCGCTGCGGCGGGCCACCTCCTCGTTGCCGGCCCCGGTGACCTCGGCCCCGGCCGGCACCCCTGGCAGCGCCGCGATCTCGGCGGCGGCCTCGGCGGCGCGCTCGGCGGAACGGGAACCGATCAGCACCGTCTGCCCGGCCCGAGCGAACCGGTAGGCGAGCCCTCGCCCCTGGTCGCCGGTGCCCCCGATGATGCCGACGATCAGCCCGGAGACGTCAGGCAGCGTGGTCGCGTCGTAAGCCATGCGATCATCCTCGCAAACCGGCTCGCCCGGCAGCAGCGCCCGACGCTGTGACACACCCCGCCCCGACGGTCAGTCCCGGGCGAACAGCACCGTGCGCCGGACCGGGTCGGCGGTGACCAGCCGCACCCGGATCCGCTCGCCCAGCGGCAGCTCGCCGCCGCACCGGGCGCGCACCGGCGGGTCGTCCAACGCCACCGTGCCGCCGGGCTGCCGGCCCGGCTTCGACTGCCCGTTCGGCGGGGCGTCCACGTCGAGCACGACGGCGGGAAAGGTCTCTCCGACCCGGTGCGCCAGCAGCACCGCCTCGGCCAGCTCGATCGCGCCTCGGGTGGCCGCGCCGGCCGTGCGGTCGGTGGCGGCCATCACCTCGGGCAGCCGGGGCAGCGCCGCCCTGGCCCAGTCGGGGACCGGCCGGCCTTCGTGCAGGGCCAGGCAGACCTCCGTCGCGTACCGGTCGGCGAGCCGGCGCAGCGGGGCCGTGACGTGGGCGTACGCGGCGGCGACGCCGCCGTGCTCCGGCTGCTCGGGCGGCTCGCCGTCGAAGGCGGTGTACGCGGCCCCGCGCATCAACTCGGCCGCCTGGTCGACGAAGGCCGCGGCCCGGGACTGGGTGGTGTCCAGCCCGACCAGCAGCTCGCCGACGCTGGTCCCGTCCGGCCAGGGCACGCCCAGCGCAGCCGCCGCGGCCCGCAGCCGGGTCACCGCCTCGGGCTTCGGCGGCGGCATGGTCCGCAGCAGTCCGATCCCGCCGGCGAGCATGATGTCGGCGGCGGCCATCCCGGTGAGCAGCGAAATCTGGGCGTTGTGGTCCTCCGTCGGGACGGGGCCGCGCAGCACCAGCCGCCAGCCGTCGCCGTCGGGCTCGACGTCCTGCTCGGGCAGCGGCAGGTTGATCGCGCCCCGGCGCAGCCCACGGTCGGTGAGCAGCGCGCCGATCTCGGGCAGCAGGGCGATCGGCTCCGGCAGGGTCCCGGTTTCGGCGGCGGCCTGTACCCCGACGTAGTCGAGCTTGGCGCGGCTGCGTACCCGGGCGCGTTCCAGCGCGACGGCGTCGGTGCCGCCGTCGGCGTCGAGGTCGAGGGTCCACACCACCGCCGCCCGGTCGGCGTCGGGCAGCAGGCTGGCCGCGCCCTCGCTGAGCGTGCGCGGGTGCAGCGGCACGTTGCCGTCGGGAAGGTAGACGGTCTGCCCGCGCCGCCAGGTCTCCAACTCCAGCGGGCCACCGGGGCGGACGTGGGCGGCGACGTCGGCGATGGCGTACCGCACCCGGAAGCCGCCGCCGGGGCGGCGGCTCAGGTGCATCGCCTGGTCGAGGTCGCGGGAGGTCGCCGGGTCGACCGTGACGAACGGAACGTCGGTGCGGTCGACCCGGCTGGAGGGCGGGGCGGCGGCTGCCTCGTCCGCCTCGCGCTGCGCCGCGACCGGGAAACTGTCCGGCAGTCCCAGTTCGCGGCGCAGCGCACCGAAGTCGATGCGGGGCGCCAGCACACGTCGGATGACCACGGGTCAATCCTGGCAGCCCGGCGGATGATCCGCTCTCCGGCGAAAGGGGCGGCGGTCGCCGTACGGTCAGCCGGTGGCCTTCCGCGCCCGCGAGCGGGTGCCGGCCGGCGCGGAGGCGCGGGCGGCCGCCGTACGTGAGGGGGCCTTGCGGGCGGTGGTCTTCTTCGCGGGTGCCGTCTTCGCCGCCGACTTGCGGGCCGTGGTCGACGATGTGGCGGTCGACTTCCTCGCGGGGGCCTTGCGGGTGGTGGTCTTCGTCGCCGAAGCCTTCCTGGCGGTGGTCTTCGAGGCCGGCGCCTGCTTCGCGGCCATGGTGGTCTTCTTCGCGGCGGCCGACGTCGTCTTCTTCGCCGCGCCGGCGCTCTTGCGGACCGCGGCCGTGGCCTTCCTGCCGGTGGAGGTGACCTTCCGGGTGGTCGCGGTGGACTTCGCGGCGGCGGTCTTCTTCGCCGCTGCCGTGGTCTTCTTCGCCCCGCCGGTGGTCTTCTGAGCGGCGGTGCCGGCCTTCTTCGCCGCTGCCGTGGTCTTCTTCGCCCCGGCGGTGGCCCGGGTGACGGCCTTCTTGGCGGGAGCCTTCTTCGCCGTCATCCTGGTCGCCGGGGCCTTCTTCGCGGCGGTCTTCGTCACCGGTGCCGTCTTCGCCGCCGTCGTCCGCTTCGCGGCCGTGGTCCGCTTCGCGGCCGTGGTCTTCCTCCCGGCCGTGGTTCGTTTCGCGGCCGTGGTCTTCTTCGCGGCCGTGGTCTTCTTCGCGGCGGTCGCCGTGGTGGCCGGGGCACGCCCGGTCCCGGCGCCCGCGGCGCTCGGCGACGCCTTGCCGGCCGTTGCTCTCCGGGCCGTCACGGTGGCCGGCGCGGACCGGCGTGCCGCGGTGCTCCGGGTGGTGCCAGCGGTCCGCTCCGCCGCGGCGGATTTCCTGGCTGCCGGGCGGGTGGTGGCCTGTTGTGCTTCGGCCATCTCGGTTCCCTCCTTGGGGACATGCGCTCACGTGCCTAACGGAGACACGGAGTTCCTCGACGCGGGCCGTCCCGCGCCGCCTATCTGCCCTCCCCGGCCCAGCGGGCGTCCTCGGCCTCCCACGCGTCGTTGCGCTCCCGCACCCTCTGCAGGGCGTTCTCCGCGTCGGCGGCTGAGGCGTACGGCCCGAGAACGTGCCGGGCGGGACACACGTCGGCATCGGTCTCGACCCGGTGGTGTCGCGTGCACCAGTAGTAGTGCCCGCCACGTCCGCTGTCGTTCATGGGATCACTGTGCACCGCGAGCAGCCCGGCCGCCACCGGATCGGGTAAATACGCGCCGACTTCCACATTAGACCTGCTCAGAGGGCATGCGGGCGGGAATGACGGAACCAGCCTGCCGTTGATGGGGCAGCCGGGAAGGGGATCGGTGAAGCAGAATCCCGAGGTGCGTTTCGGGGAAGGAAGATTGGCGCGGGCGCGACGCGGCCTGGTTGCCGCGAGTGTGGTGGTGGCGCTGGCCGTGGTCGGGTTGGTGGCGGCGGCGCCACTGCTGCGGGACCACTCACAGCAGCGGTTGGAGCAGCGGGCGGGCCGCGAGGTGACCGCAACCGCCCAGCGGACGCGGACGAGACTGCTGGCCGACCCGGCGGCCGGGCAGGCGACGCTGCGCGGAATCGCCGACCGTGCCGACGGCGTCGAGGTGCTCAACGTGGAGACCGGCACCACAGGGGTCCGGCTGGTTTTCCGGGTACGCGTGGCGAAGACCGCGTCGAGCGTCTTCGGGTGGCAGCGGGCCACCGCCGACGGCTGCTTCGCGCAGGTGGTTGGTCCAGGCTCCAATCCGGCGGGGCTGGAGCGGATGCCGTGCCCGTCGTGACCGGCACCGCGCGACGGCCGGTACCGCCGCATCGCCGGCACCGGCAGAATCGGCGGTCATGACCTGGGCAACGGCCGGTACCGGTACCGGAGGGCGCTCGGCGGCACTCATCAGTGGTCGTCGTACAGCCGGGCGTGCAGGTGCATGTCGTGCCAGCCGTCGGTGTGCAGTCCCTCGCCCCGCTTCGTGCCCTCGGCGGGAAGCTGGCGTACGCCGCGATCCGGCAGGACGCGACGTTCGCCGTCGAGTGGCTCAGCTCGGCGCGGTGCAGCCCGGGAACCTCGAAGCACCAGGCGGCCAGCGCCGACGACGCCCGCCGGTCGACCCGACGACCACGGGCGGACGGCAGCCCCCGGTAGGAAACCTCGGCGAGCCCTTCGGCGAGGACCAGCCGGCGCAGGCTGATCTGCCCGACGACCTGCCCCGTGCGGCCAGCGAACCAGGTGGCACGGCGGGCGGGGTGAGCGACGGCACGGCTTAGGACAACCTGTGGGCGTGGCGAGACAGAAGGGCTTGACGTTCGGCCTGCGTTGGCACGTCCTTTCAACCGTCCCGGTCGGGCAACTCGGCGAGAAGCCGTTGGTACTCGGCCTGGCTGCCGATCGCCGCCCGGTATTCAGGGTGGCAGACGTAGTGTCGGATTTCAGCGGCGAGAAATCCGGCGTCGACATTGTCGGCGCGCAGAACCTTCCGGCTCCATGAAATGCCGCGTCGCCGAACCAGCTGCGGTTTTGCAAACGCCATCCGGAGGTGCAAGGGGCGGTCGGCGTCCGGGGGGATCTGAGTGGCTGGTCGGGCAGGCTCTTGCGGCGCCCTGGGACACAGCGTTGCTACAATCAATCGAGCGATGGCGATGCTGGCGGACGAAGGGCTCGTTATCAATCGGGCTCGTTCAAGTCGAATCGTGCACATCCCCGGCGGAGCCCCGAACAAGTCAGGACCCCGAGTAATCCTCATTGGAGGATATCCCGGATCGGGCAAGACAGAGTTCGGGCGCGTTATCGCTCGTCAGACTGGCTGGGCGATACTCGACAAAGACACAACAACGCGGCCTGTGGTCGAAGCAGCGCTAGAGCGGATGGGGCGGTCTCCCCACGATCGCGAGTCAGAGACCTACCTGTCGGCGATCCGCCCTGCGAAATACGAAACCCTGACGGCCACCCTCACGGAAAATTTGCAGTGCGGGTTGTCGGTGGTCGTGACTGCGCCCTTCACCAAGGAGCTACGAGATAAAGCATGGTGTGATCGTCTGGCCGCCACGGTAGCGGAGTACAGCGGAACTCTCCAGGTTGTTTGGGTGTACTGCGATGCCGATACCATGCACACCTATATCTGTCGCCGTGGTGCCGCCCGAGATGACTACAAGCTTGGAAACTGGGCCAAGTACCTTGATGGCCTTGACCTTATGTTCGAGCCCAAGATTCCCTACGTAAGCGTCGACAACTCCGCAGGCGCTCGACCGCTACAGGAGCAAGCCAAGGAGCTGCTCAGCAAGATGGCTGAACTGCGAGAAAGGGCCTGGTTCTTTACGGTGCGCCCGCTACTGGCAAGGACACGGCAACCACCGAACTTGTCAACCGGGAACCTCGGTTCGAGCACTTCAAACGGCTGAAGGTCGGCCCTGGTAGGACCAAGGGCTATCGGATGATTAGTTCGAGACAAGCCGACGACCTACGCCAGAGGTCAGGCGAGATCTTGTGGGAAAACAGCCGGTATGGCGCGACATACTTCGTTGGCCGTTCCGGATTAGAGCAGCTATGGGCATGGGGGAAGTTCCTGTTGTGCACCTTGGCCAGGTCGAAGCGGTCAAAGCAATAACGGGTGATGCGAAGAGTGGTGCGAACTGGACTGTAGTCGAACTGCTGAGGGGTGGCCGCCGGTGGCCAGCTTCGACCCCGGGAGCCGGGTTCGTGTCGGGCGAGGTTAGGTCAACTACGCCACTGTGGCGGTGTCCGTCGGAAGCGGGGTCCGCGACACGAAAGCCGACTAGTCGATCGATCGTGCGGAAATGACCTTGAGGGAGGACGCTCGTCGACGGCCGCGCCGGTGGGTGCTGTACCTCGCCGCTGGCCTCGCACTGCGCGTGGCCGGTCCGGCCGCCGCCGGGGCGCGGGGTGGGTGGCCGTGAAGACGCACCAGGCGGACCAGGCGGACCAGGGGCAACCATCGCCGGACGCCGCGGTCGGGCACGCTCACTGGTTCAGGGCGATCCAGTAGCGCCTCACCGAGAAGTCCTCGAAGTCGCAGATACCTTCGAGGACACCGCCGTTGCGTTCGATGGTTCGGGCTGAGGCGACGTTGTCGGCGAGGCAGGGAATGAGGACGCGGTCGAGGCCGAGGGTGGCGCGGGCCTCGCGGAGCATCTCGCCCAGTGCCCAGCTCGCCAGCCCGCGACGACGCGCGGACGGGCGTACGCCGTAGCCGATGTGGCCGAGGTCGTTGTCGAATTTGTGCCGCAGGTCGATGCCCCCGAGTACCTGGCCGTCTTCGACGATCCAGCGGGGTGAGCTGTGTTGCTCGTTCGGGCAGGGTTCCCCGGCCAGGTGGGCCAGGCGGACCCGCTGGTGCACCCAGGTGGCGAAGCCCTCGGGTGAGTCCACGTCGTCGTCGGCGGCCAGGCCGAAGCCGTCCTCGTGAAGACCGGGGCCCCAGTCGTCGCGGCACTCAAGAAAGGCGGCGTGCAGGCGGGTGGTCGGCAGGATCAGTTCAGGCATGCGGCGAAGGTAGCCGGTGCTCGACCGCGAAAGGAGCTGCTCTTTCCTCCAACACCGTGATCGACCCCGAAGGGCCAGTGCCGGTCTACCAGCAGTTGACGGCGATCCTGCGCGAGCAGATCGAGCGCGGAGACCTGCCACCCAACCGGCCGATCCCGAGCGTGGCCCGGCTTCAGCAGGAATACGGCCTGGCGCGCGGCACCATCCTGCACACGGTTCGGGTGCTGGTGAACGAAGGCTTGGTCTACGTGGTGCCCGGCAAGGGCACGTTCGTCAAGCCAGAGGGGCAATAGCTTCGATACCCACTCCACGGGGTGCAAAACGACGGGTGACGGGGTGGCAGCCAGGGCATCTTGCGGCGCGTCACCGAGCAAGGCCGACCCACCGACCATACCGCAACCCATAAATACATGCTGATGCAATCGGTTCAAGATCAGGCCGCCTCCAGGCCGTCGGGCCGTCGCCAGGCCGTCAAATGTCGGCCAAGATTGACCAAGGACGACCATCGACGCCCGGACATAGAACCAGCTCAGAGCCTTGATCGCGGCTCTGAGCTGGTGGGCGACGGACGAGTCGACCTGTACGCCGGATTCTGTGCCCGGCGCGTACCCCTCGCAGGGTCCGCGCCGGCGGCGGCCATCCATCTCGGCCTGCCGTCGCCGACAGGCTCGTGCGGCCTACCCGCAGACATCGGGCGGGCAGCCCTCGAGCGTCTGCGCCGGGCGCCACCCTGCGGTGACGGCCCTTTCTTGGCCTTGCTCCGGGTGGGGTTTACCGAGCCACCCCGGTCACCCGGAGTGCTGGTGGGCTCTTACCCCACCGTTTCACCCTTACCGTCCCGTATCGGGACGGCGGTCTGTTTTCTGTGGCACTGTCCCGCGGGTCACCCCGGGTTGCCGTTAGCAACCACCCTGCCCTGTGGAGTCCGGACGTTCCTCGGCGGCAGGCCGCAGCCCGCCGACGCGACCGCCCGGTCGACTCGTCCGTCGCGTCCTCCATCCTAACGACAGGGCGGGCGGTCCCGATTCCGCCCCGGACCGGGCGCTACCGGCCGGGGCGGGCGACGGGCGACACGGCGGGCAGGTCCCACGCCTCAATCGGTGGCGATGCCACAGGCTCTCGAAGTAGAAGCGGAAGCAGCGGCTCTCAGTTCTTCACTGCGGATGCGAAGAAGATGGGGCATTCGGGGCACGGGTTGCTCGATACCCGACGGTGCGCGAACGGGTTGACGCCCGCTCAACAGGACCGGTGTTCGGTCGGGGTACGGCCGAGCGGCGTGCAGAGGAGCGTACTAGCCTCGGGGGCATTATGGATCTCCCCCACGCCGCGCTCCTGCTCACCGCCGGTCTCGTCGCCGGCGCGGTGAACGCGTTGGCTGGCGGCGGGTCCCTGATCACCTTTCCGGCACTGCTCTCGATCGGGCTGCCGCCGTTGTCGGCGAACGTCAGCAACTCCGTGTCGGTGTTCCCCGGGTACGTCGCCAGCGTGGCGGGCAGCCGCACGGATCTACCGCCCGGCCGGTCGCTGTGGCCGCTGCTGCCCACCGCTGTGGTGGGCTCGGTCGGCGGCTGCCTGCTGCTGCTGGCCACCCCGGCCCGGGCGTTCGAGCTGGTGGTGCCGTTCCTGGTGCTCGCTGCCACGGCCATGCTCGCCTTCCAGGATCCGCTGCGCCGCCTGGTCGGGCACCCCGCCAACCTCGGCCCGCGCCGCCGTACCGTCACCGTGCACACCATGGTCGCGGTCGGCACGGCGTACGGCGGCTACTTCGGCGCGGCGCTCGGGGTCATGCTGGTGGCCGGCCTGGCCCTGGTGTTGGACGCGACGCTGGCCCGGGTGCTGGCCGTGAAGAACCTGCTCTCTGCCGTGGTCGGGCTGACCACGCTGGTGGTCTTCGCGCTCTTCGGCCCGGTGAACTGGGCGGCGGCCGCGGTGGTGGCCCCGGCGACACTGCTGGGCGGGTACGCGGGCGCGCGGATGGTCCGCCGGCTGCCGCCGGTGGTGCTCAAGACGGTGGTCGTCGTCTTCGGCACGGTCGTCGGCCTGTACCTGCTCTGGCGCGCGCTGCGCTGACTGTCAGCACGCCCAACACCAGCGGGTGCATCGGCTCCAGTCCGTGAGGTTCGCCCCGGCAGGGCCCCTGCTTCACACATGCGGCGGGCAGGGGCCCCTGCCTCCCGGGTCAGGCGACGGGTTCCGGGGCGGCGTCGGCGCCCCGGGTGGGGCCGGGGGTGACTCGCGGGTCGCCCTCGTCGGCGAAGTAGTCGTCGGACGTGGTGCCGTCGACCCCGTCGGCGACCTTCGCCGCCCGCAACGCCAGCGTCGCCAGGGCCGCGACCACCAGGTTCACCAGTACGGCCACGATGCCCACGTAGATCGTCTTTGTGGTGTCGAAGCCGAACTCCGACAGGGGGAAGGCCGAGCCGGCGAAGTGCTTCCTGCCGGTCACCGGGTTGCCGATCTGGTAGAGCATCCACATGCCCATGCTCATTCCCGCCACCCAGCCGGCGACCAGCGCGCCCCGGTGGAACCACCGGGTGTAGAGCCCCAGCGCCACCGCCGGCAGCGTCTGCAGGATGATCACGCCGCCGATGAGCTGGAGGTCTATGGAGAACTGCGGGTCGAGAAAGACGATGCAGGCCACCGCGCCGACCTTCACCACCAGTGAGGTGATCTTCGAGACGTTGGCCTCCTGAGCCGCGGTGGCGTCGCGCTTCAGGTACTCCTTGTAGATGTTGCGGGTGAACAGGTTCGCCGCCGCGATCGACATGATCGCCGCCGGCACCAGCGCGCCGATGCCGATGGCCGCGTACGCCACCCCGGCGAACCAGTCGGGGAACTGCTGGTCGAAGAGAACCGGCACGATGGTGTTGCCGTCCGTGCTGCCGGCTGTCGCCCCGGGCAACGGCTTCACCCCGGCCGCGATGGCCATGTAGCCGAGCAGCGCGATCAGCCCGAGCAGCAGGCTGTACGCGGGCAACGCCGACATGTTCCGCTTGATCACGTCCCGGTTCCGGCTGGCCAGCACGCCGGTGATGCTGTGCGGGTAGAGGAAGAGCGCCAGCGCCGAGCCGAACGCCAGGGTGACGTACTGGAGCTGATTGTTGGCATTGAGCAGGATCCCGTCGCCCGGGTTCGGCGACGCGGCGAACTTCGCCTCGGCGGAGGCGAAGATCGAACCCCAGCCGCCCAGCTTGTACGGCAGCCAGAGCACCGCCACCAGAATCACGATGTAGATCAGGGTGTCCTTGACAAACGCGATCAGCGCCGGCGCCCGCAGCCCCGACTGGTACGTGTACGCGGCGAGAATCGCGAAGGCGATGACGATCGGTAGGTGTCGGGCCAGCGCGCTCTCACCTGTCACGCCCATCGTCTTGAGGACCGCCTCGATGCCGACCAGTTGCAGCGCGATGTACGGCATGGTCGCGACGATGCCGGTGATCGCCACCAGCAGCGCCAGCACCGGCGAGTCGAACCGGCGACGGACGAAGTCGGCCGGGGTGACGAAACCGTGCCGGTGCGAGACCGACCAGAGCCGGCAGAGCACCAGGAAGACCAGCGGGTAGATGACGATCGTGTACGGCACGGCGAAGAAGCCCATCGCGCCCGCGCCGAACACCAGCGCCGGCACCGCCACGAAGGTGTACGCCGTGTAGAGGTCACCGCCGACCAGGAACCAGGTGATCCAGCCGCCGAAATTGCGCCCGCCCAGCCCCCACTCGTCGAGGTGGGCCATGTCGCGCGGCGCCCGCCATCGGGCCGCCACGAAACCCATCGCGCTGACCAGCAGGAAGAGCGCCGTAAAGACGATGATCTCGGTCAGGTGGTCGCGCCACATCAGCGAACCTCCTCTGTTCGCGACTGCGGGGCTCGCAGGCCCGGCTCACTCCTCGCGCTCACCGAACCTCCTCTGTTCGCGACTGCGGGGCTCGCAGGCCCGGCTCACTCCTCGCGCTCACCGTCCACCCCGCTTCTTCGTCATCTGGTAGACCAGCGTGGTGGTCGCCACGCCGAGCAGGATGTAGACCAGTTGCAGCCAGTAGAAGCGCGGGAAGCCGAGCACCCGGGGCGAGTCCGCGTTGAAGAGGACCGGGATCAGCGGCACCACGATCGGGATGAAGAGCAGCCAGTTCCAGGGACTGTGGTCCTTCGCCCTGGACGACGCCGTCTGCGGCGTCTCCGGGTCCAGTGCGGTCATACACGCCTCCGGTAGGTCTTAACTTGCTACGTGACGGCCGGAGGCTACGACCGTGTGTGCACTGTCACGTTCAATCGGAAAAGCTGGGTGCGCCGAACGGCCGCTGATCTGCGCCGAACGGCACAGGTCGACGGCCTTCGGCCAGGCGGTCAGAGCCCGGCGAGGTGAGCGGTGTCGTTGACCGAGCGGACCGCGATGCCGCCGTCGGGCCACATGTCGAACACGGAGATGCCGGCCGCGTCCAGGTAGAGCCGGTGCAGGAAGGCGTCGCCGGCAGCGAGGGCGTCGCGCAGCGCCAGCTTGATCGGCGAGACGTGCGAGACCACCACCACGGTCTCCCCCGGGTACGCCTGGCCCAGCTCCGCCACGGCTTTCGCCACCCGCGCGCCCACCGTGGCGAACGACTCGCCGCCCGGCGGGGCGATCCGGGTCGAGGCGAGCCACGCGTCCAGCTCGCCCGGCCAGCCCTCGCGCACCTCGGCGAAGGTCCGGCCGTCCCAGTCGCCGAAGTCGCACTCGATCCAGTCGTCCTGCCGGCGTACCGGGAGGTCGCCGAGGGCCGAGGCGATCGCCTCGGCGGTGGCCGTACACCGGGACAGCGGCGAGCTGAGCACGGCCGCGACGGCCGGGGCGAGCTGGGCCACCCGGGCGGCCGTGGCCCGGGCCTGCGCCCGGCCGGCGTCGGAGAGGGGAACGTCGGCGCGGCCGGCGTAGCGCTGTTGGACGGTCCACTCGGTCTCGCCGTGCCGGACGAGGATCAGCCGGGTGGCGGTGAAGCTCGGACGCGGCTCCCACGAGGGTTTGGCGGTCGCCGGGTCGGTGCCGGTGGTCCGGGCGGCGGCACGGGCGGCGGCCTCCCGGGCGGCGGCACGGGCGGGTGAGTCGGGGGCGGCCACCTCACGGGGCGGCTCCGCCTCGATTCGGGTGACCGCCCTGCCAGCGGCCGCGTCCTTGCCGGCGGCCGCGTCCATCGCCGCGTTGGCCAGCGCGTCGGCGTGCCGGTTGCGTTCTCGGGGGATCCAGCTGAACCGGACCCGGTCGAACCGGTCGACCAGCGCGGCGGCCTGCGCCGCCAGCGGGCGCAGCCCCGGGTGCTTGATCTGCCAGCGGCCACACATCTGCTCGACCACCAGCTTGGAGTCCATCCGGGCCTCGACCTCGACCGCACCCAGCTCGGCGGCGGCTTCCAGGCCGGCGATCAGCCCCCGGTACTCGGCGACGTTGTTGGTGGCCGTCCCGATGGCCTCGGACCGTTCCACCAGCACCTCGCCGGAGTCCCGGTCCCGGACCACCGCGCCGTAGCCGGCCGGCCCCGGGTTGCCCCGGGATCCGCCGTCGGCCTCGACGACGACCGCGCCCACCGCCACCGGCTACAGCCCCGACTCGTTGGTACGTACCATGATCCGGCGGCACTCCTCGCAGCGGACCACCTCGTCCTGGGCCGTCTTGCGGATCCGGGCGAGATCCGCGCCGGAGAGGTCCAGCCGGCAACCGCCGCACCGCCCGGCGGTGAGCAGCGCGGCGCCGAGACCGCTGTCCTCGCGGATCCGGTCGTAGAGGGTGACCAGGTCGGCGGGGAGGTCGGCGACGAGCGGCCGGCGCGCGGACTTCTTGAAATCCTCTTCCTTGGCGATGTCGGCCAGCTTGTCGTCACGGCGCCGCTCGGCCGCCGCGCGCCGCTCACGGGCGTCGGCCAGCTTGGCCTCGATCCCGTCGAGTACGCCCTGCGCGGTCTCCCGCTGCTCCATCAGCTCCAGCTCGGCGTCCTCCAGGTCGCCCTGGCGACGGTTGAGCGAGACCAGCTCGTGCTGGAGCGCCTCCAGCTCCCGCGCCGGGCCGGTGCCGGCGGCGAGCCGGTCCTCATCCTTGGTCTTGCGGGCCCGGACCTGGTCGATGTCCTTCTCCAGCCGGGCGATGTCCCGGTCCAGGTCGTCGACGGCGACCTGGGCGCGGACCCGGTCGTCCTCCAGCGCGGACAGCTCACGCGCGAGGGCCTCCAGCTCGGCCCGCTCGGGCAACGTCCGGCGGCGGTGGGCGAGCTGGGCGAGGGCGGTGTCGATGGCCTGAAGGTCGAGCAGGCGGCGCTGGACCTCGGGTTCAGCCTTCACGGTGGAGCTCCTTGTCGTCCAGGGCGGGCGCGGCGGCGTGCAGGGTCCAGGGGTCGGTGTCCAGGTCGGACACGAAGGTCTCGACGCCGAACTCGGCCCGCAGGTGGGCGGCCAGGTCGTCCAGCCAGGGTCGTTCGGTCGCCCAGTGGGCGGCGTCCAGCAGAGCCGGCCCGCCGGCGGCGAGGTGCTCGCCGGCCGGGTGGTGCCGCAGGTCGGCGGTGAGGAAGGCGTCCACCCCGGCTGCGGTCGCCTCCGCCAGGAAGGAGTCGCCGGAGCCGCCGCTGACCGCCAGCGTACGCACCAGCCGCTGCGGGTCGCCGGCGGCGCGGACGCCCCACGCGGTGGCGGGCAGCACGGCGGCGGCGTACCGGGTCAGCTCCGCCAGGGTCATCGGGGTGGGCAGCTCACCGACCCGGCCGATTCCCCGGCCCTCCCCCGCGGCCGGGGAGCCCGGGACCGGCCGGTGCAGCGGACGCAGCCCGGTCAGCCCGAACCGGGCGGCCAACGCGTCGGAGACACCCGGGTCGGCGACGTCGGCGTTGGTGTGCGCGACGTACAGGGCCACGTCGGCGCGGATCAGGTCGTGCACGATCCGCCCCTTGTACGTGGTCGGGGCGACCGATGAGACGCCGCGCAGCAGCAGCGGATGGTGCGCCACGATCAGGTCGGCCCCGGCGGCGAGCGCCTCGGCCACCGTCTCGGCCACCACGTCGACCACGCACGCGACCCGGCGCACGACGGCGGCGGGCTCGCCGAGCACCAGGCCGACCCGGTCCCAGTCCTCGGCCCAGGCCGGCGGGTACCGGCGCTCCAGCGCCGCCACCACGTCGGCGACGGTCGGTGGTGCTGCGCTTGTGCTCACGGCCGGTCAGCTTACCGGCGGAGGCCGGGCCGGACGGTCACGGCCACCGCCCGTGTTCCCCGGCATGGCTGGCTGCCGGGAACATCGGGCCGGATCAGGCGGCGGCGCTGCCCCACCGGTCGGGCAGGGCCGCCACCGCGGCCTCCCACGGGAAGGCGTGCAGGTGCCGTTCGGCCGCGCCCGGCGGGTGCAGCGGGAAGACGTGGTCACCGAAGAGCACGGTCGTGCCCCACTCCCGCAGCCGGGACAGCCCGGCCTGGAAGGCCGGATGCGCGGCCATCGCCGTGTTGGTGAACGGGACGACCACCACGGGCAGCCCCTGGCCCTGGCCTTCGACCAGCAGGCCGAGGGCCAGGGTGTCGGTGATCCCGGCCGCCCACTTGTTGACCGTGTTGACCGTCGCCGGGCAGACGATCATCGCGTCGGCCGGGGGCAGCAGGTCGGGGTCGCCGGCGTTCTTGTAGTGGACGCGTACCGGGTGACCGGTCAGCCGGGCCAGCGCGGCCCGGTCGACGAACTTCGCGCCGTCGGGCGTGGTGACCACGCAGACGTCCCAGCCGACCTGCTGGGCCAGCTCCACCAGGCGGCCGACGTGCCGGGCCAGCGGCGAACCGCAGGCGATGACGTAGAGCACCGGAAGGTGCTCGTTTCGGGGGTGCGGACCGTTCATCCGGCCGGCACCGTGCTCATACTCCAACTCCCATGTGCTCAGCCAACTCGGCAATCGGCGGGGGCGGCGCACCACGTGTGCGACGCAGGACGTCCGACATCACTTCGTGGGCGATCGGCCGGCACCGGATCTCCGACGGGGCGAGCCGGTCGCCGCGCAGCAGCATGTCGCCGGCGCTGGCCACGTCGCCGATCTGGGCGTACCCGCGGGCGATATCGAGCAGGTGGTGTGCCCGGCGCTCCGGCAGCAGCGCGTTGAAGGCCGGACCCGGGATGCCCTGGTGGATCTCCACCGCCCGGCCGCCGTCGCCCAACTCGACTGCCGCGGCGGCGCGGTGCAGTTCGAGGTTGGTCGGGCCGAACGACGTCCAGTAGTAGTTCTGGTCGCTGCCGAGCAGCGTGGCCGCCTCGTGGGCGCCGTCGAACAGGTCGGCCACGGTGGACGTGTCGCCGATCCGGGCCGCCGCCATCGCCCCCTGGAGCAGCAGCATCCCGTACACGGAGAGGCGGTCTGGTTCGGCGTCGTGCAGGCCGCCGGGGGCGAGCCGGTTGGCGATCGTGACGTTCAGTTCCAGGGCGGGGCGGGCCCGGCCCATCGCCACCAGGGCATTGCAGACCCGGGTGGTCGCGACCCCGGCCAGCAGTTGGTCGTCGGCGCGCTGGGCGACCGCCATCGACCGGTCGGCGGCCAGCCAGGCCAGCTCGCACTCGCCCAGCTTGCGCAGCACCGAGGAGGCGATCTGGTAGATCTGCCCGAGCAGGTGGGCTGCCTCCCTGGCCTGGTCGCCGCCGAAGCCGGCATCGGCGGCCTGGGCGTCGCGCAGCAGCTTCGGCAGAGCCCGGGTGAGCAGCCCGTACCGGCCGTACTGGTAGGTGAGCCAGGCGTGGTTGACGGCCTTGCGCATGTCGGCCAGCGGCGGCGGGTACGGCGCGGCGTCGAAGTAGGCGCTCATCGAGTCGTACCGCTCCAGGGCGGCCCGAATCTCCTGCACCTCGATCTGGTCGATGCAGTTGAGCGCGTCGGTCCGGCGCTCCGGATCCTTGCCGAGCAGCAACTGCACGTCGACCTGGAGGATGTCGGCGATCTCGTAGAGGACGGAGAACTTGTCGAGCCGGCGTACCCCGCGCTCGACCTTGTCGACCCAGCTCTTGGACTTGCCCAGCCGGTCGGCGAAGACCTGTTGGGACATCTTGCGCCGCCCGCGCCAGTAGGCGACCCGCCGCCCTATGGGTAGCTCGTCCATCCCCTTCTCCTCCCCCTCGTCCGCCCGGTGGACCCCGGACGCAATCCCCTACCGGCGCGGCGATCCGCGCGTCTGAGGTTTTCGCTGGTCGCACAGGTTGTACGTCGGCCAAACGGCCAGTCCTCGTACCTTTCGTGCAAGTTGCACGAGCCGTTCGACAGCTCAACGATCGCGGGTCATGGCAGTGACGGTGCTCGACATGTCGCCTGGTGGGACGTCCGGTCGGGGCGAGGGGAGATCACGGAGAATGTGGAGGAACGTCGGACCACGGGTCGCTCAACTGCCGTCGATCGAGCGGGTCCGGCTGCGCCGGATCGCCGTGCGGTACGCCGTCCACGGTTGGGCCGTGACTCCCGGCGCCTGCCTGGCCAGGAGCCGCTTCGTCTGCGGCCGGGCCGGCTGCCCGACCGTCGGCTGCCATCCGGCGCTGGAGGACTGGGAGCACGCGGCCAGCGCCGACCCCGCGCGGGTGGCGAACTGGTGGCGTAGCCGCCCGCACGGGGTGCTGCTCCCCACCGGGCGAGCCTTCGACGTGCTGGAGGTGGCGGCGCACCTCGGCCGGCACGTCATCGACGCGATCCCGAGGCATCCGGCCGGCGCCGGTGTCCGCGGCCCGGTGCTGGTCACCCCGACCGGGCGATGGATGTTCCTGGTCCGCCCCGGCGACCCGCTGCGACCCGAGCTCGACCACTGCTTCCAGGTGGTCCGGCACGGGCCCGGCTCGTGGATCGCCGCGCCGCCGACCCGGCTGCCCGAAGGACCGGTCCGCTGGGCGGTCGCCCCGGAACAGGCACAGTGGCGGCTGCCCGACTCGTACCTGGTGCAGAACGCCCTCATCGGGGCGCTGCGGGCCACCGGGGTGACGCTCACTCCGGAACTGCTGCCCGGCCAGCTCCCACTCCCCCGCCGCGGTCACTGATCCGAATGCCCCGCCAGCGTCCCCCGGCGACGGCGAGGTCGTTGAACCGGTGACGCACGAACGGCAGGAGCGGGGGTACAAGATGGCCAGGGACGACGCGGCAAGGCACACCGGCGGCACCGAACCGCCGCCGCACCACCGGCGGCGGCCCTACCGCTGGTCGGGCACCCGGCCGGGCGGCTCCCGCCCGGAACGCGCCCGCCCGGCCGGCGGGCCGTCCGGCAGCCGCCGCCCCGCCCGCTGATCCCGGCGGCGAAACGGCCCCGGCCGTACGTTGCGATTGCGGCATATTGCGGTATCAGGCGGCCCGGACGCCCCGGTTTGCGCCGTCTTGCGAGTGTCGCGATCGCCGACCCAGCGGAAAGTAGCAGCGGTGGGAGGGCGTGAGCCGCCGCCACAGCGGGTAAGCCGCCGAACCGCTGAAGCCGTGAGGGGAAGGCATCGCCATGCTCAGCAAAGAGGATCAGCGCAGATTCGAACAGATCACCCGGCAGCTCCGGGAGAGCGACCCGAAGTTCTTCGCGAGACTCGACCAGCGGGCCCGGGCCCGGCGCGGGCGCTGGCTGATGCTGTTGACGATCGTGCTCTGGGCGTCGCTGCCGGCCATGACCGTGCTGGCCGGGCGGTTGGCCGGCGCTGTCTGCGCCGTGGTGCTGACCGTCAACGTCGTCCTGATGTGGCGCTTCCGCCGCCGCTGGCTGTGACGGCGGCCGGCCCGAGAAGCCCGACACGTGGTGTTCGCACCGGACGGTGATCATCCATCGCCAGCCGGAGGTCAGGCGTCGCCGAACGCACGGTACGCGCGACGCAGGCGCTCCAACAGGCCGGGACCGCCGATCGCCGGGCTGGGCGCACCGATCTGCCGCAGCAGCAGTTCCGGGCCGGTGGCCAGGGTCGGTGGACGGTCCGGCAGCGGCACCGGCGGCAGCCAGAACCGGTCCACCGCCTCGGCCAGGGGGGTCGCGGGCAGGCCGGCCAGTACCCGCAACGCGCCGGCCGCCCCGGCGCAGCCGGTCCCCACATCGGGCACGGTGGCCGGTTGCGCACCGGAAGACGCGGTGGCGGGCCGCGCATCGGAAGATGCGGCGGCGGGCCGCGCATCGGAAGATGCGGCGGCGGGCCGCGCACCGGCGGGTGCCGGCGCGACTTCGGCACCGTCTCGATCGGACGGTGCGGTGGCGTCGGCGCGCAGCGCACGCAGCCGGTCGAGCAGGACCGCACGGCTGCGGCCACGCCAGTGCAGCAGCTCGAACGGGTCGGCGTCGAACGCCTCGGCGAGCAGGTAGAAGGTCGCCGCCAGGTGCTTGCAGGGCACCGCGGCGTCGGGGCAGTTGCACCGTTGGGTCAGCTCCCGCAGACCGCCGGGAAAGAGCGGGGCGCCCGCGTCGGCGAAGACCTGCTCCAGCTCGGCCGGAAGGTCGCCGGCGAGCAGTCGGGCGCTGAAGAACGCCTGCGCGGCAAGCTTTCGTTCGACCTTTTCCCAGAGTGCCGCCGGAAAGGGCGGCAGCTCGATGGTGACCCGGTACGGCGCGGCCCGGGAGCCCTGCACGGTCGCCTCGACCCGGCCGGGCAGCACGTCGAGCCGGAGCACCTGACCGCGGCGCGCGTACGCCCGGCCACGGGTGAGCCGGGTGCCGAGCGCGAACGACTCCAGCACCTCCAGGAAGCGCCGTGACCACCAGGAGACCCCGATCGCGCCCCGGGTACTGCGTGCCTTCAGTCCACCGTCGACCCGGCGTGGCCGCCCGAAGTCGGCGAACCGGTCGGCTCCGGCCCGGTCGTCCCCGGCCCGATCGGCTCCGGCCCGATCGGCTCCGGCCGGGGTGTCGGACGGCCGGAGCTCGTCCCGGCGGCCGGTCACTCGGCCACCGCCCCGGCCTCGAGGGTGAACAACTCGCGTAGCTGGGCGGTGGAGAGCTCGGTGATCCACTGCTCGCCGCTGCCCACCACCGAGGCGGCCAGGGTGCGCTTGTCGGCGATCATCGCGGCCACCTTCTCCTCCACCGTGCCGGCGCTGACGAACTTACGGACCTGCACCCGGCGGCGCTGGCCGATCCGGAACGCCCGGTCGGTGGCCTGGTCCTCCACCGCCGGGTTCCACCAGCGGTCCACGTGCACCACATGGTTGGCGGCGGTGAGGGTGAGCCCGGTGCCGCCGGCCTTCAGCGACAGCACGAAGACCGCCGGCCCACCCGGGGACTGGAACCGGCTGACCATGGCGTCCCGGTCGGCCTTGCCGACCCCGCCGTGCAGGAAGAGCACCTCCCGGCCGAACCGGGCGGACAGGTGGCCGCGGAGCATCCCGCCGAACTCGGCGTACTGGGTGAAGAGCAGCGCCTTCTCCCCCGCGACGAGCACCTCGTCGAGGATCTCCTCCAGCCGGTCCAACTTGCCCGAGCGGCGGGGCAGGGCGGAGCCGTCGCGCAGCAGCTGAGCGGGGTGGTTGCAGACCTGCTTGAGCCGGGTCATGGTGGCCAGCACCAGCCCGCGCCGCTCCATCCCGTCGCTGGACTCGATTCGCGCCAGCATGTCGTCGACGATCGCCCGGTACAGCGAGGCCTGTTCGGCGGTGAGGTTGCAGAGCACCTCCATCTCCAACTTCTCCGGCAGGTCGGAGATGATCGAGGAGTCGGTCTTGAGCCGCCGCAGCACGAACGGGCCGGTCATCCGGCGCAGCCGGGCGGCGGTCGCGGCGTCGCCGTGCCGCTCGATCGGCACCGCGTACGACTGCTTGAAGCTGGACGCCGGGCCGAGCAGCCCCGGGTTGGCGAACTGCATGATCGACCAGAGGTCGGCGAGGCGGTTCTCCACCGGTGTGCCGGTGACGGCGACCCGGTGCCGCGCGGGCAGCGACCGGACGGCCTCGGCCTGCCGGGTCGAGGCGTTCTTGATCGCCTGTGCCTCGTCGAGGACCACCCGGTGCCAGCCGACGGAGGCGAGCGCGACAGCGTCCCGGGCCGCCACCGAGTACGTGGTGAGGACCAGATCAGCGGCGTGCACCGCGTCCTCGAACTCCGCGCCCCGGGCCCGGTCCGCGCCGTGGTGCACGTGCACCCGCAGGCCGGGGGTGAACCTCGCGGCCTCCCGCTGCCAGTTGCCGACCAGCGACATCGGACAGACCAGCAGCGTCGGGCCGGCGTCCGGCGGGTCCCCGGCGAGCAGGGCGAGCAGCTGCACCGTCTTGCCCAGACCCATGTCGTCGGCGAGGATCCCGCCCAGGCCGAGGGACTGGAGGAAGGCCAGCCAGGCCAGCCCGCGCCGCTGGTACGGCCGCAACGTCCCCTTGAAGGCGGGCGGCGGGTCGAGCGGGGTCAGCCGCCGGTCGGCCTCCCCGGCGAGCAGGTCGCCCAGCGGCCCGTCGGCGGTGACCTCCAGCACCGGCAGCGCCTCCGGCCGGTCGCCCTCGGCGAGGCCGAGCCTGAGCAGGTCGGCAACGGTCAGCTCGCCGGAGGAGCGCAGCAGTCGCAGCCCGGCGGCGAGCCGTTTCGGGTCCAGCTCCACCCAGCGTCCGCGCAGCCGCACCAGCGGCGTCTTCAGCGCGGCGAGGGCGGCCAACTCGTCGGCGTCGAGGGTCTCGTCGCCGAGCGCCACCTCCCACCGGTAGTCGACCAGCGCGTCCAGGCCCAGGCCGCCGGAGGCGGCGGCCACCGTGCCCGGGGCGGTCCGGCCGCGTGCCCGCAGCCGGGCGCCGAGCCGCGCGGACGGGCGTCGCCACCAGGACGGCAGCAGTACCCCGAAGCCGGCGGCGTGCAGCACGGGGGCGCCGTCGCGCAGGAACCGGTGGGCGCCCTCGGCGTCCAGTTCCAGCTCCTCCGGCGTCGCGGTGCGCAGCGCGGCGTCCAGCTCCGGCCAGAGCCGGCCGGCCCGGCCCAGCTCGGCCAGCAGGGTCTCCTGCGGGCTGTCCAGCGGCCCGGCCAACGCGGGGACGGTCTCCGGGGCCCGCCACACCTGCCCGGCGTCGACGTGCAGCCCGGGCTCGTCGGCGGCCTGCAGGCCGAACTCGACCCGCCAGAGGCCGTCGGTGCGGACCACCGTGGCCGGGTCCGCCGGCACCACCACGAGCGGGCCGGTGACCTCCTCGGGCTCGGGCTCGACCAGGCGGAAGCTGGCCCGTACCGCCCCTCCGACGGCGTCCCGCTGCCAGGCGTCCAACTCGACGCGGAGGGTGCGCAGGGCATCCGGGGCGGCGGTGAACCTCCGGGCCGGGCCGCTCAGCGCGGTCAGCCAGCAGCCGACCGCGGTGTCGCGCCGCCCACCCCGGGCCAGGTCGACGTCGGCGAGGGCGGCCCGGGCGGCGGCGTCGGTCAGGGCGTCCAGCGCGTCGGCGACCAGTGTCCCGGGAGCGGGCGGGTCGCCGGGTGTCGTGGCGGCACGGGCGGCCGGGGGCAACGCCAGGGACAGTGAGCGGGCCCAGGCGGCGTCGGCGCCGGTGAGCAGTGGCCGCCACATCGCCCACGCCGGCAGCTGGCCGGCGGTGTCGCCGGGCCGCCGCCACGGCCCGTCGGTGCCGGCCGGGCCGCCGGCCGATCGGTCCCGGCCGGCCCCGGTCGTGGACCCTGCCGGCCCGTGCGCCCCGGGAGGGGTCGCGCCGCCGGGCGTGGCGCGGGCGGCGCCGAGCAGCGTGGCCGGCGGGTTCGGGGGTTGGTCGGCGAGGCCGGGCAGCAGCCGGCCCCGGGCCACCAGGTCGACCGCGAAGTCGGCCAGTTCCGCGAGGTGGCGCAGGGTCGCGCCGGGCACGGCGGCGCGGTCGCCGAGGGTACGCAGCAACGCCAACGCGCCGTCCGGGTCGTACGCCAGCACGGGAACGCGCCACCCGGCGAGGGTGACCGGACCGCGGACCGGCTCGGCGACGGCGGTGCGGACCAGCTCGGGCGAGTCCAGCGGCGAGCCGGCGCGGGTGGGCAGGGTGAGCAGCGCGGAGCCGGCCACGGCCGGCACGTCGCCGAGGGCGGCGGCCAGCGTGGCGTGGTCGGCGGCGAACGGGTGCGGGCGCTCGCGCGGAGCCCGGCCGGGCCGGCGCGGCGCGCGGGCCGGCAGCGCGGTGTCCTCGGCCCAGACGGCGAGGCCGGCGGCGACCAGCCACACCCCGTGGATGACCAGCACAGCTCCCCCTCGTCGACGCCCGGGGCCCAGGATAGGCGGCGCGGCCGGACCAGCCTCGGCGCCATCTTCGACCACCTGACCGGCGGCCTCAGACCGCGCCGGTCTCCCCGTCGGTCAGCTCGCGGAGGATGTCGGCGTGGCCGGCGTGCCGGGCGGTCTCCTCGATCATGTGGACCAGGATCCAGCGCAACGACACCTCGCCGAGCTGCGGCTGCGGGACGACGTGGTCCAGCGGGAAGCGGCCGGCCAGCTCACGGGACCGCGCGCACTGCGTCTCGTACGCGGTGACCAGGCTCGCCAGCGTCTCCCCCTCGGCCAGGGCGAAGCTCGCCGCCGCGTCCTCCTCGGCGGTCGGGAACCGGTCGCCGGGGGCCGGGTCGAGCAGCACCTGGAACCAGTACCGCTCGATGATTGCGAGGTGTTTCACCAGGCCCGCGAGGGTGGTGGCGGACGGCACCAGCCGGTGGGCGGCGGCCGCGTCGGTCAGGCCACGCACCTTGCGCAGCACGACGGCCCGGTGGAAGTCGAGGAACGCCTCGAGCACGGCGCGCTCGTCGCCGGTGCGGGCCAGCACGGGCCCCAGGGTGCGGTCGATGGGGATCTCGGCCATCTCCGGACCCTAGCCGGGTACGCGCCGGGCCGCTGCCCGGCAAACCCTGCGTGGCGGCGTCACGACGGGCAGGATGGGCGGCATGGCATCAACGGTGAGGATTCCCCTGGCGGACGGCCCGGCCGACGGCGAGACGGTCGACGCCGAGTTGGACAGCAACGACCGTCCGCCGCTGACCTACCACCACCTGGGCGCGGAAGGGCTCGTCGACGCGCAGATCTACGAGCTGGAGTCGGTCGGTGACGGATGGTGTTACCGCTGGCGTGGCCCGGCCGTGTGACCGCGCAGGGCCGGTCCGGCCCGTGGCCCGACGTGCGCTCCGTGCCTGTCCGCCGGCCTTGGCCGGCGGACAGGCACGGCCGGCGCGCCGGCTCAGGCGGCCATCCGGGCCAGGGTCCGATTGCGCAGGCTCTCCAGCACCGCCCGGGTGACCTGCGAGGTGCCCCGGGCCTGCTCGCAGACCTCGGCCACCCGCCGGGCGGTCTCCTCGGCGCGGGAGTCCCGCTCGTCCCAGAGCCGGTCGACCTCCGCCAGCAGCGGGCCCTCCACCTCGCGCTCCACGCCCCGCAGCGCCGGCACCCCGAGCCGCTGGGCCAGGTCGAAGACCTTTCCCGCGTACGGCAGCGGCAGGAACGGCGTGCCCACCATCGCGGCGAAGATCAGGAAGTGCAGCCGCATGCCCACCGCCAGGTCGAAGTGCTTCATCAGGCCGAGAACCTGCCGGGGTGAGTAGTCGCCGTGCAGGATGCGGCCCCGCTCGGCGGCGACCATGTGCGACAGCACGCCGTGCGAGTGCCGGATGTCGTCGCGTTCCATCGGGACGAAGAGCACGTACGCGTCGATCCGCTGCACCAGGAAATCGCCGATCTGGGCGATCAGCCGGTGGTACGCGTCGACGTCGAGGCGTTCGGCCGCCCGCCCGGGCTCGCGGACGCTGAGGCCGACCAGCCGCCGGCCGGCCGGGACGCCCTCCTCGCGCAGCAGCCGGGCGGGGAACTCCTCCGGTTCCAGCAGGAACGCCGGGTCGGCGGTGACGGTGATCGGGTTGACCAGACCCGCTTCCTCCAGCACCATCCGGGACTCCTGGTCCCGCACGGTCACCTCGGTGGCTGCGGCCAGAGTCTCCCGGACCATGCCGGTGTCCACCCCGTCGCTGAGCGGCCCGACGCCGACCGCGTACGTGAGCAACGGCAGCCCCCGCTCCTGGGCAACCCGCACGACCCGCAGGTAGCGCCGGGCCTCCTTGTCGTACAGGATGCCGCCGCCGCCGAGGATCAGCAGGTCGAGCCGGGCCAGCACCTCGGCGGAGTCGACGCGGCTGACCCCCTCCCAGGGCACCGCCTCCACGTCGGGGTGGGCGATGGCGGTGTGGGCGGGGTTGCGGGAGAAGACGACGATCCGGGCGTTGGGTTCCTGCGCACGCAGATCGGCCAAGAGGCCGCTGAGAATCGCCTCGTCGCCGAGATTCCGGCCGCCGTACGAGCCGAGCACACCGATCGTCAGTCCGGTGTCGTGTCTCATCCTCGCTCCTCCCCGGGTGCGTCCGGGGAGGTTTCCCGTTGCGACCTGGGCCATACGTCTTGTCGGCCTCCCGCTTGTCGGCCGCCCCCTTGCCTTGTCGGCCGCCCAGTTGCGCCAGATCGCGGTATCCCCATCGCCCGACACCCCGCCTTGCCGCAAACGACGTCGGCCACACCGCCACGCGTCAGCCGGTGCGGGCGACCAGTCGGGACACGAGGGGCGAAAACACCTCGTCGGTGTCGAACCCGGCGTCGATGGAGGTGGTGAGCAAATCGAGCAGGAGACCGTCGTCGCGGTAGCCCCGGCGCAGGGTGTCGCCAGGCACCCGGCAGCCCCGGGCGGCTTACGGCCTCCGGTCGCAGCTCGATCAGCGCCGGCTGTGAGAAGCCGGCCCGCCCTGGACGGACGGGATCCGAAGCAGCGGGGCCTCTGGCCCCAGGCGTTCCCCAGCTTCGCCCACGCGCACCTCGGCATCGACCGGCCGCAGGGGCGGTTCGACGCGGTGGTGATGGGCCGGCACACCTACGACCCGGCCCTCGCCATGGGCGTCACCAGCCCGTATGCCCACCTCACGCAGTACGTCTTCTCCCGCTCGCTGGCCCCGGGCCGACTATTCGGACGCCCAGGTCGTGGCCGGCGACCCGGTGGCGTTCGTCCGGGAGCTGAAACGCCAGCCGGGCGGTGACATCTGGCTCTGCGGCGGCGGCCAGCTCGCCGGCCAACTGCTGCCCGAGGTGGACGAACTGGTGGTCAGACTCAACCCGTTCCTGGTCGGCAGCGGCGTCCCGATCGTCGACCGGGAGTTCGATTCACGCCGGTTCCGCCTGGTGGAGACCCGCCCCTTCGACAGCGGGGTGGTCGTCCTGCGCTACCTCGCCGGGTGAGCCGGTTATCCGGTTGACCCACATCGCCACCGTCGACCCCGACGCCCCGACGCCCCGACCGGGGTCTACACCGGCCTGGCCGGGTACCGGGACGGTCACTGTGGGGCGCGGACCTGGTGGGTGAGGAAGGGCAGCACGGCGGCGGGCAGGGCCGGGGAGGCGACGACGTCGTAGTGGGTCAGGCCGGGCAGCACCGCCAGCCGGGAGGCGGGTCGATCGGTGCCGTCCCCGCCGGCGTCGCGGTGGCCGCCGCCGAGCAGGCCGAAGAACTCCGCCATGTGGGTCACCGGCATCGAGTCGGCGTCGGCGTAGACCAGCAGGGTGGGCACGGTGAGGGCGGCGACCTCCGCCGACCAGTCGTACTCGCGGCGCAGCAGGTCACCGGTCTTCGCCCAGAGCCGGGGCCAGTCCTCGGGGCGGGGAGCGACGCGCGCGTACCGCTCGTGGGCGGGCGTACCACGCATCTGCTCGCCGACCCGCTCGTCCTGGGCTGCCATCGCGGCCAGCACCTCCGGGTACCAGCCCCGCCGCCGGCAGGGGGTCGACACCAGCACCAGCCGGTGGATCAGGCCCGGATGCTGGACGGCGGTGCGCAACGCCACCCCACCGCCGAGGGAGTAGCCCAGCACGTCGGCCTCGGCCAGGTTCAGGTGACAGATCAGTGCGGCGACGTCGTCGGCCATCGACTCGTACCGCAGGGGACGGTCGATGTCGCCGGTGCGGCCGTGGCCCTGGAGGTCGACGGCGATGACCCGGCGTCGGGCGGTGAACGCGGGCAGGACCGGGGCGAACATCTCGGCCGCGCCGTACCCGCCGTGCAGCAGCACCAGCGGACGGCCGGTGCCGTGCACCTCGTACCAGAGGCGCAGGCCGTTCACGTCCGCGTAGCCCACCCGCCGCCTCCCGTCGGTCACCGTCAGGTGATTCTGGTACGCCTCGTCGACCCCGCGCGAGCGGCGCGCTCGGTCTGCTGCGTTGACCTGCCCAGCTCGCCGGTCAGCCGGTCAGGGCGAGGTCTGCCACCTCGGCGGCGCACCCCCAGGACAGGGTGACCCCCGCCCCGCCGTGGCCGTACGCGTGCACCAGCCGGCCGCCGGCCGGGACTGCCGGGTCGGGGTCCACCTCCACTCGAGGGCCGCCGTGCCGGGCCGGCCGCAGCCCGATCCGTTCGCCCAGGACCGGCGCGGCGGCCAGTGCCGGCACCAGCGCGACGCAGCGTCTCCGGATCGCCACCGCCGTGTCCGGGTCGGGCATGGTGTGCCCCACTCCCGGCTGGTATGTGCCGCCGAGCACCACGTCGTGCCGGCGGGGGTGCACGTACGTGATCCCGGCCGGGTCGTCCTCGTCGCGCACCGAGACGGTCAGGCCGGGGTTCGCCACCAGCACCAGATGCCCACGCACCGGGTGAACCGCCGGATCGGCGGCGAGCCGGCCGGCGGCCAGCCCTGTCGCGTTCACCACCGTGGGCGCGGTGTCGAACGCGTCGGCGAGCCGCCGTACCCGCCGGCGCTGCACCCGCCCGCCGCCGGCCTCCAGGCGCTGCCGCAGCCAAGCCAGGTACGGTGTCATCTCCACCGTCGGCGCGGTGAACCGCAGCAGCGCTGTGTACGGTGGCTCCTGCGACTCCGCCACCAGGTCCCGGCACGCCTGCGCCCACCAGGGCGGGCCGGCGTACGGGTGGCGCAGCAGCATCCGGGTCGGTCGGTTGGTCACGCCAGGTGTGCCGGCCGTGGCCTGGCGGCCCAGCTCCGTGTGCGTCTCCCGGGCCCAGCGCAGCACTCGCGGGTCCTGCTCGGTGTGGCTCGGGTACCAGACCGCGGCGGCCACCGTGGACACCGTCTCCGCCGGCTCGTGGGCGGACACCACCGTCACCCGCGCCCCTCGGTGCTGGAGGGTGACCGCGACTGTCATCCCGATGATCCCGCCGCCGATCACTACCACGTCCGTCGCTGCCGTCACCGTCTGCCCCTTCGCTCCCGCCGTTGTGTCGAATCGTCGTGGCCGCAGCAGATGCCGTCCAAGACGGATCGGACAGCCGGTGATAAGCGGCGCTTATGATGGGTGGGTGTCCGGCACACCGGCCCCACATGGCTGGTCAGACCTGCGGCGGCTGCGCTACTTCGCGGTGCTCGCCGAGGAACTGCACTTCACTCGGGCCGCCGCCCGGCTGCGCGTCGCCCAGCCCGCACTCAGCCAGCAGGTCCGAGCCCTGGAACGCCAGCTCGGCGTGCCGCTGGTGCACCGCAGCAGCCGAGGTTGCAGCCTGACGGAGGTCGGGGCACGCGTCGCAGACGAGGCCGCCCGGCTGCTCGCCGAGGTGGACGCGGCAACCACCCGCATCCGCGACCTGGCGCGTGGGCGGGGCGGCCGACTCCGCCTGGCGTACACCCGGTCGGCCCGCGGCGGCCGGGTCGACACGCTGGTCGCCCGGTTCCGGGCCGCCTACCCGGACGTCCAGGTGATTTCGGAGACGGCCTGGACCACGCCGAACGTGGCTGGCCTGCTCGCCGGCCGGCTCGACGCGGCGTTCGTCCGCCCGCCGATCGACGAGCCGGCGCTGGCCTGCCGGACGGTCGACACCGAGGAACTGCTGCTGGCCCTGCCCGCCGGTCATCCCCTCGCCGTCGGTCGACGTCGGATCAGCCGGCCCGAGGTGGTCGACCTGCCAGCCGTGATGTGGCCACGCGAGAATGGCCCCGGCATGTTCGACCGCACGATCGCCCAAATCTGGCCCCGCGGCGGCTTCCGTCTCGTCCGACAGGAGCCGGACGACGAGCAGCTGCTGCGGGCGGTGGCGCAGGGAGACGTGATCGCGGCTGTGCCGGCTGGTCGGGCTCGCGCGGTACGGCTGCGCGATGTCCGGCTGCGCCGGTTCACGGCCCCGACGCCCACCGTGGACGTCGCCCTGGCCTGGCCACGTGACAGCACGAACCCTGCGCTGCACCGGTTCCTCGCCCTGCTTGACGCCAGAGCCCGATGAGCCCGAGCCCGGCGGCCAGGGCCTGGAGCAAAGTCGTGTCGGGATGGGCGCGGTGACCCAGCCTCGAAAGCGAGTCCTGTATGTGCGGCTAAGCGTCGCCGGTCTGCAGAGCCCCGCCGCGTTTCCGCAGGTAAAACGGGGTGTGTGGGCGCGGCAGGTTTCGAACCTGCGACCCCTCGCTTGTAAGGCGAGTGCTCTCCCACTGAGCTACGCGCCCGGAACGCCCATACGGCGGGCCGGAGGGTGGCAAGCTTACCTGCCGGCCTCCGGCCCGACGCAACGGTGTGCCCGGTAGGAGCGTCAGCCGGCGACCGCCTCCGCGAGGGCCTTGCGCCAGCCCTGCTGGTCACGCGCCTCGCCCGGCATGTTCATCTCGGCGAACCGGACGACGCCGGCCTTGTCGATGACGAAGGTGCCCCGGTTGGCGATGCCGGCCACGTCGTTGAAGACGCCGTACGCCTGGGCGACCGCACCGTGCGGCCAGAAGTCGGCCAGCAGGGGGAACTGGTAGCCCTCCCGGTCGGCCCAGATCTTGTGGGCGTAGACCGAGTCGACGCTGACGGTGAGCACCTGGACGTCGTCGTTGACGTACTCGTTGAGGTTGTCCCGGACCTCGCAGAGCTCGCCCTGGCAGATGCCGGTGAAGGCGAGTGGGTAGAAGACCAGCAGCACGGTACGACTGCCCCGGAAGTCCGAGAGCCGGACCTCTTGGTTGTTCTGGTCCTTGAGCACGAAGTCGGGCGCCTCGGCGCCAACCTCGATCGGCATGCGAGCTCCTTGGGTCGATTCTGGAGGTGCACCAGCCTGCCACAACCGGCGGCGACGGCCGCGAGCCGGCTGCCGCCTACTTCTTGCCCTTGGACCCGCGTCGCAGCACGAGGCGGGCGCCGCTCCAGTCCCGGCCGGCGTTGACGGTGGAGGTCTGCTGGAGACCGGCGGTCTGCGCGGACTCGGCCACCTCGCTCGGCTCGACGTGCCCGTCACGCCCGGCCTTGGGGGTCAGCAGCCACACGACACCGGCGTCGGCCAGCGGGCCGAGGGCGTCGACGAGGAGCTCGAAGAGGTCACCGTCGCCGTCGCGGTGCCAGAGCAGCACCGCGTCGACCACCTCGTCGGTGTCCTCGTCGACCAGCTCTCCACAGCGGTCGGTAAGGGCGTCGCGGAGATCCTGGTCGACGTCGTCGTCGTACCCCATCTCCATGACGACCATCCCCGGCTCGATCCCGAACCGGTCCGCCAGGCTGCGTACCCCGTCGGCGGCCTGACCAGCGGTCGCGCTCACTGTCGCGTGCCTCCTCTTCTCATCCCTGCTCGTGGCGTCGTGCGACGCCGTCGGGCCAAGTCCACACAGTTGCGGCTCGCCGCGCAAGTGGCGCACCGGGTGGAACGGAATTTACCGTGCCAGCAGCGTACGGGCACCCTCGGTAATGGCTTTCTCGGAGACCAGCACCTCACGGGCCGCCGGACCCAATGGTACAAACGCGTCAACTCCGGCAACCCTCCGCACGGTGCCGACGAAACCGCCGTCGACCAGAGCCGCGATGACCCCCTCCGCCACCCCGCCGGAGCGGCGCGTCTCGTCCACGACCAGCACCCGACCGGTCGCCGAGGCCTCCCGCAGGATGTCCGCCACGGGCAGCGGGGCCAACCACCGCAGGTCCACCACCCGGGTTCCGATCCCCTGGTCGGCGAGGGCCGCCGCCGCCCGCAGCGACATCCGCACGCCGTTACCGAACGTGAGGACCGTTACGTCCTCGGCCGACCCGACGCCGTAGACCCGGGCCCGGCCGATGGGCACGTGCCCGGCCGCCCACGTGCCGGGCTCGGCGTACCGGCCCAGCCACTCGCCGTCGCCGGGCTCGTAGAGATCCCGCACGTGGTAGAGCGCGACCGGCTCCAGGTACACGCTGACCGTGCCGTCCACCGCCGCGGCGGCCAGGCAGGTCCGCAGCAGGGGCGCGGCGTCGTCCGGCCGAGCCGGCACCGCGATCACCAGGCCGGGCACATCCCGCAGTACGGCCACCGAGTTGTCCTGGGGGAAGTGCCCGCCAGTTCCCTCCTGGTGGGCCAGCCCCGGCACCCGCACCACCATCGGGTTGCGGAACGCCCCCTGCGAGAGGAACTGCATGGTGGCCGCCTCACCGCGCAACTGGTCCGCGGCGTTGTGCAGGTACGCCAGGTGCTGGATCTCCGGCACCGGCAGCATCCCGGCCAGGCCGGCGCCCAGACCGAGCCCCAGCACCGAGGTCTCGTCGAGCAGCGTGTCGAAGACCCGGGCCGCGCCGAACCGCTCCCGCAGCCCCTGCGTCACTCCGTGGACACCGCCCCTGGCGGCCACGTCCTGGCCGAAGACGGCCATGCCGGGGTGGGCCAGCATCCCGTCGGTGAGGGCGGCGTTGACGCTCTGCGCGAGGGTGAGCGGGCCGGCCAGCTCCGGCGGCCTGCCGTCGAACGCCTCGAACCGCGCTCCGGCGGCGGGCCCGGCCGCTCTGGCGGCCACCTCGGCCACCTCGGCGGCGACCCGGGACGGGCGGCGGGGCGCCAGCGGGGTGACCACCTCGGCGACGTTGCCCAGCTTCGGCTCCTCCAGTACCTCCTCGGCGATCCGGCGGACCTGCCAGCCGCGTTCGTCGTACCGGGTGAGCAGTTCCTCCCCGCCGGCCACCCCGGCCGCCACGAGCAGCCGGGCGGTGGCCAGCACGGGGTCGCGGGCCTCGTCGGCGGCGATCTCCGCCGGGCTGCGGTACGCGGTCTCCGCGTCGTCCCCGGCGTGCCCCATCAGCCGTACCGTGCGCAGGTGCAGCACGGCCGGCCGCCGGTGCCGGCGTACCCACGCCGCCGCATCGGCGGCGAGCGCGTACGTGCCGACCGGGTCTTCGCCGTCGGCGGCGAAGTAGCGTACCCCCGGTCGGGCCCGTAGGGCGCGCTCCACCCAGCCCTCGGGCGAGCGGACGCTGATGCCCAGGCCGTTGTCCTCGCAGACGAAGAGCACCGGGATACGCAGGCCGGTGTGGTCGTACCAGCCGGCGGTGTTGAGCGCGGCGGTGGCGCTGGCGTGGTTGACCGAGGCGTCGCCGAAGGAGCAGACCACGATGGCGTCTCGGGGCCACGGCGAACGCAGCGCGGGCTCGTCGCCGCGCCGGCCGCCGGCCTCCATCCGGCGCAGCCGTTCCAGGGCGAGGCCGAGGCCGACCGCCCGGGGCAGGTGCGAGCCGACGGTGGCCGTGGTGGGCACGACGGCCAGGTCGGCCCGGCCGAAGACCTTGCGCCGGCCGCCGGCGATCGGCTCTCGGGCCGAGGCGACCATGCCCCGCAGCACGTCCCAGGCCGCCGCCGCGTAGGCGTCCCCGGCGGAGCCGGTGGGGTCGCTTTCGTCGGCGGGGCGGGTGGTCGGGTCGGCGGCGGCTCCGGTTGCCGGCGGCGAGCCGGCCGGGCCGGTGACGACAGTCTCGGCAACGCCGTCTGCGCCGACCCGGTAGGCGGCGGTCACGCTCACCCCCGTTGCGGGCCGCTCGGCGAGGTCGGCGCCACCGGACGCGGACGGGTCGGTGGCGTCGGGGCCGGGGAACTCCCCGGCGGCCTGCGCGGCGCGGGTGCAGTAGAACGCCCCGGAGCGGTAGTGCAGCAGCGCGGGGTCGGTCGGGCGTAGCGCGGCGGCCACCGCGGCGTTGGCCTCGTGGCCGGCGGAGCCGACGGTGTGGTAGCCCTCGTCGAAGCTGTGCAGCCAGCGCCCGGCCAGGTCGAGCTGGCGGCTGGTGACCTGGGCGTCGAAGAGGGCGAGCAGCTGCCGCCCGGTCAGCGCGGCATCGGCACGGACCGGTTCTGCCGGTTCACGCCGCCGCTCGGGCTCGGGCAGCGCGCCCAGGCTCTCCCGGAACCGGTCGTCAAGATCCTGCGGGGTGGTCACGTCGCTCAGCATTACCGACGGAGGCCAGGCTCGCCCACTCAGACACGATCCACGCGGAGCTCGGCGACCACCGGCCGGTGGGCAATGGCCGCCGCTTCTGCTGTTCCCGTGCCGGTGACGGCGTGGGGCACAGACTGTCACCTGACGGTCACCCACGCTCGCGACGCTGCCCGGAGTCGGCCCGGAACCGGACTCTGGGGAGGAACCGTGACACTGTCCCGACGTGCTGTCCTGATCACCGGCGCGGCGCTCGGCGTGGCCGGCGCGGCGGCTGGCCCGCTCGCCGCCACCGCCCGCCCGGTCCGACCCGGGCCGGTCGGCGCGGGTTACCGCCGGCTGGCCTGGCCGTTCACCCTCGGGGTGGCCTCCGGCGACCCGGACCACCAGGGTTTCGTGCTCTGGACCCGGCTGGCCCCGCAGCCACTGGCCGAGGACGGTCTCGGCGGGATGCCCCACCGAACCGTCGAGGTGCGCTGGGAGGTGGCTGCCGACGAACTGTTCCGGCAGGTGATCCGGCGTGGGGCGCAGGACGCCCGGCCCGGGTCGGCGCACAGCGTGCACGTGGAGTTGGACGGGCTGCTGCCCGGACGGGAGTACTTCTACCGCTTCCACGCCGAGGGGCACACCTCGCCGGTCGGCCGCACCCGGACCGCACCCGCGCCGTGGACCATGCCGGCCTCGCTGGCCATGGGCTTCGCCTCCTGCTCGCACTTCGAGCAGGGCTGGTTCACCGCGTACCGGCGGCTGGCCGAGACGGAGCCGGAGCTGATCCTGCACCTGGGCGACTACCAGTACGAGTACGCCCGGGAGGTTGGGCCGACCCGGCCGCGCGGCCACGAGGGGCCGGAGACCCGGACACTGGCCAACTACCGGCAGCGGCACGCCCAGTACAAGACCGACGCCGATCTCCAGGCGGCGCACGCGGTCGCCCCGTGGCTGGTGGTCTTCGACGACCACGAGATCGAGAACAACTGGGCCGACGAGGTGCCGGAGGAGCCGGACCCGGACTTCCTCGCCCGGCGGGCGGCGGCTTTCCAGGCGTACTACGAGAACATGCCGTTGCGGCGCACGTCGGTGCCGCGCGGCATCGACATGCAGCTCTACCGGCGGGTGCGCTGGGGGCGGTTGGCCAGCTTCCACCTGCTCGACACCCGGCAGTACCGCGACGACCAGGCCTGCGGCGACGGCTACCAGAGCTGCGCCGCGGCCGCCGAGCCGACCCGGTCGATCACCGGCGCAGAGCAGGAGGCGTGGCTGCTGGACGGGTTCCGCCGCTCCGAGGCCCGCTGGGACCTCCTCGGCCAGCAGGTCTTCTTCGCCCAGCGGGACCGCGACGCCGGGCCGCTCACCGTCACCAGCATGGACGCCTGGGACGGCTATCTCGCCTCCCGGGACCGGATCACCCGGGGCTGGGTGGCCGCCGGGGTACGCAACCCGGTGGTGCTCACCGGCGACGTGCACGCGCACTGGGCCAGCGACCTGAAGCTCGACTACACCGACCCGACCTCCCGCACCGTCGGCAGCGAGCTGGTCTGCTCGTCGATCACCTCGGGCGGCGACGGCTTCGACTCGGCCAGCGGCTCGCACCCGTGGCTCAGGACGAACCCGCACCTGCGCTTCCAGAACAATCTGCGCGGATTCGTCCGAACCACGATCACCCCGGCGCGACTCACTGCCGACTTCGCGGTGCTGCCGTACGTCACCCGGCCGGACGCCCCCGCGCACGTGCGGGCCTCGTTCGCGATCGAGGACCGGGTGCCCGGCCTGCACCAGACCTACGACCGGCCGCCGGCCGTCGCCCGGGGCCTGGCCGCCGAGGTCGACCAGGACCGCCACACCGTCGAGACCGAGACGTCGCGCCCCTGACCCGGGCCGGCGGGTCGCGCCCGGCCGGGATCAGCCCGGGAGGAAGGAGAAGCGGACCTGGCGGCTGGCGTTGTCGCCGTTGGTGTCCACCAGGCAGACCGACTGCCAGGTGCCGAGCTGCAACCGCCCGCCGAGCACCGGCAGCGTCGCGTACGGCGGCACGACGGCGGGCAGCACGTGGTCGCGGCCGTGGCCGGGCGAGCCGTGCCGGTGCCGCCACCGGTCGTCGGTGGGGAGCAGGTCGTCGAGGGCGCGCAGCAGGTCGTCGTCGGAGCCGGCGCCGGTCTCGATGATCGCCAGGCCGGCGGTGGCGTGCGGGACGAAGACGTGCAGCAGGCCGTCACCCTGCCCGGCGACGAACCGCTCGGCCTCGGCGGTGATGTCCAGGACGGTCGGCCTGGATCCGGTCCGGACGTTGATCACCTCACTGCGCATGGGGCGCATTCTGCCGCACCGACCTACCAGCCGCCTCCGCCGCCGCTGTCCCCGCCCGACGAGGAGCTGTCACCGCCGCCCGAGGAGAAGCCCGACCCGCCGCCGTTCGACCCGGAGCCGCCGGCCCGGTCGTCGAGCGGGGATTTGGGGTGGGCCACGCCGGTGTCGCCGTACGCGGTGCTCGGGTGGTAGGGGCCGGCGCCGCCCCCGGACGAGCGGGACCGTCCGCCGGTTCGCCGGGTGTCGCGTGCCAGCAGGATCCCGACGAGCACGGCGACCAGTCCGAGGGCGAGCACGATCAGCATCGTCAGATCTCCCGTCCACAGGAGGGTGGTGCCGACGAGGCCGGCGCCGAGCCCGGCCGTAGCCAGTACCAACCCGAGGCGCTCCTGCCATCGCATGCCCGAAGGGTAGGCAGCCGGCGCAAGCCGGCAACCGGGTGGCGGCTTGGCCGACCGGGCAAAGTTACTGGTCGGTACCTGTGTCGAGCGTCGCGTCTCCTGCCGGTGGACGTGACGGCGGGCACCACCAGAGGGCAGGATGGCGGCAGAGACCTATCCCACACACAACTGAGGGAACGCCTGTGGCTACGGAACGCAAGCGCCCGGTGATCACCGCTGGTCTGCCGAGCCAGCTTCCGGACATCGACCCAGAAGAGACCGGCGAATGGGTCGAGTCGCTCGACGGTGTCATCGACGAGCGCGGGACAAAGCGCGCCCGCTACGTCATGCTGCGCCTGCTGGAGCGGGCCCGCGAGCGCCAGGTCGGTGTGCCGTCGCTGACCACCACCGACTACATCAACACCATCCCGCCGGAACGCGAGCCGTGGTTCCCGGGTGACGAGCACGTCGAGCGGCGGATCCGGGCGTTCGTCCGGTGGAACGCGGCGATGCTGGTGCACCGGGCGCAACGCCCGGAGATCGGCGTCGGCGGGCACATCTCCACCTTCGCCAGCTCCGCCTCGCTCTACGAGGTCGGCTTCAACCACTTCTTCCGGGGCAAGAACCACCCGGGTGGCGGCGACCACATCTACTACCAGGGCCACGCCTCCCCCGGCATGTACGCGCGGGCGTTCCTGGAGGGCCGGCTCACCGAGGACCAGCTCGACGGGTTCCGGCAGGAGCTGTCCCACCCGGGCGGCGGGCTGCCGTCGTACCCGCACCCTCGGCTCATGCCGGACTTCTGGGAGTTCCCCACCGTCTCCATGGGGCTGGGCGGCCTGAACGCCATCTATCAGGCGCGGTTCAACCGTTACCTGCAGCACCGGGGCATCAAGGACACCTCCCAGCAGCACGTCTGGGCGTTCCTCGGCGACGGCGAGATGGACGAGCCGGAGACCCTCGGCGCGATCGGGGTGGCCGCCCGCGAGGAGCTGGACAACCTCACCTTCGTGATCAACTGCAACCTGCAACGGCTGGACGGCCCGGTCCGGGGCAACGGCAAGGTCATGCAGGAGCTGGAGGCGTTCTTCCGGGGCGCCGGCTGGAACGTCATCAAGGTGGTCTGGGGCCGCGAGTGGGACCCGCTGCTCGCCGCCGACACCGACGGGGCGCTAATCAACCTGATGAACACCACGCCCGACGGTGACTACCAGACCTACAAGGCGGAGTCCGGGGCGTACGTACGGGAGCACTTCTTCGGCCGCGACCAGCGCACCCGCAAGATGGTCGAGCACCTGTCCGACGACGAGATCTGGAACCTCAAGCGGGGCGGCCACGACTACCGCAAGCTCTACGCGGCGTACAAGGCGGCGACCGAGCACACCGGCCAGCCGACGGTCATCCTGGCCAAGACCATCAAGGGCTGGACGCTCGGTTCGCACTTCGAGGGCCGCAACGCCACCCACCAGATGAAGAAGCTGACGCTGGAGGATCTCAAGCTCTTCCGCGACCGGCTCTACCTGGACATCCCGGACAAGGTGCTGGAGGAGAACCCGTACCTCCCCCCGTACCTGAACCCGGGTGAGAAGTCCGACGAGATCGCGTACCTCAAGGAGCGACGTCAGCAGCTCGGCGGCTACCTGCCGTCCCGGCGGACGACCCACAAGTCGCTGGCCATTCCCGGCTCGGAGCGGTTCTCCGACATCAAGCGCGGCTCGGGCAAGCAGAAGGTGGCCACCACGATGGCCTTCGTCCGCCTGCTCAAGGACCTCATGAAGGACAAGGAGTTCGGCAAGCGCTGGGTGCCGATCATCCCGGACGAGGCGCGCACCTTCGGCCTGGACTCCATCTTCCCGACCGCCAAGATCTACTCACCGCACGGTCAGCGGTACACCTCGGTGGACCGGGAGCTCTTCCTGTCGTACAAGGAGTCGACCGTCGGGCAGATCCTGCACGAGGGGATCAACGAGGCCGGCTCGGTCGCCTCGTTCACCGCCGCCGGCACCTCGTACGCCACGCACGACGAGCCGATGATCCCGATGTACATCTTCTACTCGATGTTCGGGTTCCAGCGCACCGGCGACGGCTTCTGGGCGGCGGCCGACCAGATGACCCGTGGCTTCGTGCTCGGCGCCACGGCCGGCCGGACCACGCTCAACGGTGAGGGCCTCCAGCACGAGGACGGCCACTCGCTGCTGCTCGCCGCCACCAACCCGGCGGTGGTCGCGTTCGACCCGGCGTTCGCGTTCGAGATCGCGCACATCGTGGAGAACGGCCTGCACCGGATGTACGGCGAGGAGCAGGAGAACGTCTTTTACTACCTCACCGTCTACAACGAGCCGATCCACCAGCCGGCCGAGCCGGCGGAGGTGGACGTCGAGGGCCTGCTCAAGGGCATCTACCGCTACTCGCCGGCCCCGCAGGTCGACGGCCCGAAGGCCAACATCCTGGCCTCCGGCACGGGCATGCAGTGGGCGCTCAAGGCGCAGCAACTACTCGCCCAGGACTGGGGGGTGGCCGCCGACGTATGGTCGGTGACCTCCTGGACGGAGCTGCGCCGCGACGCGGTGCAGTGCGAGGAGCACAACCTGCTCCACCCGGGCGGCGAGCCGCGGATTCCGTACGTGCAGCAGAAACTGGCCGACGCCGACGGGCCGAAGGTCGCGGTCAGCGACTGGATGCGGGCGGTGCCGGACCTGATCGCCCGCTGGGTGCCCGGCGACTACACCTCGCTCGGCACGGACGGTTTCGGCCTGTCGGACACCCGGCACGCGCTGCGCCGGCACTTCCACGTCGACGCCGAGTCGGTGGCGGTCGCGACGCTGCGGCAGCTCGCGCTGCGTGGCGCGGTGCCGGCGAACGTGCCGGCCGAGGCGGCCAAGAAGTACGCCATCGACGACGTGAACGCGGCCCCGGTCGGCGAGACCGGCGGCGACAGCTGATCCACCCCGGTACGACGCAGGGGCCCGGCGCGGTGCGCCGGGCCCCTGTTCGTCCGGCGGCTACGCGAACGTTTTTCACTGTCCATCTTGTCAAGAACCGGTGGGCCGTTCACAATCCTCGATAGATGTCGGCGCGTTCAGGGCGTCGCGCCACAAGCGCGATGCCTGGGCCGGTGGGCCACTCCGTCGCGCCGGTCCACCAACGATCGCGCACCGACCCCGGTCGGCGCGACGGTGGGGAGGCGACATGCGAGTCGTCCGGATCGGAATCGCCCTGGCGATCGGCACACTGACGGTGTCGATGCTGGGGCCAGGGGCAGCATCGGTGGCGCACTCGCCGGACACGCCCGCCGGGCGCGCCTCGGCGCAGGAGTTCATGGCGCAACGCGAGCCGACCCAGCGGCTGGCTGCCGCCGCCGAGGTGACCTGCACCAACGGCCAGGCGGCGGGCTACCCGTGCCGCAACGTGGACCTGCTGTCGTTCATGCCGCTGGCGAACATGGGCGGCAGCCAGGCCAACGACATCTGGGGCTGGACCGACAGCGCCACCGGCAAGGAGTACGCGCTGGTCGGCCGCCGCAACGGCACCTCGTTCGTGGACGTGTCCAACCCGACCGCCCCGGTCTACCTGGGCAACCTGCCCGCCCACCAGAACCGCACGGCGATCTGGCGGGACATCAAGGTCTACAAGAACCACGCGTACGTGGTGGCCGACGTGTCCGGCCACGGGATGCAGGTCTTCGACCTGACCCGGCTGCGGGGCGTCACCACGCCACAGACCTGGACGGCGGACGTGCACTACGCCCGCTTCGGCAACTCCCACAACATCGCGATCAACGAGGAGACCGGGTACGCCTACGCGGTGGGCTCGAACACCTGCTCCGGCGGGTTGCACATGGTGGACATCCGCACCCCGAAGTCGCCCACCCAGGCCGGCTGCGTCAGCAACGACGGGTACACCCACGACACCCAGTGCGTCGTCTACCAGGGCCCGGACACCACGTACACCGGGCGGGAGATCTGTGTGAGCTCCAACGAGGACACGGTGACCGTGGTGGACGTGACGACCAAGTCGGCACCGCGCCAGCTCTCCCGGATCGGGTACGCCGGCCGGGCCTACACCCACCAGGGGTGGTTCACCGAGAACCAGCGGTACTTCCTGCTCGACGACGAGCTCGACGAGTCCCGGCGCGGGGTCAACACCCAGACGTACATCTGGGACCTGGCCGATCTGGACGCGCCCCGGCACATCGGCACCTACAGCGCGCCCTCCGGCGTCAAGGCCACCGACCACAACCAGTACGTCAAGGGCAACTACAGCTACCAGGCCAACTACCGGGCCGGGCTGCGCATCCTGGACCTTCGTGAGGTGACGGCCGGCCGGGCGACGGAGGCCGGGTACTTCGACATCTACCCGTCCAGTGACAGCAGCTCGATGAACGGGGCGTGGAGCGTCTACCCGTACTTCCCGAGCGGCGTCGTCGTGGTCAGCGGCATCGAGCAGGGGCTCTTCGTCCTGCGACCCCGGTTGTCGTGACCGCGACCAGCGACCGTCCGGTAGCGCCGGCCGACGTCGAGGGGGCGCCCCGCCCGGGGCGCCCCCTCCCGGTCGACGCGGGCGACGGCCGGGCGGTCGCGGCGTCCGGCCGGTGGTCCCGGTACCTGGCCTCCGGGCTGGTGCTGGGGTTGACGCTGGCGCTCGGTTTCGTGGCCGGGCGGCTCGACGCCGGGCGCGCCCCGGCCCGGTCGGCGGCGCCCCAGCCGGCCGCCCACGCCGCCCACGCCCCCGGTGGCCTCCAGGTGTCGCAGGACGGCTACACCCTCGCCCTGGGCCCTCCCGCGCTGAGCGCGGGCCGCGCCGGCGAGTTGGCCTTCCGGATCGTCGACGCCACGGGCGCGGCGGTGACCCGGTTCCGGACCACCCACGAGCGGTTGATGCACCTGGTCCTGGTCGGCCGGGACCTGACCGGCTACCGGCACGTGCACCCGGAGCTGTCCCCCGACGGGACCTGGCGGGTGCGGGTCACCCCGGAGGCGCCCGGCCCGTTGCGGGCGATCGCCGACTTCTGGCCCGCCGACGCCGACCGGGCGGTCACCCTCGGCGTCGACGTGCCGGTCCCCGGCCGGTACGCGCCCCGGCCGCCGGCCGAGCCGCAGGAGACGATCGTCGTGGACGGCTACACGGTCACCCTCGACGGCGGCCTGCGCCCGGGCGAGTCGAACCAGGTGCTGGTCTGGTTGGGCCGGGACGGCAAGCCGGTCGGCGACCTGCAACCGCACCTGGGGGCGTACGGGCACCTGGTGGCGTTGCGCCACGGCGACCTGGCCTACCTGCACGTCCATCCGGCGGCGGCGAGCCGGCCCGAGTCGGTGGTGGCGTTCGGCGTGACGGTGCCGTCGGCGGGCACCTACCGGCTGTTCTTCGAGTTCCGGCACCGCGACGTGGTGCATGTCGCGGAGTTCACCGTGACCGCCTGAGCCAGCCGGTCGGCGACGTCGCGGCCCGCGCCCCCGCAGCAGCCGGCGGTGGTCCGGACGCCCCTGGTGGTGACGCCGGGCCACCGCCGTCGCGGGTGACGCCGCGGGAGGCGACCTGCTCAGCCGACGGCGGCCAGGTCGGTGAGCCGGGCCAGCGACTCCTCCAGGTCGGCGCCGACCCGACGCAGCCCGAGCCGAAGCAGGGCCGCCTTGACCGGCCCGGCCGGCCACCGGACGACGATGAGCCGCACGACCGTCCCGCCTTCCTCCTCGTCGGGAGTGAGCTGGACGTAGATCTCGGTGCGCGCCTCGGCCCGAGCGCCGGCGCCCTTGGCGCGCTCCCGCCAGCCGATCAGGGTCGGCTCCTGGTAGGCGATCACCTCTGCCTCGTGCGCCGCTCCGCGCCCGGCCTGGACCAACTGACGTCGGCCGAAGCCCTCCCCCGAGAGGACCTCCGCCGCACGGACCCCCGCCAGCCAGGCCGGCAACTGCTCGGCCCGCTGCACGACGTCCCAGACCGCTTCCACCGGCGCCATCACGTGCGCACTGCGTTCCACGAGGATCATTTCTGTACTTCCCCCACTGAGGACATCCGCGATATTCCACACTCTATGCGCAAAATCGGACTTACTGGGACGGGTTTGGAAAAGACACGCCGAAACCCCTTGCGTCGTCATCGTCGGCAGCCTATGGCGCGACGGCGATTCGCCCCCTAGAGTCCCGAGCAAGATTCACGTTTTCTCGGGAGGGTTCATGACGACGCCGCTACCCCGGTTTCCCGCCGGTTTCCGCTGGGGGGTCTCCACCTCGGCGTACCAGATCGAGGGCGGCGCCGACGCCGGCGGGCGTGGACCCTCCATCTGGGACACCTTCGCCCACACGCCCGGCCGGATCGCCGACGGCAGCACCGGCGACGTGGCCTGCGACCACTACCACCGGCACGCCGAGGACGTCGCGCTGATGGCCGGCCTGGGCGTCTCGGCGTACCGGTTCTCCATCGCCTGGCCCCGGGTGCAGCCCGGCGGCACCGGCGCGGCCAACCCGGCCGGCCTGGACTTCTACGAACGCCTCGTCGACGACCTGCTCGCCGCCGGCATCGACCCGGTCGCCACCCTGTTCCACTGGGACCTCCCGCAGCCCCTGGAGGACACCGGCGGCTGGCTCAACCGGGACACTGCCGGCCGCTTCGCCGAGTACGCCGACCTGGTCGCCGCGCGCCTCGGCGACCGGGTGAAGCTCTGGATCACGCTCAACGAACCGTTCATCCACATGAGCCTCGGCCACGGCACGGGAGAGCACGCCCCCGGCCGGTCCCTGCTCTTCGACGCCTTCCCGGTCGCCCACCACCAACTGCTCGGCCACGGGCTCGCCGTCGCCGCGCTACGCGCGCGCAGCGCCAGCCCGGTGGCGATCGCCAACAACTACTCGCCGGTGGTGCTCTGCGGCGACACCGACGCCGACCGGGCAGCCGGGGCGTCGTACGACGCGCTGCACAACCGGCTGTTCACCGACCCGCTGCTGGGTCTGGGCTACCCGCCCGGCACCGAGCCGACGGTGGTCCGCGACGGTGACCTCGACGTGATCGCCGCCCCGATCGACGTGCTCGGGGTCAACTACTACAACCCCACCGGGATCCGGGCCCCCGAGGAGGGTTTCCCGCTTCCCTTCACCATGGTGCCGCTGGACGGGTACCCACGCACCGCCTTCGACTGGCCGGTCGTCCCCGACGGGCTGCGTGACCTGCTCACTGGACTGAAGGAGCGGTACGGCGACGCTCTCCCGCCGATCCAGGTCACCGAGGGCGGCTGCGCGTACGACGACGCGCCGGACGCCGACGGGCGGGTGCACGACCCGGAACGGATCACGTACCTCGACGGGCACCTGCGGGCCGTCCGCGCGGCGATGGACGCCGGGGTCGACGTCACGGGGTACTTCGTCTGGTCCCTGCTGGACAACTGGGAGTGGGCGGAGGGTTTCACCAAGCGCTTCGGGCTGGTGCACGTCCACTTCGACACCCTGGCCCGCACGCCCAAGTCCTCGTACGCGTGGTACCGCGACCTCATCGCGGATCACCGGGGCCGGCCGTGACCACCGTCGACCCGACACCGACCTCGCTGCCGGCGGCGCTCGCCGAACCGGCCGTCCCGGTCCGACGCAACTGGATCGCGCTCATCTTCGCCGCCAACCTGGGCGTCTGGATGGCGTTCTTCACCCCGATCCAGGTGCTGCTGCCGCAGCAGGTGGAACGCATCGCCCCCGCCGACAAGGAGGCGATGCTGGCCGTGGTGACCGGCCTCGGCGCCCTCGCCGCGGTGCTCGCCAACCCCCTCGCCGGAGCGCTGTCCGATCGCACCTGTTTGCGGCTGGGCGGCCGGGAGTTCGGCCGGCGGCACGTCTGGACCGCCGGTGGCGCGGTACTCGGCGCGCTCGCCCTGCTGCTGCTGGCCCAGCAGCGGACCATCGCCGGGGTGGCGCTGGGCTGGGTCGCCGCCCAGGTGTGCTTCAACGCGATGCTGGCCAGCCTGACCGCCGCCATCCCCGACCGGGTGCCGGTCACCCAGCGCGGCGGCGTCTCCGGCTGGGTCGGCATCCCCCAGGCCCTCGGCCTGGTGGTCGGCGCGGTGCTGGTCACCGCGGTGGTCACCGGCAATGCCGCCGGGTACGCCGCGATCGCCGTCGCGATGCTGGTGCTGTCGCTGCCGTTCACGCTGCTCACCACCGACGACCCGCTGCCCCGGGCGCACCGGCCGGCGCTGCGGCTGCGGGCCATGGTCGCCTCGATGTGGATCAGCCCGCGCCGGCACCCGGACTTCGCCTGGGCCTGGATCACCCGGTTCCTGGTCCAGATCGGCAACGCCCTGGGCACGCTGTACCTGCTGTACTTCCTCACCGACGGGGTGCGCCACCCCGACCCCGAGGGTGCGCTGCTGACGCTGATCCTGCTCTACACACTCGGCATGATCCTCACCGCCGTGGTGGCCGGGATGCTCTCGGACCGCTCCGGACGGCGCAAGATCTACGTGATCGTCTCCGGGCTGGTGATGGCGGTGGCCGCGCTGATGCTCGCGATCGCCCCGGTCTGGCCGGTGGCGATCGCCGCCGCGCTGCTGCTCGGCGCCGGCTACGGCGTCTACCTGTCGGTGGACGCGGCGCTGATCACGGAGGTGCTGCCCCGGGCCACCGACCGGGCCAAGGACCTCGGCGTGATCAACATCGCGAACTCGGCCCCGCAGGTGCTCGGCCCGGCGATCTCCGCCCCGATCGTGGTGCACCTGGGCGGCTACCCCGCGCTCTACGCGGTCACCGCGGTGATCACCGTGTTCGGCAGCGCCCTGGTTTTCAAGATTCGCGGCGTGCGCTGACCTCACACCCCTCCGGCTCCGCCAGTCGCTCCGGTGATCATGGGGTTGGCGGCACGTGGAGAGATCCACACCGCCGTCAACTTCATGGTCAGCGGGGCGACAGGCGTGCCGGACGCGGGCAGCCGCCCCCTGGCGGAATCCCGTCGCGGTCGGCCGTAGGCTGGTAGACGTGACGGTACGTGTGCGCTTCGCCCCCTCCCCGACCGGTATGTTCCACGTCGGCGGCGCCCGCTCGGCGCTGCAGAACTGGATCTACGCCAAGCAGCAGGGCGGGGTGTTCGTGCTGCGCATCGAGGACACCGACGCCGCACGCAACAGGCCCGAATGGACCGAGGGCATCCTGTCGGCGCTGGACTGGATCGGCATCGCCCGCGGCAGCTACGAGGGCCCGTACCTCCAGTCGTCGAACGCCGGGGAGCACCGCGCGGCCGCACGGAGGCTGCACGACGCCGGCCGCGCCTACTACTGCGACTGCACCCGGGAGACCGTGCAGGCCCGTACCGGTTCGCAGTACCAGGGCTACGACGGCTACTGCCGGGACCGTGGCCTGGGCCCGGGCGAGGGGCGCGCGCTGCGCTTCCGTACCCCCGACGAGGGCGAGACCGTGGTCGTCGACCTGATCCGCGGCGAGCCGACCTTCGAGAACAGGCTCATCGAGGATTTCGTCATCGCCCGCGGCGACGGCTCGCCGGTGTTCCTGCTGGCCAACGTCGTGGACGACCTGACCATGGGGATCACCCACGTGATCCGGGCCGAGGAGCATCTGCCCAACACTCCGAAGCAGCAGCTGCTCTGGGACGCGCTCGGGGTCAAGCCGCCGGTCTGGGCGCACGTGCCGGTGGTGGTCAACGAGAAGCGGCAGAAGCTCTCCAAGCGCCGTGACAAGGTGGCCCTGGAGGCGTACCGGGACGAGGGCTACCTCGCCGACGCGATGCGCAACTACCTGATGCTGCTCGGTTGGGCGCCGTCGGGCGACCGGGAGATCGTGCCCTGGTCGGTGATCGAGGCGGAGTTCCGGCTGGAGGAGGTCAACCCCTCCCCCGCCTTCTTCGACGAGAAGAAGCTGCGCGCGTTCAACGGCGAGTACATTCGCGCGCTGCCGCTCGACGAGTTCGTCGTCGCCTGCCAGCCGTGGCTGACCGGCACGGACACCGTCGCCCCACCGCCGTGGCGGCCGGAGGAGTTCGACGCCGAGGCGTTCGCCAAGGTCGCGCCGCTGGCGCAGACCCGGATCGCGGTGCTCAGCGAGATCGTGCCGAACGTCGACTTCCTCTTCGTGGCCGACCCGCTGATCGACGAGGCGGCCTGGACCAAAGCCATGAAGGAAGGCGCGGCCGAACTGCTCGACGCGGCGGTCGCCGGGTACGAGGCGCTGGCGTCCTGGGACGCCGACGCGCTGAAGTCGACCCTGGAGGCGGTTGGCGCCGAGCGTGGCCTGAAGCTGGGCAAGGCGCAGGCACCGGTCCGGGTCGCGGTCACCGGCCGCACCGTCGGGCTGCCGCTGTTCGAGTCGCTGGAGGTGCTCGGCCGGGAGCGCACCCTGGCCCGGTTGCGCGCCGCCCGGGTCCGCCTGGTCTGACCGTGACCGTGCCGGCCGCCCCCGGTCCGCACGGGCACGCTCAGGAACGCCGGCGGCGCAGCAGCAGCAACAACGCGCCGCCGAGCGCCACGGCCAGCCCGGCACCGAGCAGCCAGGGCCAGATCGGAGCGGTCCGGTCGTCGGCGGCGGCAGAGGCCGGCTCGGCGGAAGTCGGGGCGTCCCCGGCCGGGGTGCCGCCGCCCGGCGTGGCCGACTGCGCGACGGGACCGGTCGGGGACGGCGTGGGGCTCGGAGCGGGTGCCGGTGCCCCGGTGGTCAGGGTGAACGTCACCTGTCCCTTCACCGGGTGGCCGTCGCCGGACGCCACCTGATAGCCCACGGTGTACTCGCCCGCCGGCCCGGGGGCGAACGGCACGCGCACCCGGTTGCCGGCGAAGCGCGGCTCACCACCGGCGGCCGGCACGCGGCCCGGGCCGACCACGGTGACCGTCGTGGTGGCCGGGTCCAGTTTCGACAGAAACCGCAGCTCCACCTGGGTAGGCGCGGCCGCCACCCGGGCCCCGTCGGCCGGACTGCTGCCCGTCAGCGAGTTGTGCGCGGCCGCCGGCACCGCCGGCAGCAGCAGCGACACACCGAGCGCCGCGCCCATAACGACTGGCGTGGCACGCGCCACACGTGCGACCCTGCCCCCCATGAGTCCCTCCGCAAAGGTACGATCCGGCCGCTGATCAACGGCTGACCATTAGTCGGATCCGGATCGCAAATAGTTCCACATACTGGTCGAGCAGCTGCAACCGATCGCCGTTCCACGGAGTCTTTGCGGTGGGTACCCCGCCCGCGGGCATGGTCGTCGCCGTTGGCACCACACGCGTGACCTGCAGCACAGCCATCCATCGAACGGGGCGAGGAGGCGGCGATGGTCGGACGGACGAGGCGGGTGCTCGGGGTGCTCGCGGCAGTGGTGGCCACCATGGTGCTGAGTCTCGGCCCGGGCGTGCCTTCCCGGGCGGCCGAGGCCGCGCCGAAGCCGGCCCCCGGGGTGGACATCACCGGCGTCGGGCTCAGCGAGCCGCTGCGGCTGCGCTCCGACACCCAGTCCACCCTCGTGCTCGCGGTGATCGACCAGGTCAACTGGTTCGGCCGCACCGGCGCGCCCACCGGCCCCAAGGTCGCCGACCTCGGTCCGAAGTACACGGTCGTGGTGCTCGCCGGGGAGGCACCGAAGCAGACCTTCGACCTCTACCCGCTGGCCAAGGGCGGGCCGCGGGCCTACCGGCCGGCGAAGCAGCCCGACGGGCGCAAGACCAGCGCGGGCTGGTTCCTCGGCCGGCTCAACATGTCCGAGACCCTGCGTCACGCCGGAGTCCCGCTGGAGCGCCAGTTCGACACGCTCAGCGGTGGGATCGGTGGTGGTGAGCGTGTCCTGCCGGAGGACGCGATCAACCCCGCCCGGGACATCGACACCGCGATCAGCGAGCTCCAGCGCCTGCTGCTGCTCAACCTGGGGGTGGTGCTCGTGATCACCACCGGGCTGGCCGGGATCGCCCTGCTGGTCCGCCGCCGCACCCGCTGAGCTGGCCCGGCCGGCGGCTCAGACCTCCAGCACCACCTTGCCGCGGACGTGCCCGGCCCGCACCAGGCGCTGGGCCGCCGCGGCCTGCTCGAGCGGGAAGGTCCGTTCGACGTGCACGGCGAGCCGCCCGGCGTCGACCAGGCCCGCCAGCACGGTCAGGTCCGGGGTGGACGGCTTGACGAAGAGGTAGCTGCCGCCCAGCCTGGTGACGTGCTCCGGGTCGGCGGTGGAGACCAGCCGGGCCGGGCGGGACAGCAGCTCGGCGGACACGTCCAGCGCCTCCCCGCCGAACAGGTCGAGCGCCACGTCCACCCCGTGGGGCGCGACCGCCCGGACCCGGTCGGCCAGCCCGGCGCCGTGGTGGACCGGCTCGGCCCCGAGCGAACGGACGAAGTCGTGTTGGCCTCGCCCGCCGTGCCGATCACCCGGTCGGCGCCGAGCGCCCGGGCGAGCTGCACCGCCAGGTGTCCCACCCCGCCCGCGGCGCCGTGCACCAGCACAACGTCCCCCGCGCCGGTCCGCGTCGCCCGCAACGCCTGGTAGGCGGTGAGCCCGGCCAGCGGCAGCCCGCCCGCGGCGGCCCAGGACGCCCGCACCGGTTTGTCCGCCAGGCAGCGCTCCGGAGCCGGCACCAGTTCGGCGTACGTGCCGTGTTGGATGTGGTCGCGCCGGACGTACCCGATCACCTCGTCACCGACGGAGAACCCGGTCACCGCGGGGCCGACCGCCGCCACCACGCCGGCGGCGTCCCAGCCGGGCACCAGCGGGAAGTGGCCGGGGATGGCACCGGCGAGATGGCCCTCGCAGACCTTCCAGTCGACCGGGTTCACCCCGGCGGCCCGCACCCGCACCAGGACCGTGTCCGGGCCGACGGGCGGGTGCGGAAGATCCGCAGGGCGAGCTGGTCGGCCGAGCCGTACGCGTCGATCGCGATCGCCTTCACGCGTCCACGCTACTGGCCGGGCGACCGGCACACGGTCAGCACCAGCGGTGTGGCGGCCGCTCCCGGCGGACGGGACGGCGCCCGGGGCGGACCGGACCGTGCCGGTGCGCGCCGGCCCACCCGGCCAGCTCGCTGCGGCAGCCGCGCGACGCGTCCCGCCCGGTCTCGCCGGGATCGGCCGGCTCGACGCCGCGCGGCGGTTGCGGTGCGGACTGTTCGGCCGGGCGCACGCCCCCGCCCGCCTCGGGCCGGTCCTGGCCGGCTCGCTGCCGCGGCACCGCCGGCTCGTCGTCGACCCGCTCAAATCCCCGGGCGACCTGTTCGGTGGGGCAGGGTGCCGCGACCAGCCGTCGGTGGGGCCGGGCCGGCCCCGGCTGGTCGTGGTGGCCCGGCCGGCAGGACTCGCCCTGGGCGCAGCCGTGGTCGGCCTCCCCGTGCGCCATCCCGGTCTCCTCACGCTCGCGTCGCGCCGGGAGGTCGCCCCGGCGGCAGTGCCACCGTACTGGCCGGCACCGACGGCTCGTGCGGCACGTACCCCGGCGCGGAGGCCCCGACCGGCGCGGGAGATCGTCTCCCGGCCCTGGGGGCGACCGGGCGGATCACGGCGGCGACGGTGGGCCCTGCCCCACCCACTCGCGCCATCGGTGGAGGGATCTGCGGGGGCTGCCGCCCGCCCGAGGTTCAGGAGCTGGTCAGGACGTGACAGGCTGAAGCGGTGAGCGAGCCGGGCGGGACCGAGCTGTCGGCCACGCTGCGCCGGATCGAACGGGTGGCGGGGGCGCTGGCCACCGCGAGCGTGTCCCGGATGGACGAGACCCTGCCGTGGTTCCGCGAGCTGCCGGCCGACCAGCGGTCCTGGGTCATGCTGGTGGCGCAGGCCGGCGTCCGGTCCCTGGTGCAGTGGTTGCGCGGTGGCGGCGGCACGCCGGACGCCACCCAGGAGGTCTCCGACGAGGTCTTCGCCACCGCCCCGCAGGCCCTGGCCCGCTCGATCACCCTCCAGCAGACGGTGGCCCTGATCAAGGTGACCATCGACGTGGTCGAGGAGCAGGTGGGGCACCTGGCCGTCCAGGGCGAGGAACAGCGGTTGCGGGAGGCGGTGCTGCGCTTCTCCCGGGAGATCGCCTTCGCCGCAGCCCGGGTGTACGCCCGAGCCGCCGAGTCCCGCGGCTCGTGGGACGCTCGGTTGCAGGCCCTGCTGGTGGATGCGCTGCTGCGCGGCGACTCCCCGGACGTGCTGGCCAGCCGGGCGGCCGCGTTGGGGTGGGCGGACGCCCCGCCGGTGGCGGTGGCGGTGGGCCGCTCCCCAGGCGGCGAGGTCGCCGCCGTGCTGCACACGGTCTACCGGCAGGCCCGACGGATCGGGGTGGAGGTGATCGGCGGCGTGCACGGCGACCGGCTGGTCATCGTGCTCGGCGGGGCCGCCGACCCGCTCGCCGCCACCGAGAAGCTGCTGCCCGCGTTCGGCACGGGGCCGGTGGTGGTGGGGCCGGCGGTACCCAGTCTGGACGAGGCGACGGAGTCGGCGCGGGCCGCGCTGGCCGGTTTCCGGGCGGCGCCGGCCTGGCCGACTGCGCCGTGCCCGGTGTCGGCGGCGGACCTGCTGCCCGAGCGGGCCCTGGCCGGCGACGCCGAGGCCCGCCGGCGGCTGCGGCACGACGTGTACGCGGCGCTGGTGCGCGCCGGCGGCGAGCTGCTGGAGACGCTGGACGCCTTCTTCGCCGCCGGCGGGACCCTGGAGAGCGCCGCCCGGTCGCTCTTCGTGCACCCGAACACGGTCCGCTACCGGCTGCGCCGGATCTCCGAGGTGACCGGCTTCTCGCCGTTGGCGGCGCGGGACGCGTTCGCGCTCCAGGTGGCGCTCACGGTGGGTCGGCTCGACCCGGTGGTCCCGGGTGTCTCAGCGGCCCCGACCCCGACATTGCCCCCAACCGTCAGGAAAACGCCCCAGTCGGGCGATGACCATCGTAGATGTTTGTAGGATTCCTCCAAAGGTTCTAGTGCGGCTTGGTTGGTGCCGGCACAGCGATACCCACGCGTATCCAGGAGAGTCATAGACGTGCTCGCCGTACTCTCCCCCGGCCAGGGTTCCCAGAAACCCGGCTTCCTGACCCCCTGGCTCGACCTGACCGGCGCCGAGGCGCGGCTGCGCTGGTGGTCCGCGCTCGCCGGAGTCGACCTGGTGCACCTCGGCACGAAGGCCGACGCCGACGAGATCAAGGACACCGCCCGCACCCAGCCGCTGCTGGTGGCCGCCGCCCTGCTCGCCGCCGAGCACCTGCCGATGTACGACGTCGCCGTCACCGCCGGGCACAGCGTCGGCGAGCTGGGCGCCGCCGCGCTGGCCGGGGTGCTCCCGGCCGAGGCCGCGATCACCCTCGCCGGGGTACGCGGTCGGGAGATGGCCGCCGCCTGCGCGGTGGAGCCGACCGGGATGGCCGCCGTGCTCGGCGGCGACCCGGACGAGGTCCTCGCCGCCATCGAGTCGCTCGGGCTGCATCCGGCCAACCGCAACGGCGCCGGCCAGGTCGTCGCCGCGGGCGCCGTCGCCGGGCTGGAAAAGCTCGCCGCCGAGCCGCCCGCGAAGAGCAGGGTGATCCGGTTGCCGGTGGCCGGCGCGTTCCACACCCCGTACATGGCCCCGGCCGAGGCCGCGCTGGCCGGGGTCGCCGCCGGCATCACCCCGACCGACCCGGCTCGGATCCTGCTGTCCAACCTTGACGGCTCGGCCGTCAACCACGGCCGGGAGATGGTCCAGCGGCTGGTCCGCCAGGTCACCGCCCCGGTCCGCTGGGACCTGTGCATGCGTACCCTGGCCGACCTGGGCGTCACCGGCGTGATCGAGCTGCCGCCGGCCGGCACGCTGGCCGGCCTGGTGAAGCGGGAGCTCAAGGCGACCGGCGTCCCGGAGATCGTCACCCTGAACACTCCCGACGACCTGCCGGCCGCGCGCGATCTGATCGCCCGGCACAGCGGCCTGGGCGGGCACGAGCCGGTGATCCAGTTCCGGGTCGTCGTCGCCCCCGCCGCGGGCACCTTCGAGCCGGTCGCGGAGCTCGCCGAGGGCGCCGACCTGCGCACCGGGCAGGTGATCGGTCACATCGTCACCCGGCAGGGGCCGGTCGAGGTGGCCGCGCACGACAGCGGGCTGCTCACCGAGTGGCTCGCCCACCACGACGATCCGGTGGCGCCGGGTCAGCCCCTCGCCCGCATCGGAGGCCACGCATGAGCGTCACCGGAAGCCGGATCCTCGCGCTGGGCCACTACCAGCCCTCCCGGGTGGTGACCAACAACGACCTCGCCCAGCTCGTGGAGACCAACGACGAGTGGATCCGGGACCGGGTCGGGATCGTCAGCCGCCGGATCGCCGACGGCGAGTCGGTGGCCGACATGGCGACCGCCGCCGCCGGCAAGGCGCTGGCCAACTCCGGCCTCACCGCCGCCGACATCGACCTGGTCGTCGTCGCCACCTGCACGTCCATCGACCGCAGCCCGAACGTCGCCTGCCGGGTCGCCGGCAAGCTGGGCATCAACGCCCCCGCGGCGTACGACCTCAACACCGCCTGCTCGGGCTTCGCGTACGCACTGGGCACCGTCGACCACGCGGTCCGGGCCGGCGCGGCCCGCAACGCGATCGTCATCGGCGCGGAGAAGCTCTCCGACTTCACCGACTGGACCGACCGTTCGACCTGCATCATCTTCGCCGACGGCGCGGGCGCCGCGGTGGTCACCGCCACCACCGGCGACGAGCCGGCCGGGGTCGGTCCGGTGGTCTGGGGCTCGGTGCCGGAGAAGAGCGACGCGGTACGCATCGAGGGCTGGCGCCCGTACGTCGCGCAGGAGGGGCAGGCGGTGTTCCGCTGGGCCACCACCGCGCTGGCCCCACTGGCCCTGCAGGCATGCGAGCGGGCCGGGGTCGCCCCGTCCGAGCTCGCCGCGTTCGTGCCGCACCAGGCCAACGCCCGGATCATCGACGGCATCGCCAAGCGGTTGAACATCCCGCAGGCGATCATCGCCAAGGACATCGTCGAGTCCGGCAACACCTCGGCGGCGAGCGTGCCGCTGGCCCTGTCCAAGCTGGTCGAGCGGCGGGAGGTGCCCTCGGGCGCCCCGGTGCTGCTCTTCGGCTTCGGCGGCGGCCTGACCTACGCCGGTCAGGTCGTCCGCTGCCCGTGAAGACCCGGCCGGTCCCACCGTGCCGCCCCGCCATCCGGCGGAGAACAACCCCTATGGAGAGGAAAACCACCGTAATGACCCGTGACGAGATCACCGCCGGCCTCGCCGAGATCCTCGAAGAGGTTGCCGGGGTGAACCCGGACGACGTCGCCGAGGGGAAGTCCTTCACCGACGACCTCGACGTCGACTCGCTCTCCATGGTGGAGGTCGTGGTGGCGGCGGAGGAGAAGTTCGGCGTCAAGATCCCCGACAACGAGGTGCAGAACCTCAAGACCGTCGGGGACGCCGTCAGCTACATCGAGGCGCAGTCCTGATCATGAGTCGCACCGACGTCGTCGTCACCGGGCTCGGCGCGACGACCCCGCTGGGCGGGGACGTCACGTCGACCTGGGACGCCATGCTCGCCGGCCGCTCCGGGGTGGTTCCGCTCACCCAGGAGTGGGCCGGGCAGCTGCCCGTCCGCATCGCCGCCCAGCTCGCGGTCGACCCCTCCGAGGTACTGGAGCGGGTCAAGCTGCGCCGGCTGGACCGGTCCGAGGCGATCGCCCTGATCGCCGCCCACCAGGCGTGGGCGGACGCCGGCCTCGCCGACTCCGGGCTGGACCCGGAACGGCTGGCGGTCAGCGTCGGCTCCGGCATCGGCGGCGCCACCACCCTGCTCGCCCAGGACGACATTCTGGAGGCGTCCGGCCCCCGGCGGGTCTCCCCGCACACGGTGCCGATGCTGATGCCGAACGGGCCGGCCGCCTGGATCGGGCTGGAGCTGGGCGCCAAGGCCGGGGTGCACTCGGTGGCCAGCGCCTGCGCCACCGGGGCCGAGGCCATCGCGCTGGGGCTGGACATCATCCGCGCCGGCAGGGCCGACGTGGTGGTGGCCGGTGGCACCGAGGCGGTCATCCACCCGCTGCCGATCGCCGGGTTCGCCTCGATGCGGGCGATGTCCACCCGCAACGACGAGCCGGAACGGGCTTCCCGCCCGTGGGACAAGGGCCGCGACGGCTTCGTCCTCGGCGAGGGCGCCGGCATCGTGGTGCTGGAACGGGCCGACCACGCGGCGGCCCGCGGCGCCCGGGTGTACGCCCGCCTCGCCGGCGCCGGCATCACCTCCGACGCGTACGACATGGTGCAGCCGCACGCCGAGGGTGAGGGCGCCATCAGGGCAATCCGGAAGGCGATCGCGGACTCCGACGTGGCCAGAATGGACATCATGCACGTCAACGCGCACGCGACGTCGACGCCGGTGGGCGACATGCTGGAGATCGGCGCGCTGCACCAGGCCGTCGGGGACCACCCGGTGCTGTCGGCGACCAAGTCGATGACCGGTCACCTGCTCGGCGCGGCCGGGGCGCTGGAGTCGATCGCCACCATCCTGGCCATCCGCGACGGGGTCGTCCCTCCGACGATCAACCTGGACGACCCGGACGACGGTCTGACCCTGGAGGTGGCCGCACACGAGGCGCGCCACATGGAGATCCCCGCCGCGCTGAACAACGCGTTCGGATTCGGCGGCCACAACGTGGCTCTCGTCTTCACGCGGGCCTGAGACCACAGCCTTGGAGGCTCAAGTGACCACGACCGCCGTCAGCGCGGAAACCCCGACAACGGACTACCGTGATCCCGAGGTCCGGCTCCGGGCCCTGTTCGACGCCGGCTCGCTGCGCCTGCTGGCGCCACGGGACACCTCCGGCGTGCTCTGGGCACGGGGTGAGATCGACGGGACGCCGGCGATCGCGTACGCCACCGACGCCACCCGGATGGGCGGCGCGATGGGCACCGAGGGGTGCCGGCACGTCGTCGACGCGATCGACACCGCCGTGCGGGAGCGGGTGCCGGTGCTCGGTCTCTGGCACTCCGGCGGCGCCCGGCTGGCCGAGGGCGTGGTCGCGCTCGACGCCGTCGGGCAGGTCTTCGCGGCGATGGTGCGGGCCTCCGGCCGGGTGCCGCAGATCTCGGTGGTGCTCGGCCCGGCGGCCGGCGGGGCCGCGTACGGTCCGGCGTTGACCGACATCGTGGTGATGAGCGGGACGGGCCGGATCTTCGTGACCGGCCCGGAGGTGGTCCGCAGCGTCACCGGCGAGCAGGTCGACATGGAGCGTCTCGGCGGTCCCGAGCCGCACGGCCGGCGCTCCGGCGTGGTGCACGTGACGTGCGCCGACGACGCCGCGGCGATGGTGGAGGCCCGCAAGCTCGCCGCGCTGCTCGGCTGCCAGGGCCGGCTCTCCCCGGACGACGTGCCGGTGGGCGACGAGGGCCACGACCTGGCCGCGCGGATGCCGACCGAGACCAACCGGGCGTACGACGTGAAGCCGGTGGTCAAGGCGCTGCTCGATGCCCCCGGCGTGGAGCTGCACGCCAAGTGGGCGCCGAGCGTCGTCACCACGCTCGGCCGGTTCGCCGGCCGTACGGTCGGCGTGATCGCCAACAATCCGTTGCGGCTCGGTGGTTGCCTCGACGCGTCCAGCGCCGAGAAGGCCGCCCGGTTCGTGCGGATGTGCGACTCGCTGGGGGTGCCGCTGATCGTGCTGGTCGATGTCCCCGGCTACCTGCCCGGTTTGGGCCAGGAGTGGGACGGTGTGGTCCGGCGCGGGGCGAAGCTGCTGCACGCCTTCGCCGAGGCGGTCGTGCCGCGGGTGACGCTGGTGACCCGCAAGGCGTACGGTGGCGCGTACATCGCCATGAACTCCCGCTCGCTCGGCGCGACCGCGGTCTTCGCCTGGCCGAACGCGGAGGTCGCGGTGATGGGCGCCAGCGCGGCGGTGAACATCCTGCACCGCAAGAAGCTCGCCGCAGCCCCGGCGGAGCAGCGGGAGACGCTGCGCGCGCAGTTGATCGAGGAGCAGATCCGGGTCGCCGGCGGCGTGAACCGGGCCCTGGAGATCGGCGTCGTGGACGACGTGATCAAGCCGGAGGAGACCCGGCGTCGGATCGCCGAGGCGCTCGCCGCGGCCCCGGCCGCTCGGGGCGCGCACGGCAACATTCCACTGTAAGACCGGACGCATCCGTGGGGTCCGCGCTCGTCGAGCGCGGACCCCACGGGCGTCTCAACCCCGGTTGCGGGGATGTTGGCGGGCGGTCCGCTCGTTGCCCCGGCGGTAGTTGCCCGTCCAGCGGGCCATCACCAGTTGCGGGTCCTCGCCGACCTCGACGAGGAACTCCGTCGCGCGCCCGCCCCGCAGCGTGCCGGCCGCCCGGCCGTGGTGGGTGATCACCACCGAGCCGTCCGCCCGTTCCACGTACGCGAATCCCTGCGCGTCCTGTCCCATGCCGGGCAGCCTCCCAGTGCTCGCCCGCTGCCGCATCCGCATTTCCACCGCTGATGCTGCCCTTTTCACCGGCAGTGCCGGCCGTCGCGTGGCCGACCCTCGCGCGGGCAGCACCCGACGCCACGCGTCGGCTAGCATCCGTCGGTCGCCGTTTCGACGGCGGAAGATTCGACGGGGACGGGACACATGACGCGACGGCTGGCCGTACTGGCCGCACTCACTCTCACCATGACCGCCGGCTGTGCCGACGGCCGGACCGGGCCGTCGGCGGCACCCTCGCCGTCGGCTGTCCCGAGCGCCACCGGCGCGCCCTGGCACGACGAGATCGCGCCGGCCCCGGCCGGCACCACGGTCGGCGGCAAGGGCAGCGGCTGCGAACTGCCGCTCACCTTCTCCATCGGGCCAGAACGGACCGCGAAACCGATCAAGGCGCCCGAGGGCGAGCTGGGTGAACTGCTCGGCGAGGCGCTGACCAGGCGGGGCGGCGCGACGGTCCAGTGCGAGGTCGACGGCCGGGCCGCCGGCGCCGGTTTCCTGCGGGTGTGGCTCACCGACCAGCCCGCCACCGACCCACGACCGGCGCTGGAGGCGTTCGTCGCCGGTGACGCGAAGGCCAGCGACCCGCAGTACCGGACGGTCCGGGCCGGCGCCGTGGACGCGGTCGAGGCCTCCTGGATCACCACGAACGAGCTGATCGAGGAGAAGAACCGGGAGTGGGCCCTGGCGGTCCCCGCCGGCGACCGGACCGTTCTGCTGGCTGTGAGCGAGGGGCTGATCGCCGAGGCCAACGACGTCCTGCCCGGGTACCGCCTGGCCGGGCGGACGGTCGCCGTCGCCGGCTGACGCCCACACGGGGGGCACTTCGCCGTCCTCGCGCCCTGACCGCTCCCGGACCCGGCCCGCGCGTCAGGCGCAGCTGGTGGCGGGCAGACCGGGCACCGGGACCGGCGACCGACCGGCCGGCCGCGCCTTGCCGGCGAGCACCCGGGCGAGCGCGGTCATCGAGGTCCGGCTGGACGAGTAGGTGGCCAGCAGGGTCGGTGACGTCGCCTTCTCCAGCACGTACGGGGTGTCCATGGCGACGGTCACCGCCGCGTCGGCGCTCAGGTCGCCGGCCCCGTCGCCGTAGCCGACCAGGTGCACCTGGGTGCCGCCGCTGGGCACCACCTTGACCCCGGCGGCGGTGAGCGCCTCGGCCAGCACGGCCCGGGTGCGCTCCCGTCCCTTGGAGGAGGTGACGGTGACCGGGCCACGCACGGGCGCGGCGCAGCTGCCGCGCAGCATGGTGACGGCCGCGGACGCGAGAGCGTCAGCGGCCTTGCGGTGCGCGGGGCTGTTCAGCGTGGACATCGCCGGGGCGGGCCGGTCGGCGAGCCGGAACTTCATCGTCAGTACCCGGGTGGCCGCATCGACCAGCCTGTCCCGGGGCAGCGTCTTGTCGCGCAGCGCGGCGAGCAGCCCGTCGTACGCCTGGCCGACGTTCGGCGGCATCAGGATCAGGTCGTTGCCGGCCAGCAGCGCCTTCACGGCCGCCTCACCCGGGGGGTACCGCTTGGCCGGCGCCATGTTCATCCCGTCGGTGATCACCACGCCGGTGAAGCCGAGCTGGCCGCGGAGCACGTCGGTGAGCAGCTTGCGGGAGAAGGTGGCCGGCGTGCCCGGGTCGACCGCCTTGACGTCCAGGTGCGCGGACATCACCGCCATGGCGCCGGCGTCGACGCCGCCGGCGAACGGCGGGAACGCGACGCGGTCCAGCTCGCCGCGGGACTGGGTGATCTCCGGCAGTTCCTCGTGCGAGTCGTCGGCGCTCAGGCCGTGCCCGGGGAAGTGTTTGACGCTCGCCGCGACCCCGGCGCTCTGCAGCCCCCGCACGGCGGCGGCGACCTGGGCGGAGGCGGCCTTCGGGTCGGCGCCGAAGGAGCGGGAGCCGATCACCGTGCTGCGGGTGGCGAGCACGTCGGCGACCGGCGCGAAGTCCAGGTTGATCCCCATCGCCGCCAGTTCGCTGCCGGCGGCCCGCCAGGCGGCCTCGGTCAGCGCCGGCTTGCCGGCCGCCCCGGCGGCGAGGGCGCTGGGCAGGATGGTCACCCCGTCGGTGACCCGGGTGACCACGCCGTACTCCTGGTCGGTGCCGATCAGGAGGGGGGCGGCGCCGGCGGGAAGCTTCGCGGCGGCCGCGCGTAGCCCGTCAGTCAGCTCTCGGACCTGTTTCGGGCTGTCGACGTTGGTGGTGGCCTGGTTGCCGGAGGTGGGGTCGTCGGCGCTGAAGCCGACCAGGATCACCCCGCCGAGGCGGTACCTGGCCACCATCTCGGCCGGGGTGTCGACGCCGCCGAGGGCCCGGTTGCCGGCGGCGGAGGCGGGGGTGACGGTGGTGGCCGAACTGCCGTACGCGTAGGGCATCAGCACCTGGCCAACCAGGTCCTCGTCGGAGAGCGTGCCGGCCAGTGCGGCGGCGCGGGCGGCGGGGTCCGTGGC